>PKYW01000040.1 GCA_003132805.1 Candidatus Dormiibacterota bacterium | reverse complement strand
GCGCCGAGATCGCGGCCGATCGACGGCAGCGCCACGTTGACGATCGAGACGTCGAGCAGCACCATGAACAGCGCCGTCATCACGCTCGCCAGAGCGAGCCAGCGGCGCGGATCGAGTTCGCTCGCCGGGGGAGCGGGAGTGGCGGGCTGCGTCCCCGCGCCGGGCGGAGAAGCAGCCTCAGTGGCCTCGGTCATTCAGGCGTGCCTCCCACGATCGCGCATCAGGTCCGTCATCACATGCCCGCGAGTGCGGACGACCATCTTGCCAGAGTCCCGTTCGACGGGCGCGGCAGATCGGAATAGATCATCTCCCGCCGGCGGCTGCCGATCGAACCAGGCTATCTCCCCGCAAGCGGCCCGTTCAGCGCGGTATGCACGATGCCCACGGCCAGCACCGCGAACATGGTGGCGACGTGATTGCGCCGGATCCGGCGGCGAGCGTCGCCCTTTGCGCCAGAGAGACCGCTGCCCGCGAAAGCGGTCAGGACAAGCAGGCCCACCGCCGCGGCACCCGCCCAGATCCCGATCTCCTCACCTGCCGGCAGTGCGTTGCGGGTCACCGATGAGAGGCAGTGGGCCGCGCCCGCGACGGTTGCCACCGCGCCGAGCCAGTTGTGAGCACGGAACCAGCCCATCGAGAAACTCCGTCCCGCGGAGAGCCGCCAGCGGTTGACGAGGGATGACGCGATGGCCACGCCGAAGAGCCCCGCAGCGATCCAGCCGGTGAGGGTGTCGATCGCACTCATCGCCGGCGGCGCGAGTCGCGACTCCGCACCAGGTCTCTATCCTCGAGCGTCATGGAGATGCAGTATCGGCACCTGGGTCGCTCGGGGCTCCAGGTCAGTGTCCTTTCGTTTGGCTCGTGGGTGAGTTTCGGGCCCCAGCTCGCGGGGAGCAGCGCTCGCGACTGTCTCGCCGCCGCGTACGACGCGGGAGTGAACTTCTTCGACAACGCCGAGGTCTACGCAGGTGGACGCTCGGAATCGATCATGGGCGAGGCGATCGCCGAGCTCGGCTGGCCGCGGCATACGTATGTGATCTCGAGCAAGTTCTACTGGGGAATCGAGGACTCGGTCAACACGCGCAACACCCTCAATCGCAAGTACCTGCTCCATGCGGTGGACGGGTCGTTGCGCCGTCTTGGCCTGGATTTCCTCGACCTCATCTTCTGCCACCGTGCGGATGCCGACACGCCGATCGAGGAGACCGTGTGGGCGATGCACGACATCATCAGCTCGGGACGAGCTTTGTACTGGGGCACGTCCGAGTGGAGCGCCGAGGCAATCCTCGAGGCGTGGGAGATCGCCGACCGGCATCACCTGCACAAGCCGGTGATGGAGCAGCCGCAGTACAACCTCTTCGAGCGCGACAAGGTCGAACGGGAATTCGCTCCGCTCTACGAACGGATCGGCCTGGGCCTGACCACCTGGAGCCCGCTCGCATCGGGCCTGCTCACCGGGAAGTACATCGACGGCGTCCCGCCCGGAAGCCGGGCCACGCTGCGCGGCTATGGATGGCTCAAGGCGGATGTCACCGACCCCGAAGCCAACCGCAAGGTGCGCGAGCTCGGTGTGATCGCGCGTGAGCTTGGGGTCACGCCTGCCCAGCTCTCGATCGCCTGGTGCGCGTCCAACCCGCACGTGTCGACGGTGATCACCGGCGCGAGCCGCGTGGAGCAGGTTCGCGAGAATCTCGGCGCGCTCGACGTGCTGGACAAGCTCACGCCGGAGATCCTCGCGCGCATCAACGCGATCTTCTGAGGGTCAGGCCGGCCCGGCGACGCGATACACGATCCCCGCACCCCAGTCGCCCACGTAGAGGGCGTTGTCGGGTCCGAGGATCACCGGGACCGGGTTGCTCAGTCCGGTGATGAACTTCGCCACCGTCCCCGTGTAGCCGCCGCCCACGCGGGTGAGGGTCACCGCGTCGACGACGCCCTTCGCCCACTCCGCCACCAGCGCCTTGGTTCCCACTGCGGCGCCGAGCTGCCCGGTCACGATGGCGACGCCACTCACCGCGGCGTGCTTGTCGAGCACCGCTACCGGCGCCGGCACACCGGCGCACGCGCTGCCGCCCTGCCCGTAGCAGGCGGGGAATCCCCACGACTCACCATCGTTCACCACGGCAAGCCAGTCGCCCGGCGTCCGCGCTCCGAGGTCGTCGCGCTGATCCATGGTCACGAACAGGTCGTTGGTCCCGGGGTAGAACTCCAGCCCCACCGGCGCGCGAATCCTGGTGGCGAACTCAGTGAGGCCGGTCCCATCGGGCAGGAAGGACACGATCGATCCCGACACCGTCAGCGCCGGTGTGCAGTGGTCGCATGGAGCGGTGATGCCGAGGAGCATCCTGCCGTCCGGCGCGAGCACGAGCTCGTTGACCTCACCGGAACCCGTTGGAAGACTCAGCACGGTCCGGTGGGAAACGAAGCGAGTTCCATTGAAGTCGCTGTACGCGTCGACCCGGCTCGTTGACGCGACGTAGAGCGAGCTCGAGTACCAGAGCAGGCCGAGCGGCGTGCGCAGGCCGGTGATCACCAGGGTGGGCGTTGCGCCCGAGTGGTCGACGACGTAGACGCCGTCGTCGCCGGCGTAGTCGTACGCGGCAGTGGCGACCCAGAGCCGGCCCTGCGGATCGAATGCGAGCGCAGCGGCGTGAGTCAGATCGCGCGCGAAGACCGACGCGTGCAGCCCCGCCGGTCCGTGCAGTCCGTCACCGATGCTGACCAGCGCGGCGGGCGAAGGCGATGCGCTGGTCGTCCCGCCACATGCGGTGACCAGGGCCAGCAGGAGAGCCCCGGCCCACCACGTGTTGCACTTCATGGAGATCGCGATGAGCTTACGGCGCGTTCCTGAGTGATCCGTCAGTGCATCCTGGGAAAGACCCAACAGAAGCGAGTCAGGACGCAAGCCCCGGCCTTTGGTGACGCCATCAAGGCAGCCGAGAGATGGCAAGATTCGTTGCCAGTACATGGTGGACGAGCAGAGCGGGCGACCCGACCAGCGCGCCAATGGAGCGAGCACGTGAGCGCGTACGACGTCATCGTCGTGGGCGGCGGGTCGCCGGGAGAGCACTGCGCCGGTGAGCTGGCCGATGGCGGTTTGCACGTCGCGCTCGTCGAGCGCGCGCTGGTGGGCGGCGAGTGCTCGTACTGGGCGTGCATCCCGTCCAAGACACTGCTGCGCCCTGGCGAAGCGGTGCACGGCGCGAGTGATGCGACCGCAAGCGCTGAGGTTGACGTCAAGGCCGCGCTGGCCTGGCGCGACTTCATGGTCGCCGACTATTCCGACGCGGGTCAGGAACGCTGGCTGGCGGACAAGGGCATTGCGCTCCTGCGCGGAACGGGCCGGGTCGCCGGCGTGGGCGTCGTCGACGTGGACGGCGTGCAGCACACCGCCACCAACGTCGTCCTGGCGACCGGCTCAGATCCTTTCATTCCACCGATCCCCGGTCTGTCCGATATCGACGGCGTCTGGACCAACCGCGAAGTGACCGGGATGAAGTCGATCCCTCACCGCCTGCTCGTGCTCGGCGGGGGCCCGGTCGGTGTCGAGATGGCTCAGGCGGTAAGACGCCTTGGCGGCGAGGTGGTCGTCGTCGAGGGCGCGCCACGGCTGCTCGGACGCGAGCCGGCTCCTCTTGGGGATGCATTGGCTGCGACGCTCGAGAGCGACGGTGTCGAGCTGGTCCTGGGCCGAAAGGTCACCGCTGCCCGGCGTGACGGCGATGACTACGTCCTCACTCTTGACGATGGCAGCGAACCACGTGGTGACCGGCTGCTCGTCTGCACCGGCAGGCGTCCGCGCGTCGCTGGGATTGGGCTCGAGACGGTCGGCGTCAACGCCACTCCACACGGCATCCCGGTCGACTCCCATATGCGAGCCGGCGAGCGGCTGTGGGCGATCGGTGATGCCACCGGCATCCGGCTGCTGACCCACGTGGGCAAGTATCAAGGGGAGGTTGTCGCCGCCAACATCCTCGGCGATCCTCGCGAGGCCAACTACGAGGCGATTCCCAACGTCGTCTACACCGACCCGCAGGTCGCCGCGGTTGGCGCAGACGAAGCGAGGTTCAGCGCAACCACGCCGCTGTCGGACGTTGCGAAGACCGCGACCTACACTCGCGCATACGCTCAGTCGCGCGGCTTCCTGACCCTCCTCAGCGACGGTGAACGGCTCGTCGGCGCATACGCAGTCGGCCCGGAGGCAGGCGAGTGGTTGCAGCAGGCCACGCTGGCCATCCGAGCCCGCGTGTCCCTCGACGTGCTGCGTGACACCATCCAGCCCTTCCCCACCTTCTCGGAGATCTTTGTCGCCACGCTCAAAGCGCTCCACGGCCAGATCCGTGGCGCGAAGGTGAGCCAGAGTTAGCTGCTCTGCGTGACCCGCGCTCGCGGGTCGCGTCCCGTAAACGCCACGAAGCGCTCCCAGTCGTTGGCGCCGGGAGGTGGCGGTACCTCGGCGCCGAAGGGGGCACCGGGACTCACCATGTCCCGGAATTCCTGCTTGATGAAGGCGTGCGCCCCACTCAGTGCCGGCGCTGCGAGGGTGGAGGCGAGTCGATCCAGCTGTCCAGTGGCCCGGGCCAGGTCCCACGCGTGGGCGGCTAACTCGAGCAGATACATGTCGATGAGGGCGGTCCCCGTGTACTGCTCACCCCAGGGCATGGTTGCCGTTGTCACGAGGCGGGTATCGTCCGCCCACGCCGCCGCCGCCTCCTGGGCGGCGCTCCGCAGCCGGTCGGGCGCGTCAGTCAGCTCCACGTGCGGGGATGCGTCCCCTGACGGGGGCGCTTGCCCGCGGCCGAGGGCGGCAGCTCGGTGTCCGGCTTCGACGACGTGGTCGATCAACCCCGCTACGTCGTAACCGCGGCAAGGTGTGGCGTTGCGCAATTGGTCAGGGCTTATCCCAGAGACGATCACCGCCGCGTTCTCGTAGGCGTCGATGAGGATGCTGCGGCGGTCCGGCGTGGCCATGGTGTCCGTCCTCGCTCGTTTCATCGGGCGGCCCATTGTCTCGTCCAGACCCCGACGCAACGCCTGGCTCTCGCTCTAGGCGGTCTCCTCGAGCACCCGCAGCCTTGGCCGCTTGGCGGGCTCCACCTCCGCCCAGCGTCCACCGGCGAGACGCATCGCGTGCGACGCGTGGAGCATCCGCTGGATCTCCTCTGCGGGCACCGGTCGCGAGAAGTAGAAGCCCTGGGCGAACCGGCAGCCGAGGCTCTGGAGCCGTTCGGCCTGTTCGGCCGTCTCCACGCCCTCGGCGATGAGGCCGAGGCCGAGCGTCTTGCCCATCCGGATGATCGCCTGCGCGAACGCCGTCCGGCGGGGATCCTCGGCGACATGGTCGACGAAGAGCTTGTCGATCTTGAGGATGTCGAGGGGCAGGTCCTGGAGCGACGCCAGCGACGAGTAGCCGGTGCCGAAGTCGTCCATCGAGATGCGCACGCCGAGGCCCTTGAGCTCGCGCAGGCGGTCCCGAGCGCTCTCGGGGTCGTCGACCATGAAGCTTTCAGTGATCTCGAGGGTGAGGTGCGAGGGTGGCAGCCCGGCTCGGGTAAGGATGCGCCACACCTCACTCACGAAACTCGGGTCGCGCAGCTGTCGCGGCGAGACGTTGACGCTCACCGTGAATGCCGGCTCGTCGATCAGCTCGACCTGCCACTCTTGCCACTGCCGGCACGCCTCCTCGAGCACGTGCAAGCCGAGCTCGCGGATCATGCCGGTCTCCTCGGCGATGCCGATGAACTCCGCGGGCACCACCATGCCCCAGCGTGGGTGCTTCCAGCGGACGAGTGCCTCGACGCCGACAGGGGTGCTCGTGGTGAGGTCGACGATCGGCTGATAGAGGACCACGAGCTCGTGGCGATCGATGGCGCGCTCGAGGTCGGTGCGAACCTCGAGACGGCGCGCGACCACGTCCTGCATCCCCGGCTGGAAGACCTCATACGTGTCCTTGCCCTTCACCTTGGCGCGGTACATCGCGACGTCCGCCTGCCCCACGAGTTCCTCCGCGCTGATGTCCCGTGTCGCGGTCACCGCGACGCCCACCGAAGCGCTGATCGTGACCTCACGCCCGGCGACGACGAAGCGTCGCTTGAACACCGAGACCACGCGCTCGGCGACCCGGATGGTGTCCTCGGGATCCGCGGTTTCCTCGACGAGGATGGCGAACTCGTCGCCACCGAACCGTGCTGCCGTGTCCGACGCGCGGAGCACGAGCTTGAGGCGGTCGGCAACGCGTGCGAGCAGCTCGTCACCCGCCATGTGACCGAGGCTGTCGTTGATCTCCTTGAAATCATCGAGGTCGAGGAACATCACCGCGAGCGACTCGTCATGGCGTTCGCGGCGCGTCAGCGCGTGCTCGAGGCGATCCATGAAGAGCGCGCGGTTGGCGAGGTCGGTCAGCGTGTCGTGAAACGCCTGCTGGCGGAGGCGATGACCGAGGCGCGTGTTCTGCACCGCGACGCTGGTCTGCGCGGCGAAGGCATCGAACAGGTGCAGGTCGTCGGTGTCGAAGGTGCCGACACCGCTCATCCGATTGGCGACGATGAGAGTCCCGAGCAACATGCCCTCGCCCTGCAGCAGCGTTGCCATCGCATCGGTGTACCCCTGCTCGCGCAACCATTCGCGGAGGTCGGGATCAGACGTTGACGGCGTGACGATCAACCCGCGCTTGCTCTCGTCGAGGAGCGGGACGAAGCGCTCCAGGTGTTCTGCGCTCAGCACGGTGTCGACGTTGTCACTCGTCCCGCGAGACGTGCTGATGGTGCGCCACGACACAGTACCCGTCGCCACCGGTAGCAAAGACACGGTTGCGATGTCAGCCCGGAACACCTTGCGGAGCTGATCAAGGAGTTCGGGAATCGCCGCGCCGTCAGAGCTGGCGCGCTGCAGCATGTCGCTCGACTCGTACAGATACTGGAGCCGCTGATGCTTCTGATGTTCGCGCGTGTACAGCACGTACGAAGCCCCAATGGCGGCGAGCGGCGTGAGCAGCAGCAGCAGCGCTGAACCATCGATGTTGTACAGCGCTACGACGACCAGTCCGAGGCTGCAGTTCGCGAAGCCGCCGATGAGCACGATGACGATCGGCTGCACCCATTGCCTGGGTGACTGCCGTCCCTCCGCGAGCGAGATGGCGAGTGCCGTGAATGCCAATCCGAGCAGAGACGCGATCGACATGAAGAGGAGCATCCACAGCCACGTCGATGGGGTGGTCGGACTCGTTCCAGAGATGCGATGCACGAGGATCGAGAAGGTCTCGGTCTCGATCGCGAAGCTGGCCAGGTTGAAGATGAGCTTGATCGGCTCCTGCCGGCGGATCAGGCCCAGCCCGATGGCGGCGCCAAGGATGCGCGCGAGCACGAGCTCGCCGGGATCGCCCGCAAGCACGAACACGCCGATCACCAGGGGAATCTCGCTCAGCGAGAACGACTGGGACTCCTTGCGGAAGTGGATGAAGACGCGCCACCACTCGCCCACGGCGAATCCGACCACGAGCGCCGCGACGCTCCACAGGACCGGAGTGCCGCCGGACTGGCGCAGGGGCGCCACGGCGACCACGTACACCACTGCCGCGACGAGGCACATGCAGATGTTCAGGGCCCAGATGGGCGTGACGCCCCCAGCGCTCGCCGTGGGCCGGTTCTCCGGGCCGGCCCTGGCATCAGCCGCACGCTGCCTGGTCTTCACCAAACCTCGTGGCACGTCACACAGTCCTGTGCATCGCGATCTCCCGCGCGAGCCTGGCGCCGGCTCGGGGCGGGCCCCCCTCAGGGGCTGACTGAGTTATATCCTCGTCGCTTCAAACGCGTCATGACGCGCTGGAATCGCGGGTGTTACGGGCGATGGGATACCGGAGAGCCAGCCCCGACGGCGCCGCCCGGAATCGCCAGGCTGCGCCGTCCCGAGGGAAGCTCAGTCGGGGAAGGTGGCCTGGCCGAGGGTGATCGTGGCGCTGTGGCTGACCGCCGAGGCGTCCATCCAGGTCAGGTTCACGCTCTGGCCCACCTGGAATGACTCCATGGCGTTGTGGAGATCGTTGTTGTTGGCGATGGTGGTACCGCCGATGCTGGTGATCCGCCCGCAGACCGTCACCCCGGCACTCGCTGCGGGGTTCCCGGTGACCTGGCTCACCCAGGCTCCGCTCGTGGCCTCCGAGGTCGCGCAGTTGGGGGTGCTGCCATCGAGGCCGGGCTGGTTCACGGAGACCGCGACACCGAGCAGCGCGGCGTTGCCGATATGGATGTTGGTGCCGCTGCCGGCGCGGATCTCGGAGATGATCGACATCGCCTTGTTGATCGGGATGGCGAACCCCGTGGTGGAACCGGTCTCCTGGCCGGGATTCCCCGAGGTCTGACCCGCGGTCGTCATGCCGATCACCTGGCCCGAGGAGTCGACCTCCGCGCCACCCGAATCACCGGGCTCGATGGCGGCGCTGACCTGCAGCATGCCGGTCAGGGTCTCGTTGTCGCCGCTGTCATCGCTCGCTGTGATCTGCGCGCCGATCCCCGTGATGGTGCCGCTCACCTGGGCCGGCGTCCCGCCCTTCCCGAGCGCGTTGCCGAGCACCGTGATCGCGTCTCCGACGGAGACATTCGAGGAGTTGCCGATCGGCACCGTGGGGAGGTTGGAGACGCCCTGGAGCTGGACGAGCGCGACATCATCCTTCGCGTCGTAGCCGATCACCTTCACCGTGTAGTTGGTGCCGGTGCCGTCGATCTGGGCATGAATGTTGATGGTGTCGTCGATGACGTGGTTGTTGGTGAGCACCAGCCCGTTGGAGCTGATGATCATCCCGGTCCCGGCGACCTCACCGTTGCCGGCGGCCTCATCAGCGGTGATGTCCACCAATGCCGAGTCGATCTTCGCGACGGTCGCCGCCGAGATCGAGCCGGTTGACGGATTGGTGCTGCCGATGCTCGGGGTGTTCCCGGTGCTGTTCGAGTTCCCCGGAGTGAGGGTCGATCCATTCGACGACGGGGTGGAGGCCGAGGTGGTGGTCAGCGCCCAGGCGGTGCCGCCGCCTGCGCCGACGCAGATGATCGCGAAAGCGGCAAGCGCGGTGCGACGAAGCCCGGAGCTTCCGTTCGGACGCTGTGGAGTGGACGGCCAGCTCGGGGGACCCCACTGGGGGTCGAATGACCAAGGGCTGTACGAGGCGCCCACCGGCTCGGCGGGGGGCGGGGGCGGCGGCGGCGGAGTGGGAGGGAGGTAGTCCTGCATCTCGTTGGTCATCATGCGGCTCCGAGGTTTTCAGTTTGGTGACGCCTTATCAGCATGCCGCTGGAGGCTCAGGGCGGCCTGAGCCCTGCCTGTGACATTGCTGAGACCCGGGGCGGCACCAACCTCGCTCACGGTCCCGCGGTCAGTTCCTGCACCTCATTGTGGGGCAGCGGCGCGAAGACGTAATAGACGGCTGTGATGCCGGCCAGCGCAAGGGCCACCGGCGCGCTGATGAACGCGCTCGCAAAGACGGCCGCGTAGACGACGGTTCCGAGCGACGCGCGCAGGCGTGCCCTGCCGCGTTGATTGCGTGGGACCGTCACCCGGGTGCGGCCCTCGCGGAGCGACCATTCGAATATCGCGGTAAAGCTCAACGCCATGCCCTCGAGCACCACCGCGTAGACCGCCATGGAGAGGTGCGAGTCCTCGGTGCCGCTGGTCAGATAGGTCGCCATGGTCGCGGTGGCGAACGGGATGAGCACGACGAACATGAGCAAGAGGAGGTTGAGAAAGAGCAGCGTCCGGTCGACCACGACGATGAGGTTGAACCGCGCGTGGTGGTTGACCCAGATGATCCCGATGCTGAAGAAGCTCACCGCGTAGGCGGCGAACTGCGGCCAGTGGTTGCCGAGCTGGGTGAACAGCTCNNCCGTCGCTGAAAGCCTCCAGGCGCGCCTTGCTCATCTCCGCAGAGAGCGTACATGCACTTCGTGGTCGCGACACGCGACCTCGGGGTACCATCTGACGGCCGCAGCGATCGGCGCCGCAGCCCGTCCTTGAACTCGCGTCCTCCTCCACGTCTCACCTGAGGTTCGAGGTTGTCTCGTACGTACGACCTTTCAGGCCGCCGCCGCGTCCGTCGACGTCGCGCGTCCCTGAAAACCGGGCGCCGGCGAATCACCAGGGGATCCCTGATCGCGGCCGGTTTCCTGTTCTCGATCCTGACCGGCGTGTTGCTGTATTTCCTTCCCGCTCTTCAGGTCGCGCTCCGAGATACCGGTCAGGTCAACACGTCCCTGGGTGGAACCGCCCAGCTCAAGCCGGTCTCGGCGAGCGAGCACCTGTCGACGACGTCGCCGTTCACGCTCCTGCTGCTCGGCTCCGACAGCGATTCCAAGTTCAACGGCGACTACCTGACCCAGTCGATGATCCTCACCCGGGTCGACCCGGCCACGAAACACGTGACCATGCTGTCGATCCCACGCGACCTCTGGGTCCGGCTCTGCACGGGCTCCAACGGCAAGATCGATCAGGCCTTCCTTCACGGCGGCGCTCAGTGCGCCATCCAGACCGTGGAGCGCGACCTCAAGGTCCACGTCGACTACTACGCGTGGATCGGGCTCCAGGGCCTCGTCTCGGTCCTGAACGAGCTCGGCGGCGTCAACGTCATCGCCAACAACCCGGTGATGGACGACTACTACCCGGCGGATCTCTCGGGCGGCAGTCCGTACGACTACGAGCGGATCCTGGTGCTTCCGGGTGCGCAGCACATGAGCGGCACGCTGGCGCTCGAGTACGTGCGCGCACGCCACGATGATGCCTACGGCGACTTCGCGCGGTCGCAACGGCAGCAGCAGATCCTGATCGCGCTGCGTGCCAAGACGAAGTACACGTCCATCGCGGACATTCCGACCCTGGCAACGTCGCTGGGATCGAACTTCCAGACCGACATGAGCATCGGCGAGGTGAGTGGCTTGCTCCCGATCGCGGGATCGGTGCCGCTCAACGCGATCACGCAGGTGGTGCTGCTGCCCCCGTACACGAGCAGCGTGTACGTCGGTGGACAGGACGCGCTCATGCCCAACTGGGCGTTGATCCGGCCGGAGGTCGCCAAGTACTTCCCGGTGGCGTCCTGAGATGAGGCGGGCTGCAGTGCTCATCTGCCTGATGCTGGCGAGCGGCCTGGTGGCGAACCGGACTCTCGCGGTGCTGCAAACCCACACCACCGCTGCAACGATCATCACCACGACCAGTCCGCAGGTGAAGCTGCCGGGCACGATCTACGTGAGCCAGGAGGGTTCCATCTACGCCATCTCCGGTGCGAAGGTGCGCCGCCTGGGCCTGCCGTCGGGGGGCGACTGGACACAGCCGCGCGTGCTGGCGGACGGATCGCTGATCGTGATCCGCAGGTTCGACGAGTACTCGGACCTGTACCACGTCACCAGCTCTGGTCACGTCATCGCGCAGATGACCGCTAACGATCAGATGAGTGGCAAGGCGACGCTCCAGCTGGACCACTGGATTCTCTGGCCGGCAATCGGCCCGGATGGCACCAGCGTGTTCTTCGCGACCGACGCGCCGAAGCCGGCACCCAACATGAGCTACGAGGTGGATTTCTCGCTCTGGTCGGCACCACTCGGCGCCGCGTTCAACATCGGCGACACGGGAGTGACCGGCGGCACGCGCTGGTCGGTGCCCGATCTCTACACGGGTGGTGACATCGAAGCCGTGCCGCTGCGGGACGGCAGCCTGCTCTACTCGAGCTACGCGAACACGGGTAAGGGAACCGTGGTGACCGTCCTCGGCCTGCAGACGAGCCCGACCAGTCCGATGAAAGCGCTGACGACTCCGCAGCAGGACTGCGGCGCGCCGGCGGTTGCAGCCGATGGGGTCACGGTTGCCATGGTGTGCACCAACGCGGGGCAGACCGCCGACCTCGAGACCGCGACTCTCGCGGGCGACGCGCTCGGGCCGCTGCACGTGCTGGTCGCGAACTGCCTCTGCAACTCGCCGTCATGGTCGTCGACGGGGAACAACCTCCTCTATATGAATGCATCCAACCCAGACGGCAACTTCGGGCTCTGGTACCTCGCCAACGCGACTGGCGCTCATCCGGGCGCGGCTCGCCGGGTCAGCGATTCGAGCGTCGACCTCGATGCGACGTCCGCAGCCGCGTGGTCGAGCCGGTAACCGATCAGGCGGCGGGCTGGGTCAGGTCGTACACGGTCACGCCGTCGACGGTGGTTGCGGTGAAGTGCTGTTCCACCCACCGCGAGATCTCGCTGGACGTCCCGCTGCCGCCACCGAATCCGCCGCCGGATCCGAGGAAGTAGTGGATGCGGCCCTGCGCGACGTACTGCTCGAACCGCGCGAGAGTCGGCGCGGGATCGGTGCCGTTGAAGCCACCGATCGCCATGATCGGCTCCTCGGTCGCGAGCTGATACCCGGCCGCTGAGTTTGCGTCGATTGTGGCTCCAACCCAGCTGTAGTGGCTCGCGTTGGTCTCGAGCAATTTGACCAGCGCTGCTCCCGGCGTGCTCGCGTTGAGGAACGATCCACCGCCGCCGCCGAAGCCACCACCACCGGCGCTGCGCGGGATGGCGAAGCCGCCGCCGGTGAAGCCGCCGGGGTTGCCGAAGCCGGCTCCAGGAAAGCCTCCGCCGAAACCACCGCCGCCGAATCCGCCGGGGAATCCTCGCGCGCCGCCTCGGCCGGCAAGGCCGCCACCGAACCCGCCCGGACTTCCGCCGGTGTTGGCGGCTGTGACGGCCGGTCCGGCCGAGGGGATGGCACCCGAGTGGGGCGTGAGCACCGTGCTGATGGTGTACGCGGCAGGCCCGGCGAATGCCGCGAGCATGCCGGCGGTCAGCACGACTGCCACCACCGCCCGATGCAGCAGTGGGATACCGACGATCGCGATCGCTGCGGCGACACCGACGACGCCGACTGCCGTGGCGAGCCCGGGGGCGAACCCGGGACTGCGCTCGAGCAGGACGACCGACCAGAAGCTGGTGGCGGCCACGGCTGCGGCCAGCACGAGACGCGCCCACAGGCGCGAGCGCTCATGCCAGAACAGCACGCTCCCGATGCCGACCAGCGCGCCGATCGACGGGGCCAGCGCAACCGTGTAGTAGGGATGGATGATCCCGGCGGCGAGGCTGAAGACCAGTGCCGTGACGATGAGTGATCCGCCCCAGAGCAGAAGAGCGGCCCGGGTGCGGTCGGTGCGTCCGCGCGTCAGCGTGAACGCCAGTCCCGCGACGAGCAGGATCAGTGCGGCAGGGAGCAGCCAGGAGACCTGTCCGCCGAAGCTGGCGTTGAACAATCGGTCGAGACCGGTGGGACCCCACATCGAACCAGCAGCGCCGGTGCCGCCGACGCTCCCGGTTTCATTGCCGGTCAGCCGGCCGAATCCGTTGTAGCCGAAGATGAGGTTGAGGATGCTGTTGTTCTGCGACCCGCCGATGTACGGGCGGTCCGCGGCGGGCGTGAGCTGCACGATCGCGACCCACCACCCCGATGCGGCGATCATCGTCACTGCGGCAATCGCGAGTTGTGCGATGCGCCGCCGAAGCGACACCGGAGCCACCACGAGGTAGACGAGTCCGAACGCGGGAACCACCAGGAACGCCTGGAGCATCTTGGTGAGAAAAGCGAATCCCACCAGCGTCGCGGCGAGCACGAGCCACTTCGTCTTGCCCGCCTCGATCGCGCGCACGGTCGCGTATGTCGCGATGGTGAGCAGGAGCACGAGCAGAGCGTCGGGGTTGTCGAAGCGGAACATGAGGGCCGCCACCGGGGTCAGCGCAACGGTCGCCCCGGCGATCAAAGCCGCGGCGGGTGAGAACCATCTTCGGACTGTGAGATAGGTGAAGCCCACCGTGGCCACACCCTCGAGAGCCTGGGGCACGAGGATGCTCCACGCGTTGACGCCGAACAGGCGAGCCGAGAGGTCCATCACCCACAGCGCGGCAGGTGATTTGTCAACGGTGATGAAGTTCGATGCGTCGAACGATCCGAAGAAGAACGCCTTCCAGCTCGTCGACCCGGCCTGTACCGCCGCTGAATAGAAGGCGTTCGCCCACCCCGACGCGCCGAGATCCCAGAGATAGAGGAGTGCCGCGACGCCGAGCAGCCCGAGCAGCGAGGGGCGCACCCACGCGGCATCCTCCTGCCGGCCGCGAACGAGCAACCTGAGCCAGCGCAGCGGAGCCGCGCCGCTTCCGGCGCCA
The DNA here is from genome assembly GCA_003132805.1 of Candidatus Dormiibacterota bacterium. GTDB lineage: Bacteria > Chloroflexota > Dormibacteria > Aeolococcales > Aeolococcaceae > Palsa-851. The sequence goes on along the minus strand of PKYW01000040.1, from coordinate 5,009 downwards.
CCCCGGATGCGAGGAGGCGCCGGAGGCGCAGCCGGCAACGCCGGCGGCGGATCGTCGAAGAACGGGCGGGAAGCCATGCCCTGACTGTGCCGCCCGCGGCTCACGGCGATCTGAGCGAAAGCTCAGAGTTCGCTGTGAGCGTCTGGACTACGGCAGGAGGTGGTCCGGGCTACCGCTGAAGCCGACTTCAACGCTGAATGTGTCACCGGCAGTCGCGTTCGAAGCCACGTCGTAGACGAGTTTCCAGTAGCAGTTGGAGGTTCCCGTTGTTGTGCATGCCACGCCTCCCGGGCCCGTGAACGATGCCGGCACCTGGATCTGGATCTGCACCCATTGCCCCTGGTAGATGGCGCCGCCAGTTGAGCCGGCCGTCTGGTAGCACGCGTTGCAGCTACCGCCTGCGGGCCATGTTGTCAACGACGCAACAGTGGGGTTTCCGCTCGGCGGTGTCGACCCTGCTAAGTCGGCGCCGAGGTCGGTCATGCTGTTCGCCGTCGCCCAGGTCACACCGTCGGGCTCCTGCAAACCGACGTAAGCCGCGCCGCCTCCGACGTCACCGACGTCGAACAGGTCCACGTTGATCGTCTCACCCGCGTACGCGGTCGGGTCGATGCTGAAGAGGGGAATCGCGAACTGGGGATTGGTCGCGCCGTTGACCGGGGTGAACACGGTCATGTCGTCCATCCCGGAGACGGTGCCGCAGCTCGTGCAGGTCGATGTCCCGGGACTGACCAGCCGCACCGCGTAGCCCTTGTGCGCATCGGAGTATCCGTTCGCACCGTTCGCGGTGGCGGAGTTCGGCAGCGTGCACGGGCCAACGGTCGCGGCGCACGTAGGCCAGCCGTTCCATTGCAGGGAGTCCACCTCGAGACGGTAGTACTTGTCCACGGTCGCCCCCGCAGGGTTGCTGATGTAGCCGTTGAGCCTGTTGGAGTCTGCGGCTGGCGCACCGCCGGATGCCGCGTTGTGGTTCTCCGGATCCGCCACGTTGGTTGCGTTGTAGGTCAACACGGAAACCCACTGGTGATAGGTCGGGTCTACGCCGCTGACCGTCGTCTGGCTCGGGCAGCTCCCGCCGTTGACTCCGGGCTTGTAGTAGAAGTAGCTCGTCGGGCTGCTCGACGCGTTGTAGGGGTAGAACACCTCCTGGCCGACCTTTGAGTCCGAGAGCCGCGATGAAAGCGTCGACACCGAGAACAACGTGTACTCCATCGCGGAGTACTCGGTGCACACCGCACCCGTGCCCCCGAAGCTCGAGTCGTCCTCGTGGTAGCAGTACGGGGCCGAGGTCTGGCTGCCGTCGCAGGTGTCAGCAGCGAAAGCTGGGTTGTAGACCTGGACGTCGGCTGACGCACCCGGCGGGAGATCGATCAGGTAGTTGTTACCACCCTGGTATTCGAGCGTCGCGTCGGGCGTCTCGGTTTGGTCGGCCGCGCTGATCGTGTGGTAGTCAGGAGAGGACGATGCGTCGCATGAGTCGGTTCCCGAGGGGCCGCAGGAGTTGACGTTCTGATCGGGCGTCGGTGTGAATGCGTCGCCTTCGGACCGCGGGTTTCCCCAGCCTTCCTGACGCTCGAAATACCCGGTGACACCGAGGCTGGAGAGATCAGCTCCCTGCTGGGAACCAGGTTGTCCCAGTGAGATCGGGGGAAGGTACTGGGCCGTCTCCGTTCGAGTCACCGTGTGCGCGCCGAAGCCGACGAGTCGAAGGAAGATCGTCGAAACCGAGGTGTAGATCGTGACCTTCAGCTCGTTGGTCTTCGGCTGTGACGTGAGCACGCAGGGGAACTGGCTCGCCGTGCATGAGACTCCATTCGACCCGGCGTTGGGGAACCCATCACGCGCAGCTTCCACGAGGGCGGCATTGTTCGCGTCGGTGAAGTCACCGGGAAGGTAGGCGACGCCGGCGAGCGCCGCAGCAGCGGCAGCACGCTCGAGCTTGTTGCTGGTGAGGTAGCTCGAGCCCGCGTCGACGGCGAGGCCGGCGACGACGAACAACAGGACCGAGACGAGTGCGAAGATCGCCATCGCCTGACCCTTCGCGGAGCGCCGGTCGGGCCGGTTCGGTTCTGGTCTCATGGTCATCCTCATGCTGTCGGCGCGAGCCGCATAACGGTGTATTGGGTATCGGTCTGGCTGAAGAACCTCAGCGTTGGCGACGTATAGGTGAAGACGAGGCGCACGCCGAGCTCTGACTCATTTGGATGTGTCTGATCACGGAGATCGAGGGTGTACGCGGCGGTGCCGCTGAGTGTTGCGGTGGTGCCGACCACGGTGTACTTGTCGATCAATTCGGTGACGCCCGCGCATACCGGCGTATAGGAGTTCTGGAGCGTGCTCGTGCAGTAGGCACCGTTGTTCGGCGGGCAGGTGCCGCTGGCAAACGGCGTTGTGCCGGTACAGCCATTGGGCTCGTAGATGTCGATCTCGATCACCTTCGCATTGGTCAGCTGTGGTGAAACGATCGGAAGCACCTGGTCGATGATGTCCTTGTCGATCTGGCACGGATCCGCGGTGGTCAGCTGGCAGGCGGCCAGCGTCTCGCCCGGGTATCCGCCATTGCCCAGCTCAGCGCCGAGCCGCGCGCCGGCTCGCGTCGCCTGCGCGGCGGCGTTGTTGTCGTCGATGAGATTGGCAGCGGTCCACGAACCGAGGAAGAGGATGAGCAGCACTGGGAGCAATAGAGCCATCTCGACCAAGGCCTGGCCGCTTCTTTTGTCGCGCACGTGCTTCACTGCTGTGGCTCCAGGCGGAAGAGGTTGACCGTGGTGCTCTGAAACGTCATCGTCCCGATCAGCAGGGTGTACGAGAAGTGGATGACCAACTTCGCGTAGTCAGGAGTGGGGCCGACGTTGCGTACCGCGGGATTCCACTCGATGGTCGTCCCGCCCTTGACCGCTCCAGTTGCCGTGTACTGGTTCTCGCACGTGACCCCCCCGCAGGTCGCATCAGCGAAGACGCCGGCGGTGACGGTCTCCTTATAGACGTCGACCTCGGTCACGGTGATCAGTGGCGTGCTGTTGAGTCCGTCGTTGTCCATCCGGGAGATCGCGATGGTGTCCGCGTTGTTCGGCGCCGGGATCCCGGTGTTGTCGTAGTTGCCCTCGGCGGCGATGGTGGCGACCCCGATATCGGCCGCGTACTGCATGGCGTTGGCGCCATAGAGGTAGAAACCTGCGTTCATTACTGAGAAGATCAGGAAGAAGAGCAGCCCGCCGACGATGGCGAACTCAACCAGCCCCTGGCCCGAAGACCGGCGCCTGCGCAGTCGCCTCGCGTGCGTAGAAATGGTTGGATCCTCCAGAGCGGTGGTGCCTCGTGACACCGACCTGTCCACCCCGAATGCCAGTATCGACGCGATCTCGGCCCGCACCCGATTGCAATGTGTGAAGAGTTGGTTGCAAACCGTGACGGAACACCGATACGCCGCCGAACCGTCACCAGCCGGCCTGGTCGGCCACCCAACCGAGGCGAGGTTTCGGGCGATTTTGTAGGCAACCTGGGCAAATTCCCGGAAGTGCTTGCCTAAGCTGCCGCACTAGTGCAATTAATGCGCGGCAATTAATTCCGTCAGATGCCGTCCAGGAGGTCGCGATGAGCGAGAGGGCCAAGACCATCGACACCCTGCTCGACGAGCGGCGTACGTTCGCTCCGAGCCCGGAATTCCTCTCCAAGGCCAGGGTCACCGACCAGAGCCTCTTCGAAGCGGCCGACGCAGACCCCGAGGCGTTCTGGGCGGAGCAAGCCAGGAAGTACATCAGCTGGTACAAGCCCTTCGACACCGTCCTCGAGTGGAATCTCCCATTCGCCAAGTGGTTCGTCGGGGGCGAGACGAACGTCTCCTACAACTGCCTGGATCGCCACGTCGAGGCCGGGAAGGGCGAGAAGGTCGCCTTCCACTTCGAGGGCGAGCAGGGTGATACCCGCACGATCACCTACGCGGAGCTGCTGGCCGGGGTTTGCCGGTTTGCCAACGCGCTCCGCAAGCTCGGCATCAAACGGGGCGACCGCGTCGGCATCTATATGCCGATGATCCCGGAGCTCCCGATGGCGATGCTCGCCTGCGCGCGAATCGGGGCGGCCCACTCGGTCGTCTTCGGCGGATTCAGCGCCGAAGCCGTTCGTGACCGCATGAACGACGCCGCCGCCGTCGCGATCATCACCGCCGACGAGGGCTGGCGCCGCGGGGGACTCGTGCCCCTGAAGCGCAGCGTCGATGAGGCCTGCGAGGGCTCGCCCACCGTCAAGAACGTGGTGGTCGTCCGCCGCACCGGCAACGAGGTGCCGATGGCTGAGGGTCGTGACCACTGGTATCACGACATCGTCGAGGGTGAGTCCGACGTCTGTGAACCCGAGCACATGGAGTCCGAGGACCTTCTCTTCACCCTCTACACCTCGGGCACCACGGCCAAGCCAAAGGGGATCAAGCACACCACCGCGGGCTATCACCTCTACGCGATGTTCACCCACGACCTGGTGTTCGACATCCAGCCGGATACGATCTACTGGTGCGCCGCCGACGTCGGCTGGGTTACCGGGCACTCGTACATCGTCTACGGGCCGCTCGGCAACGGCGTGACCTCCGTGATGTACGAGGGCACCCCCGACTTCCCGGCCAAGGACCGCTGGTGGTCGATCATCGAGAAGTACAAGGTCACCGTCCTCTACTGCGCGCCGACGGCCATCCGTACCTTCATGAAGTGGGGGCCCGAGTTCCCCCAGAAGCACGACCTCTCGAGTCTCCGGCTGCTCGGTACCGTCGGCGAGCCGATCAATCCCGAGGCGTGGATGTGGTACCGCGAGCACATCGGCGGCGATCGCACCCCGGTGGTCGACACCTGGTGGCAGACCGANNATGCTGCGCGGCATCTGGGGCGACGACGAGCGCTACAAGGAGACCTACTGGAACCGCTTCGGCGACCAGTACTTCGCCGGTGATGGCGCCCGCATCGACGAGGACGGGTATTTCTGGTTCATGGGCCGCGTGGACGACGTCATGAACGTCGCCG
>PKYW01000059.1 GCA_003132805.1 Candidatus Dormiibacterota bacterium | reverse complement strand
GATGGACTCGTCGACGAGTGCATCAACAACCTCATTGAGACGGTCTCGCGCATCCGGAATGGCGAACGCTTCCATGACCGTATTGTACCAAACATCTGTTCGCCGCAATACCGTGCGCAGCACGGACATTGTGAGTCCTTGCGCAGGTTATCGCCATTTGCGGCAATAACACTCGAGGCGCGCTCGTGGATGTCCGTGCTGGATCCCTCAACCTGCAGCGTTACGTCGCGACCTGGTCTAATCGCCGGCGAGTGCACGAGACGCTCACTACCTGGCTCTCCGGAACTGCTCGTAAAGTTCCTAGAGTCCGATCGAGAGCCGGCCGGAGTTGGGCTTCGCGCGGGACCGTCACGATCGACGCGTGTAGGCGACCGGACGCTGGCGGCCCGTCAGCCTGTCCGGTCTCCCCACCCTTAGCACTCGCCCCGGCCACCCGCTAGCAGTCAGACCTCCCGAGTGCTAAACTAGCCCCTGGAACCCAGGCTAGAGGATCAAACCAGGAGGAACCATGGCCAAGCAATTGCTGTTCGACGTCGAGGCCCGCGCCCATCTCAAACGAGGGGTCGATCGGGTGGCCGACGCCGTGAAGATCACTATCGGCCCCAAGGGCCGGAACGTCGTGCTGGACAAGAAGTTCGGCTCGCCGACCATCACCAATGACGGAGTCACGATCGCCAAGGAGATCGAGCTCGAGGAGCCCTTCGAGAACATGGGCGCCCAGCTGGTCAAGGAAGTGGCGAGCAAGACCAACGACATCGCTGGTGACGGGACCACCACCGCCACCGTCCTCGCCCAGGCCCTGATCGCAGCCGGCCTGCAGAACGTGGCCGCGGGCGCCAATCCGATCCAGCTCAAGAAGGGCATCGAGCTCGGCGTTGAGGCGATCGTCAAGGCAATCAAGGAGCAGTCGATCCCGATCTCCGAGCGCGAGAAGATCGCCCAGGTCGCATCGATCTCCGCGGCTGACCCCACCATCGGCGAGACCGTCGCCGACGCGATGGAGAAGGTCGGCAAGGACGGCGTCATCACCGTTGAGGAGTCGAAGGGCCTCGAGACCGAACTCGAGCTCGTCGAAGGGATGCAGTTCGACAAGGGCTACATCTCCGCGTACATGGTCACCAATGCACAGCGCATGGAGGCCGTCCTCGAGGATCCCTACATCCTCATAACCGACAAGAAGATCTCGGCGATCGCGGACCTGCTCCCGATCCTCGAGAAGGTCGTGCAGAGCGGCAAGCCGCTTCTGATCATCGCCGAGGACGTCGAGGGCGAGGCGCTTGCCACCCTCATCGTCAACAAGCTGCGTGGCACCTTCAACGCCGTCGCGGTCAAGGCGCCGGGATTCGGTGATCGCCGCAAGGCAATGCTCCAGGACATCGCGATCCTCACCGGTGGCCAGGTCATCAGCGAGGAAGTGGGCCTCAAGCTCGATTCCGCGCAGCTCAGCTCGCTCGGCCGCGCCCGCAGCGTCACGGTGACCAAGGACGACACCACGATCGTCGAGGGCAATGGCAGCAAGGACGCGATCAAGGGCCGGATCGAGCAGATCAAGGCCGAGATCGAGAAGTCCACAAGCGACTGGGACAAGGAAAAGCTCCAGGAGCGTCTCGCCAAGCTCAGCGGCGGCGTTGCCGTGATCAAGGTCGGCGCGCCGACTGAGACCGAGCTCAAGGAGAAGAAGCACCGCATGGAGGACGCCGTGTCCGCCACGCGCGCCGCAGTCGAAGAGGGCATCGTGCCCGGCGGCGGCGTCGTGCTCGTCAACGCGATCCCAGCGCTCGACAAGGTGAAGGCCGAGGGCGATGTGCTTACCGGCGTGAACATCCTGCGTCGCGCACTCGAAGAGCCCCTCCGTCAGATCGCCCAGAACGCGGGCATGGAAGGCTCCGTCGTCGTCGACAAGGTGAAGTCGCTCCCCAAGGGCCAGGGCTTTGACGCCGCCAAGGGCGAGTACGTCGACATGGTCAAGGCCGGCATCATCGACCCGACCAAGGTCACCCGTTCGGCGGTCCAGAACGCGGCTTCGATTGCCGCGCTGCTGCTCACCACCGAGGCGCTGATCACCGACATCCCCGAGAAGAAGGGAGCACCGGCGGGTCCGCCGATGCCGGAGTACTGATCGGCAACTGATCCGATTCCTGAAAGGGCGGTCCGGGGTTTCCCGGGCCGCTCTTTTCTTGTCTCCAGGGTTGTTCCGCAGCGGGCCCCAGCGATGAGTCGATCAACGTTCGGCTACAACCCGGCGACAGACGCAGTGGCACGGGCGGGGGCTGGGTAGATTCGACCCCTCGCATCCCCTCCAGAGGTATTTCGATGGGCGACCCGCTGCCAGACCACCCTGCTGCCGAGGCACTCGGCTCCGGGTTCCTGCACGTGACCGGGATCGGAAGCCGCCTGAGCAGACGCGAGGTCGACGAGGAGCAACTCGACGCCGTCGACGGCAAGCTGCTCACCGATCTCGACCGCGAATTTCACGAACGGGGTGAGGAATCGGCCCCCGGACTCGATCTCGCGGCGGTGACCACAGTGGACCCCGCGTTCACGGCCGACTCGTTCCTGTTGATCGCGAGGGACACCTTCCGGGTGCTGCAGGACTCCCACACCGACGGCGCGCCGTCGCTCGACGCGGACATCGCCTCGGCGGAGGTCACTGCCGCGGCCGTCGTGGCCGGTCGTGAGCGTGTCGTCGTCCGTTTTGGGATCAACGGCACCGCCCCCACGACGCAGGACTGGACATTCGAGCGGGACCCGTCGGTTGACACCAGCGCGGATGACGAGGACCACGAGGTGGCCGACGGCGGATGGCTCGTGGCCCATCGCGGATGGCGCCTGACCGGGATCGCAGCCGTCGCGTAAACGCCCGCATTGGCGATCATGGGTGCCCGATGAGACACCCGTGCTAGGCAATGCCCGACTTCCCGGCCCCTTCGCGCGCGTGCCCATCGTGTGGGCGATCGCGCTGCTCGTCTTCATCGGTGCCGGGCTCAGCGCGGCGTCGAACTCCACGTCCGGGAAAGAGCAGGGACTGATCCTTGCGGCCATCGGGGTGCTCCTGGTGCTCCGCGGAGCCATGGTCTTCAATCAGCGCCGCCACCTCGGTGGTTCCGCGACGAACAGCCCCGGCCCGGCCGACGCTTCCGGTCCAGCCGCGGCACCCGCTGCCGCTCAAGCCTCGCTAGCCGCCGTCACTCCAAACCAGACCACGCCGCCAGTTTCAGACGTTCCCGACACCGTCATCGTGGCGACGAAGCTCTCGAAGCGATATCAGGACATCGTCGCCGTCGACGCGGTCAGCTTCTCGGTTCAGCGCGGTGAGATCTTCGGGCTCCTCGGCCCCAACGGCGCGGGCAAATCCACGACGCTCGAGATGCTCGAGGGACTCCGCGATATCGACACAGGCACCGCGGTCGTGCTGGGAACCGACGTCAAAGCCAACGCCATCGCGGTGAAGCGCCGCATCGGAGTGCAGCTGCAGGCGACCGCCTTGCCGAGCTTCACGACGGTTGCAGAGTCCATCGATCTGTTTCGCGCCTTCTACGACCACACTCGTGATACGGCCGATCTGCTCGTCGAGTTCGACCTGGTTCCGCAGGCGAAGCAGATCACCACGAAGCTCAGTGGCGGGCAGCAGCAGCGTCTGAGCATCGCGCTCGCCATGGTCAACGACCCCGACGTCGTCTTCCTCGACGAGCCGACCACCGGTCTGGACCCGCAAGCACGCATCTCGCTCTGGGACTTCATCGAGCGATTCCGGGCTCGCGGCAAGACGGTCATGCTCACCACCCATTACATGGAGGAGGCTGAACGCCTCTGCGACCGGGTCGCGGTCATGGATCAGGGACGTATCGTCGCGCTCGACACGCCCGATCGCCTGGTGGCGCTCCACGGTCCGGGCACGGCCATCGACTTCATCAGCCACACCGCTGACGTTGACAAGCTGCGCGCCCTGACGGGCGTGGAATCGGCCGAGGTCAGTGCGGGGGCGGTACACCTGATCACCCGGACGCCTGAGGTGGTCCTGGCGCAACTCCTCCATCCTGACGGCGATCATGCCAACGGCATCACAAACTTGCGCGTGGAACGCGGCACGCTCGAAGACGTATTCATCGCCCTGACCGGCCGGGATCTGCGCTCGTGAGAGGGTGGCTGGCGCTCGTCAAGACGACGGTTCGCAGCAGCTTCCGAAACCGTGCGGCGCTCATCTTCACGCTGCTCATCCCGATCTTTCTGATGGTGCTGCTTGGCAACGTGCTGGGCGGCGGCAATGCGTCGGTGAATATCGGTGTTGTCGACAACGCGGCCAACACGCTGAGCAAGGCGTACATCTCCACGCTCAAGCACGACAAGAACCTTGTCGTCGAGCAGGGCGGCGCGTCGCACGAGACGGGCCGTCTCCAGCATGACGACGTGGTCGCAGTGGTGGTGATCGGGCCGGACTTCGGAACGGCGTGCGCGGCCGGAGCCTCGTGTCCCGGGGCAGGCGTGAATCTGCAGCTCGATCGCAACGATCCATCCGACTCGCAGATCGCGGCTCAGGTGATCAACGCGATCACGCAGGATTTCGCGCAGGCAGCGCACCTCGGCGGCACCCCCGGGATCGCGGTCACCACCACGGAGGTGGGGACACAGAACATCACCACGATCGACTACTACCTGCCGTCGATGATGACCTACGTCGCGGTCCTCGCCGGCCTGACCTACGTCTCGATCACGATCGTCGACCAGCGCGAACGCAAGGTGTTGCGCAGGTATCGCGCGACCCCGTTGCACCCGCTCCAGGTGCTCGGCGCGGCAATGACCGGCGGAGCGGTAACAGTGGCCCTGGAGGTGGCCGCGCTCGCCGTCGTCGGCGTCTTCATCTTCGGGGCGCGCGGGCATGGCAGCTGGGCGCTCGCGGTCGTCGCGCTCGTCGTCGGTATCGCGAGCTTCGTGAGCATCGGGTTCCTGCTGACCTCATTCGTCAGCACCAGCGACGCCGCCCGAGGTATCTCCTCACTGATCGGTTTCCCGATGCTGTTCCTCAGCGGGATCTTCTTCCCGGTGGACGCGCTGCCGCAGTGGATCCAGGACATCGTGCACGTGCTCCCGGTCTACTACGTCTCCGATGCCTTGCACCAGATCCTCAACTCCGGCAGCGGTCTTTCGCTCATCGACGTCGTCGTTCCCCTCGCATGGGCTGCGGGATGCTTTGCTCTCGCAGCCTGGAGATTCCGCTGGGAGTGACGCTCAGGAGCAGGCTGTGGCCCGGTACGCGGCATTGCCGAGACTTGGGGCGAGTTTGCCGGTCACGGTGATGGTCGCGTCGCGCGCCGGCGGTGCGCACCCGTCGGGAAAGACGATGAACACACTCCGAGCTCCGGCGGAGATGTATCCGTCGCAGCTCGTGCTGTTGCAGGTGTAGGGCTCGAAGCTGCCCGTGAGCGTGGAAGTCCCGTCAGCATTCACCGACCTCACGGGATTGGCGAAGAGCCCGGTGAATCCGACGACGAAGAGCACCGCGATGACCACCACGGCGATCACCACCACAGGCACGCCCCACACCGGTCGCCGCCGCCGCAGCGCCGGTTCCTCGGAGATTGCCGGGCCCGGGGCCTGCTCGGGCGCGCTCGGCGGATTCTCCATGGCACTGGTACGGTACCGAAGTCCGTCATGGGGCAGCCGATTGTGTTCGTCACCGACTTCGGGCGCGACGACGCCTACGCGGCGGCGCTGACCGGTGCCGCCTGGCGCGTGGACCCCGCGGCGATCTGTGTCGAGGGAACCCACGGGATTCCTCCCGGCGATGTGCTTGCCGGCGCATACCAGCTCAAGGCCCTGGCCCGGGCATTCAACGGAGGCGTGGTGTTCTGCGCAGTGGTCGATCCGGGGGTGGGCACCGACCGGCGGGCCATCGCGATCAGAGCCGGCAACGTGACGTGCGTCGCTCCGGACAATGGGCTGGTGTCGTATCTCTGGCACGAGACGGCGCCCGAGCACCGTCAATGTGTACGCCTCCGGATCCCGCCAGGAGCGTCCACCACCTTCCACGGACGCGACGTCTTCGCGCCGGTGGCCGCCGCGCTCGCGTCGAACAGACGGTTCGAAGACGCCGGCGATCCCGTCGCGGACCTGGTGATCCTCGCCGATGCGTTCGCAGCCCGGGAGGGCAGCCACGTGACCGGGCGAGTCGCCGTGGTGGATCACTTCGGGAACGCGATCACCACCATTCGTGCCGCCGACCTCGATGGCGCCGATGTTCGCCGGGTGACCTGGCCTGAGGGCGGGTCGAGCGGTCTGGTCACCACCTACGCCTCCATCGATGAGGGGCCGAGAGCGCTGATCGGCAGCGCCGGGCATCTCGAGGTGGCCGGCGGGGGCATCGCGGCCGCAGTGGTCGGCGGCCCGCGTCTCGGCGACACCGTGGAGGTGGAGCTGGCATGAGCGCGAGCGCTGAGTCCGCGCCGCTGGGGGACCTGACCGCCGAGCAGGTCGCTCGCGTGGATGCTGCCGCCGCCGAGTGCGGCCTATCGACTCTGCAGCTCATGGAGATCGCCGGATGGCAGGTGGCGCGCTGCGCGTGGCGTCACCTCGGCGGTCCTGCGGGCGTAAGCGTTGTCGCCGGATATGGCAACAACGGCGGTGACGGTCTCGTTGCCGCGCGACACCTCGCCACCTGGGGATGTGCGGTACGGGTGCTCGTCCTTGGCGACGAGCAGCGGGTGGTCGGGGTTGTACGCGAGCACGTGATGTCGGCGCGACTGTGCGGCATCGACGTCGTCATTGATGCGGATCCGGCAGCCGTGCGCGGTGTCACCGCCGGAACCGACCTGGTCATCGATGCGATCCTCGGCACCGGACTGCGCAGTGCGCCCCGCGAGCCGCAGTCGAGCGGGATTCGAGCCCTCAACGACTCGGGGATCCCGATCCTCAGCGTCGATGTTCCGAGCGGTCTGGACGCCACGACCGGCGACGCGTTCGACCCGACTGTGCGCGCCGCGCTCACCTGCACGCTCACCGCGATGAAGCGCGGCCTCCGGGTCGGCGACGCCCCTCTGCACGCCGGCGCAGTCTGGGTTGCCGACATCGGTATGCCGGCTGCCGCATGGCTGCGGGCAGGCGTCGAGCAGCCCCCGGCCATCAAGGGCGGGGAGTTGGTGCACACTTCGTCCTGATCTCCCGCTTGACCGCAGAGCGGAGTCCCGGCTATTCTTCAACCGCACTCCGCGCCCAAAAGCGCAAACGTCATGATCAACGTCTCAGCACACATCGCTCCCGAGGCGCGCGAGCTTGCCGCAACCGCACGCGAGCAGCTCGATGATCTAGTCACGTATGCCACGCATCTGGTCAATCACCAGGCCGACGCGGTGGCCTTCGTCGCCGGCGGGATCCATCACGCCAGCCGCTACCCACCGGCGCGCCTCCGCGTCGACGGCCGGGCGGCGCTCTATCGCGCGGTCACGCGGGCGTGCCGGCACGGTCAGCGATTCCCTCCACGGCCGCAGGGCATCGGCAGGATGTTCCGCCGCGGCGCCGGGTCGGTCCGCGTCGAGGTTGAAGAGGGCAGCGCGGGTCGCATCAATACCGTCAAGCGCGCGCTCGCGATGCTCGGCTTCGACCGCCGGGCGGCGCTGCTCCTCCGTGATCTCTGCGGCCTCGACTACCACGAGATGTCGCGCGCGCTCGAGTGCTCACCCGAAGCCGCGGCCCGGCTGGTCGCCGCCGCGCGGCGGGAATTCGGCTCAATCTATCGAGAGATCGCGCTATGAGGTGCAGCCTCCTCGCGCTCAGCAGCTACATCGACACTGAGCTCGACCAAGAGCCGGCGGGTGAGCTCGAAGCGCATCTCGTCGCGTGCGATCGCTGCAGGACGGCGATCGGCCATCTCCGCGAGGAATCGGTGCGCATCGGCGCGCTCGCCCGCGTCCATGTGCCCGATGACGCTGTGCACGACCTGTTCAGCCAGATCGGTTTGATTGCGGAGGAGGACGAGTTGCCCGAAGGACCTGTACATCGCGATCGACCTGCTCCGGTGGAGGCTCCGCCCTGGTTCGGTGCGGAGCGGGGTGCCGCGTTGCCGTGGGCGCCACGTCCGACAGCGCATGATCCGTCGCAGCCCCGCGAGCTGATGGGCGAGCGCTCGCCTATCACGGCCGTCGCGGAGCCTCCTGAACTGCTGCTCTGGGACGAAACCATCGACCAGATCGATACCGCGATTCCCGAACCGCCGCCGGTGCACGTGGTGCAGTCGCCTGAGCCGGCCGCGACTCCGGATATCGAAGCGGACGCCGTTGACGACAGTGAGCCCTACCCGATCGCGTTCGAGCCGGACAGCGTCGCAGACGACGAGCCGTCCCCGACCGCATATGTCGAGCCATCCTTCAACGCTCCGCAGCCGCCACCGTTCACTGCGGCAGCACCGCAACCACCGGATCTCTCGACGTCGGCGCCGATGGCGGTGCCGCCGCGACTTGCGACTGGGCCAAACGCCTTCCAGCGTCTTCGCGACGCGGTGGCCGTGCGCTTCGCCCTGCGCAGGGGCGGCGACGCGGACTTCGACTCGGGCGTCGAGATTGTGAGTGGCATCGGCGCGCCCCGCTGGGACCAGCGCACCCGTCCGCGGCACTGGAACGACAGCCGGCCGGTCGTCGCCACCACTCCCGCTCCCGCCGCAATCGAGAAGCCGTCGCTGCCGTCGACTGCGAAGCCGAATCCGCTCAGCAGGTTCATGGCACGCATCACCGCCGTGCGACCAGTGGACGACGTCGAAGATGCGGTGCCGGACGTGCCAGGAACCGACAGTCACCTCGACGCGGCCGCCACGGCTGCGATCGCGCCCCGCGACGAGAGCAAAGGCGTCGCCAACACTGCCAAGGCAACGCCGCCGCCCGAGCTCGCCGACGTGCTCAGCGAGGTGGCAAGCCTGGCCGCTCCGCTGGAGCGCACGCACACACCCGCAACCAACAGCACCTACGCGGCACCCGAGTCGTGGATGGACGAGAAGCCCTCGGAGCGGACCTTCGAGTATCGCGGAGCCGGCAGTGCACCGGCGCTCGATACCGAGCTCGAATCGGCCCGCGAAGAAGATGACGAGACCCGCTTCGGCGTCGCGAGCGGTGCGGTCACCGCACCTCCTCCGGGGCGCCACCTTCGCCGCCTCCAGTCGCAGCGCCCCGACCGGCGCGACTGGAACCCCGCCCAGCCGGTCACCGGCCGTCACGTGCTGCCGCTCGGCGGACCCGCCGTCGGCGCGGCGGACCGCGATCGACGCCTGTGGCTGTTCGGCGCCGTGACCGTCGTCCTGATGTTGCTTGGATTGCTCATCGGCCGGCAGGCGACCCAGACAAAGCTGCCTGTCGCAGCAGCGCTCCCAAAGGCGACGGCGCCCGCGGTCCAGGCGACCAGTCCGCCCACCGCGTCACTCCCGGTGGCGACTCCCGCAGTGGCACCGACAGCGATCATCCCCTCAGCGCCGGCTCCGCAGCAGCTCACCGGAGCGAAGACGCTCGGCACCGGAAGCAGTGGTTTCTCGGTTGCTGACGTCCGCTACGGGGAGCACCCCAACGACTTCCGGCTCGTCTTCGACATGGCGTTTCCGGACAGCGTGACCGGGGATCCGAACACGGTGATCGGGTACGACGGACCCACGACTCTTTACGTCGAGTTCACCGGCGTCGCCGGTGCATCGAACATCGCGACGATGCCGGCGCACCAGGTGGTCATGTCGGTGGCGGCGCTGCCGATGGCGCGCAACAGCTACAGGCTGATCTTCAAGATCACGCTGAGCAAGAACGCGCCTTTCGACGCGTACTACCTCTCGGGCGCTCGCCTGGTCATCGACATCACCTAGGGATCTCTCCCGCGGTGGTCGTGGCCTCCTCCTGCGAGGCAGGCGTTTGCGCGCCGGCGTCGGGCGCGCCGTGGCGCTCGCGGAGGTCGAACTTCAGCACCTTGCCCGCAGGGTTGCGGGGCAGCACGTCGATGAAGACAACGGACCTGGGCTGCTTGTATCGAGCCAGCTTGTCCTTCGAGAATTCGATGACGTCCTGCTCGGTGAGCGACACACCCTCCTTGGGCACCACCACCGCACGCACCGATTCGCCCCAGCGCGGATCTTGCACGCCGATCACCGCCACCTCCTTGATGCCCGGATGCCGGTACAGCGCATCCTCGACCTCGGCCGGGTAGACGTTCTCGCCGCCGCTGATGATCATGTCCTTCTTGCGATCGACAATGAAGAAGTAGCCGTCGGCATCGCGGATGCCCACGTCGCCGGTGTGGAACCAACCGTCGATCAGCACCTCGGCGGTGGCGTCAGGCCGGTTCCAGTATCCCTTCATCACGTTTGGGCCACGTACGACAATTTCTCCCCGCTCACCGTCAGGAACGTCGTGGCCGTGGTCATCGACGATCTTGACGTCGGTGAAGAACGGTGCGATTCCCGCAGAGCCGAGCTTCTCGGTGGCCATCGACGACGGGAGGAACGACGCGAACGGTGACGTCTCGGTGAGCCCGTACCCCTGGTTGAAGGGCAAACCGCGGGAGCCGTAGACCTTGATCAGCGCCTCGGGTACGGGAGCGCCGCCGCATGACAGGACGCGAATGCTGCTCAGATCACGAGTGGCGAAGTCGGGGTGCTGGGCCATGAACAGGTACATGGCGGGGACGCCGAACATCGACGTGATGTGGAATTTCTCGATGTACTCGAGCACCAGGCCCGGTTCGAACATCTGCTCGAGCACGACGGTCGCGCCCTTCATGAACGAGAGCAGCGGGGTGACGTTGAGGCCGCCGATGTGGAACAGTGGCGCGACCACGAGCGTGATCTCCTCAGAGGTTGTGTCGTCCGCGAGGAGCGCGTTGATGTTGTTCCAGATGATGTTGCCGTGGGTCAGCATCGCTCCCTTGGGACGCCCCGTGGTCCCCGACGTGTACATGATCAGCGCGACGTCGCTCATCGCCACCGGGTAATCGAGATCGCTGTCGCGCTGATCGTGGAGCAGCGAGTCGAAGCCGCGCGCACCACTCTGCTCGACGGCGCAGACGTACTCGCGCACGTTGAGATCCTGGCGAATCGAGTCGACGATCGCCGAGAACGCCTCCTCGTACACGAGGGTGTGCAGGCCGGCGTCGCGAATGATGAAGGAGAGCTCCGGCCCGGTGAGCCGGAAGTTGAGCGGAACGAAGATGGCGTTGAGCTTGGCCGCAGCAAAGAGTGTGAAGAAGAAGCGCGGGTGGTTGAGACCGAGGAAGCCGACGCGATCGCCCGGGTTCACGCCGAGCGCATGGAGTCCGTGGGCCACCTTGTTGGTGAGCTGGTCGAGCTCTGCATAGGACCAACGCTCGTCGCGGTAGATGAGGGCCGTGTTGGTGGGGTTGAGCTGCGCACGCCGGCTGAGCGTGAAGCCGATGCCCTGGTCATTCGCCATAGGTGGAACCCTCCAATTACCCACTTCGCCCGCAGCTCGATTCTCCCATTCGCGGCGCGCGAACGTTTCGCTCAGGCGGTCCAGCCTCCGTCGACCACCAGGACCGAACCGGTCACGAACGACGCAGCGTCCGACGCGAGGAAGAGTGCGGCGCCGGCGATCTCGTCCGGAAGCGCGTGGCGGCCGAGCGCGGTCTGCTCGAGGATGTGATCGTGGATCTCGGTGGTCTCCACAAGGTAGCGAGCGAGTTTTGTCTCGACGAGGCCGGGTGCGATCGCGTTGACGCGGATTCCGAGCGGCCCCAGCTCACGCGAGAGCGTGCGCGTCAGCGTGATCAGCGCGGCCTTGCTGGCGTTGTATGCGCCGGTCAGCGCTTCGGGCCGGATCCCGGCGACCGACGCCATGTTGATGACGCTGCCTCCGTGGTCGCGCATCCACGCGGCCACCGCGTGGCGGGTCAGCCGGATCGGGCCCATCACGTTGACATCCCAGATCTTGTTGATCGCCCCTTCGTCGGCGTCGAGGATCGGCCCGTACTGGGGGTTGGTCGCTGCGTTGTTCACCAGGACGTCGAGGCGCCCCGCTTGCCGCATCACCTCGGCGATCACCGCCTCACACGTGGCGGCATCACCGACGTGTCCAGGCACCGCGATAGCGGACCCGCCACTGGCAACGATCTCCGCCGCGGCCGCCTCGCACGCGTCGGCATGACGTGCGTTGACCGCAACCGTTGCCCCTGCCTCGGCGAGCGCCCTGGCGATGGCCAGCCCGATCCCCCGGCTGCCGCCGGTCACGATCGCCCGCTTGCCCGTCAGCTCAAGATCCATGCCCGATCCTCTCAGCAACCCCCGACCCTCTCGGAGCACTACCCCGCCGCGCTCAGCCCGCCGCCCCGCCATTAGCGCTGTGGCCCACAGCGCTCAGCCGCCCTTAGCGCGGTGGCCCATTGCGACATCGTTCTGGGGCGCGANNGCTGCTTCACGGCGAAGCAGGCGCAGGCACGCGGCGAGCCGCTCCGCCGTGCCGTCGATCTCGAGCAGGCGCTGGCGCTGCGCCGTCTCGACCTGCATCGCCGCCGAGACGAGGTAGGAGAGCAACTCAGGGTCCGACGGCAGGCCGAATTCGAACGGATCCTCCTGACCGATTCCGCGGAGCTGTCCGGCGTACCCGCGGAATGCGGCGGTCACCGCGGCCGCGAGGCGTTCGGTGTCATCCACCGGGGCCGGGACGTCCTGGAGGTAGTGGACCGACCCGACCAGGTATGGCCGGTTGTGGGAGAACCTGTCGATGTGGAAGCGAGACGCGCCCACGACCGTGAGGTTGTACCCGCCGTCGGCCAGCTCCTCGATCTCGTCGAGCTGCGCGAGGGTGCCCACCTCGTACGGCACGGCACCGCCACCCGTCTCCTGCCCGGACCGGATCGCCACGATGCCGAAGGTGGTCGATGCCCGGCGGCAGTCCCGCATCATCGCCTTGTATCGCTCCTCGAAGATGTGCAGCGACATGGGCATGTGCGGGAAGAGGACGGTGCCGAGCGGAAAGAGCGGGACTTCGATGGCCATCAGGTGACGGTCCGCGCCCGCAGCATCAGCGCCTATGCGGCTTTGCAGTTCTTGGTGTGCTTGATGATCCGCTCGCGGCGCGGCTCGCCGGGGCGGCGGCTGTGCCGGAATGCGATCTCCACGCCGATCTCGTTTTGACGCATGAGGTTGTTGCAGATCGGGCACCGGACGTGGGTGAGGATGTCGCGCTGGGACGCGACGCCCTTGGATTCCTTGATCGTGTTGGCCATGGCTGGTGGGGCTCCTTGAGGGGTGGGCTAATTCGATTGTACGCGGCGCCGGGGTACGATTCGACGCCGATGCCTCAATACCTCGGAACCCTCCGACTGCGCCTCGCGGGCGTCCTGGCGGGCGCTGCGCTGGCCGCTCTGGCCCTCGGCGCGTGCGGAAGTCTGGTCCCGGTGAGCAGCCAGATCACCGCCCCACCACCTGATTGCTCGACGCCGCGCCCCGTCTCCGCCGTGGACTCATTCACGACGACGGTCGCGCTGCAGGCGGGCGCCTCCGGGCTGCAGTACGGCGACATCAGCGTCGGCTGCGGAGCGGTTGCCAAGACGACGTCCAACGTGAACGTGCAGTTCACCGTCTGGCTCTCGACCGGGACGCAGGTGATCACCACGCGGGGTGCGAATCAGCCGACCAATCCCCTGGCACTCGCGGACCCCACGACTCTTGCCTTCTGGAGGCTCGGCGTGCCCGGCATGAAGGTTGGGGGAACGCGCCGTCTGGTCGTGCCGCCGGCGCTGGGGTTCGGCGCTACCGGCAACTCCTCGGCCAACGTCCCGGCCAATGCGACGCTCGTGATCGACGTCGAACTCGTCTCTCTGGGCTGACCGCGCCTCAGGAGGCGGCTACGAGCCGGCTCGGGTCCAGAGGACGAAGAGACCCACGGCACCCGCTGCGGACAGCAGGACGAACGCCACCGGGAGGCCGATCACCAGCGAGAGGTTGATGCCCGTCGTTGCCAACATGCGCTGTGAAGCATACCGCCAAGACAATCCCACGCCCGGCGGGCGGGTCAGATCAGGAGGCGACTTCCATGCGAGCGCCGAGCAGGCCCAGCTCGATGTCATGCATCACCGTGATGCGGAACGCCTGACGAGCGGCGGCGTCGAGCTCCGGCGCGATCGTCTCGTTGCGCGGACGGCCGATCCAGGGAGGCTGATGGCGGCCCATGGGCTCGCCTCCGACCCGCACAACGACCGCGCGATCGTCTTCTTCATCGACCTCGATGGACACGTGCTGGAGGACGCCCGTGCTGTCGACCAGCGTCCAGGCACGGAGCCAGACGGGCATCGTGCTTCCCGGAACCCGCACCGGACGAACGGCACCGCTGACGACGTACGCGTCCTTGTGAGGGGCATCGGCGGTCAGGGCGATGCGAACCGCGGTGTCGAGCTCACCACCCACCCAGGTGGCCAGTGACGGTGCGCGGTTCTCCACGTCGGGGAGCATGTGGGTAAAGAAACCGTTCGAGAGCGAGGGCGCCACCGTGGCATGACGGCGGCAGTATGGGAGGCCGAGCACGATCCGGCTGTGCTCATCGCACCAGGTCGTACCGCACTTCACCTGCCGGCGATCGACGTACGTGCAGCGGCAGGTAGCGGGCTTCGAGCACTCGCCGTCGAGGCACTTGCCCAGACCGTCATTGTCGTCGCCGGTCGATCCGTTGCCGCCCGACTGCTTCCTGGAGAGCCGCTGCCAGGGCTTCAGCTTGTCCAACGTTGATAACTCCTCGGCATCCACGATTCGGTGCCAGAACCCCAGCCTAGTCGCCTTCTCATGCCGATCTGACCAACTGCATCCATCTTGTTACGGCTCGGATGCGCCTCGTGACCCCTGCTGGTCGCCGTGCGCGAGGCTTCAGTACGAAGGTGTCTCGATCGCGAGAATCTGTCCGGGCTGCAGTTCATGTGCGTCGGGCACATCAAGGACCAGCTGAATGCGATGGTCGCCCAGAAACCCGACACTTTCGATTCGCGCCCTGAACTCGCCGTCGACCAGGAGGTCGCCGTGCCGCGCCACCGCGCCACCGATGAGACGCCCCACAACAGACGCTCCGGGCCGGTTGTCGACAGCGATGGTGTCGGTTACTTCAAAGCCAGATGTCATCCTCGAGCGATCCTCATGTATGCAATCGAATGGGCGTGCGTCCGTGCGCGGAAACTCAGCTCAATGATCGCGTCCGGCAGCACCGCTGAAACTGCTGTTGCCGAGATGTGACTGCCGACCGGTTGCGTCGGCGCCACCTTCAGGCGACGTGTGGCCATCGCGGTGGCGGTGGTACCCCGTATCGGATTCGAACCGATGGTCTCCGCCTTGAGAGGGCGGTGTCCTGGGCCACTAGACGAACGGGGCCCGAAGGCCCCGGATCATAGCAGCGCCCGGAGACGGCTCAGACCTGGTCGGGTGCCGGCATGCCCAGCGTGTGCAAAGCGTCGGCGAGTGTGGCGCGGGTCCCGGCTACCAGCGCGCGCCGGAAGCGACGCATCGCGGCGTCCTCCTCGCGGACGATCGCCGGGGTGTGCTCGTAGAAATCGCTGAACGCTGAGGCGAGCCCAAACGCGTACGTGGTGAGTAGCGAGGGCGAGAGGGCCAATGCAGTCTCCGTCAGCGCTCGCGCGTACGCCTCGATGCTGTGGAGCAGCTCTCGCTCCGCCGGATGCAGCTCGGACGGTACCTCGATGGACTGGCCGTCGTCGCTGACCTTGCGAAGGATGCCGGCTGCACGCGCGTGGGCGTACTGCAGGTAGACGCCGGTGTCACCCGTCACGCGTAGCGCCTCGTCGAAGTCGAACGCGATGATCTGGTTGAGCGAGAACTTGAGCAGGTAGTACCGCACTGCCCCGGCGGCGACTGCGGTGGCACCGGCGGCGTCGCGGGCATTGGCGGTGAGTCGCGCGATGGCACGGTCGAGCAGATCGTCGGCGCGCACCTCGATGCCGCGCCGCCCGCTCAACGCCACACTGTCGCGGCCTTCCTCGATCTCGACGCCGAGCTCAGCCGCGGCCGCGGGTGTCAGCGCGACCACTTCATAGCTCAGGTGGATCGAGTTGTCGGCCTCGCGCTCGTGGTGCAAGCGGCGAAGCGCACGCTGCACGACGCGCTGCGGATACGCCTGGCGTGCGTCGATGACATTGATGACGCGCCGCGCGTGCCCGAAATGTACCGTCGGAGCGCCGGGCTGGGGCAGCGTCGAAGTGGTCATCAGCCTCGGGTCGCCCTCCCAGGGCACGTAGGAGAAATCACGCCCGAGGAGGCCGAATTTCCAGAGCTGGTAAGCGATATCCTTCGCGGTGTACGTCGCGATGCCGTCAGACTTGACCAGAACCTTGGTGTCGTCGTCACCGTCGTCGTCCTCGCCCTCGGCGGGCATCACCCAGCATCCGGCGAGCTTTCCGGATTCGACGAAGACGATCGCGCCGGACCCGCTCAGCAGCTCGAATGCCTGGCGCCAGAACCCGAGGCCGATGATGTCGGACTCCCAGGTGAGCAGGTCATAGGTGATGTCGAACCTGCGCATGGTGGCGAGGTGCGCGTTGACGATCCGCCGGGCAACATCCTTGACGAACACGGCCGTCTCGTTGCCACCCTCCTCGACATCGCGCAGCACGGCGCGGCGCCGCTCGAGCAGTGAAGGGTCGGACTCGTACCGCGCTGAGACCGCGATGTACACCCGCGAGCAGTACTGGTCGAACGGTTCGCCAGGGTGCGGTTCGATGCCGAGCTCGCGGATGCCCACCACGACGTCGGCGACCTGGACACCGGTGTCGTCGATGTAGTTGTTCACCTCGACGGTGTGGCCGGTGCGCCGGAGGACGCGGGCAACCGTGTCTCCGATGCACGCGTTGCGCAGGTGCCCGACGTGCGCCGCCTTGTTGGGGTTGGTGGCGGTGTGCTCGACGAGGGTCTTGCCCGCTGCCGCGGCTTCGTCCGTGGGCAGGTCGACGCTGCCGGTTGCCTCGAGGCCGGCCGCCGACCCGAGCACCGCTTCCGCCCAGGCGCGATTGTCGAGATGGGCGTTGACATACCCGGGCGGGGTCACCGTCCAGGCACGGACCCGGGGCACGTGGGCCGCCTCGAGGTGCTCGGCCAGCTCCGCGGCGATCGCCGCCGGCGCGCGTCGCAGGATCCTGGCGAGGCCGAGCGGGGCGGGCGACGACCAGTCGCCAAACTCTGGCCGGGCTGAGCGCTCGACCACCACCTCGAAGGAGGCGTCGACGCCGATGGCGTCGAGGGCACGACGGACAGCATCGACGAGCAGCGTCCTGGTGTCAGCCATATCGCGCAAGGGTAACGGGGAGCACGGCCGCGTCCCGACGGGCGACAATGCGCCGCCGTGGACTCGCGACCATGCGTGATCCCGGCAGCGGGCCTGGGGACGCGCTTTCTCCCTGCCACCAAGGAGCTTCCCAAAGAGCTGCTCCCGGTTCTCGATCGCCCCGTGATCCAATGGGCGGTCGAGGAGGCCGTGGCCTCAGGCGCTGATGAGATCGTGCTGGTCCTCGCCGAGGGCAAGGAGGCGCTGGCGGCACATCTGCGTCCCGATCCCCCGCTGGAGCGACTGCTTGAGGAGCGAGGCAAGACCGCCGAGCTCGAGGCGGTGCGCCACGCGGGGAACCTCTGCCGCGTGACCGTGGCTCGGCAGCCGTCGCCGCGCGGCCTGGGCGACGCGGTGCTCTGCGCGGCGAACGCCGTCGGAGACCGGACCTTTCTCTGCATGCTTCCCGACGACCTGTCGGTGGCCGAGCCGCCGGTGCTCCGCCAGCTTTGGAACGCGCATGAGGAGCTTGGGACGTCCATCCTTGCCCTGATGCGCGTGCCCAAGGATCAGATCTCCAGGTATGGATGTGCCGAGATCGCCGAGACGCGTGGCAAGCTGCACCGAGTGAGTGGTCTTGTCGAGAAGCCGCCGGCCGCGGAGGCCAAGAGCGAATTTGCCGTGATGGGCAGGTACGTGCTCACCCCGGCGATCTTTGCCNNNNGCACGCGAGCACCCTGAGTTTCAGAGCGCAGTCGCGGGCATCGATGGGACTGCCGGAGCGTGAACGCGCTTCGCCGTGAATGGGGCGCGGTCACCTTCGTGGTGACGATCCTGATTGGAGCTGTCGCGGTGGCGATCTCCCTGGGCGTGTCCGCGACGCACGCCACCGCCGTTCCATCAGCGCCCCCGTGCCCCTCCTACACCCCCTATGTGGTCACGCCGACGCCGGCGCCGACCGCGACCCCGAAGCCAACTGCGAGCGGCAAGGGCACAGCGGCGGCCACCCCGACCGCGACGCCAACACCGGTGCCAACCGCGGCTGCGACGCCCACCCCGTTCAACCCGGAGCTGCAGGGCTGCCCGACACCGCCGCTGCCACCAACCGCGGCACCGACGCCAACGCCCAAGACGACCCCGACGGCTGTGGGCGCAACGCCAACACCGGCGCCGACGGCCACCCCGACCCCGATACCGACCACTCCGCCGAACTCAACACCGCTGCCAACCGGCACGCCGACGCCTTCGACCTCCTCCGGTTGACAGGCCCCAGCTTCAGAGGGCGAAAAGCAGCCTGTTGCCGTTCGTCGGGGTGATCGAGGAGCGCTGCAACTCGATATCGACTGACGGCGGATGCCCCGTGTCGATCACCACGGCGATGCTCTCCGAGAGCCGCAAACCGCCGATGCGGACGCAATCCCGGAGGAAGGTGAAAGCCATGGGGCGCACGAGGTTCCAGATGTAGCCGCGCACGGCCTGTGCCGTTTCCTCCGGCTCGAGGAGCGTGTCACTCGCATGCATGCTGCGGTCCTGGAAGGCCAGGACGCAGACCTGGTCGGTCAACTGCACGGGTGCAGTCCATGCGTACTGGTCGTCGTCGCCGAGCGAGCCGACGATCCGATCCTTGTCGGTGAAGAGCGCGAGTCGCTCGATGAGCAGCTGCATGGGGCCGGCCGGACCCTCGACGAAAAGCGGGATATCGCGAAGCGGCTCGCTGCGCTCCTGCGCCGGATAGCGCGCGGAGAATCCCAGGTCTTCAATGCCACTGAATGGCGCGGGCACTTTGATGACCAGCTCGTCCATCAGCGAGCCTCACTCAACAGGACGTTCGCGTTGCTCATCACGTCAACCCTGTGCGCGAATCTAGCACAGGGGTTGCGCAGATCGAGGCCGTGGAGTGATTGCTACACTCGCGCGACCATGCCGGCACTCGACGACGTTCGAGTCCTCGACCTGACCCGGTTGCTCCCGGGACCGTTCTGCACACTGCTTCTTGCCGACTTCGGCGCCGACGTCATCAAGGTCGAGCTGCCCGGCCGCGGCGACATCACCCGCGGCCAGCTGCGCGATGTGAAGGGGCAGGACAGCCTCTATTTCACCATGCTCAACGGCTCGAAGCGCTCGATCACCATCGATTCCAAGCATGCCAAGGGCAAGGAAATCCTCGAGCGGCTGGTGAAGCTGTGCGACGTGCTGGTGGAGAATTTCGCGCCCGGCGCGCTCGACCGCATGGGGCTGACCTTCGAGCACATTCACAAGCTCAATCCGCGCATGATTGTTGCCTCGGTAAAGGGTTTTGGCCCCGGCCCGTACGAAGACTGCAAGGTCTACGAGAACGTGGCGCAATGCGCCGGCGGCTCGGCGTCGACGACAGGCTTCCGCGACGGTCCGCCGCTCGTCACCGGCGCGCAGATCGGCGACAGCGGCACCGGCTTGCATCTCGCGCTCGGCATTGTCTCAGCGCTCTACCAACGCGTCCGCACCGGCCGAGGCCAAAAGGTGCTCTGCGCCATGCAGGACGGCGTGCTCAATCTGGCGCGCGTGAAATTGCGCGACCAGCAGCGCCTCAAACACGGCCCGCTCACCGAATACAGCCAGTACGGCGAGGGTGTGCCATTCGGCAAGGCGGCGCCGCGCGCCGGCAACGATTCCGGCGGCGGCCAGCCGGGCTGGATCCTCAAATGCAAAGGCTGGGAGGACGATCCCGACGCCTACATTTATTTCATTACGCAAGCGCCGGTGTGGACCGCGATCTGCGATCTGATCGGCAAGCCGGAATGGAAGACCGATCCGGATTACGCTACGCCGCCGGCGCGGCTGCCGCGGCTTCGGGCGATCTTCGACACAATCGAGCAATGGACCATGACCAAGACCAAGTTCGAGGTCATGGACATCTGCAACAGCCACGACATTCCGGTCGGGCCGATCCTGTCGATGAAGGAAATTGCCGAGGAGCAGTCGCTGCGCGCCACCGGCACGGTGGTCGAGGTCGATCACTTCCTCACGCTC
>PKYW01000036.1 GCA_003132805.1 Candidatus Dormiibacterota bacterium | reverse complement strand
GGTCGCCGCCGAGGCGGGCGCCGACGCGGTGAAGTTCCAGACATATACCGCCGAAGGACTGTATTCGCGTCGCACCCCGGATATCTCCTACCTGAAAGAAAAAGGACTCGTCTCCGACCGCGAGTCGGTCTGGGACTTGATCAAGCGCGTTGAGATCCCGTGGGAATGGCACGCGGACCTCGCCCGGCATGCCGCGTCCTGCGGTATCGCGTTCTTCTCGACGCCGTTCGAAGAGGCGGCTGTTGACGCGCTCGAAGCAGTTGGAGTGCCCGCGTACAAGATCGCCTCATATGAGGTGAATCACCTTCCGCTCATCGAGCACGCGGCCCGCACGGGCAAGCCACTGCTCATCTCGACCGGCATGGCGTCGCTGGGCGACATCGAACGCGCCCTCGACACGGCGGCGGCGGCCGGGGCACACGACCTGATGGTCATGCACTGTGCCGTCAACTATCCGCCGCGCTTCGAGGACCTGAATCTTCGGGCGATCACCACGCTGCGCAGCGCCTTCCAGATCCCGATCGGGTGGTCGGACCACACTCCCGGTCACACGGCTGACGTGGTTGCCGTGACGCTCGGCGCCTGCGCAGTGGAGAAGCATTTCACCCTCAGCCGGGATCAGATCGGGCCGGACCATCCATTCGCGCTCGAGCCTGGCGAGCTCCGCGAGATGGTGACGGCGATCCGCGAGACCGAGGAGGCCTTGGGATCAAGCGTGAAGCGCGTCACCGACGCCGAAGCCAATCTCTTTCGGCTCGGTCGGCGAAGCATCGTTGCGGCGCGTGACGTTCCCGCGGGGGGCGTGTTGACCCGCGAGGACCTGGCCGTCAAGCGGCCGGGCTTCGGCATCCCAGTGGATGCGCTCGAGCAGGTGGTGGGCCGGCATGTTGCGGTGGACGTGGTTGCCGACCAGGTGCTCGAATGGGACGACCTGGTTCGCTGACCGCCGGCGGCCACCAGAGGACGGAGGTCACCCTGCGGCCGGCGACGACCGATGACGCGGGCCGGCTGCTCGACTGGCGGAACGATCCCGAAGCCGTCCGCTTCAGCGTCAGCGGTCGTCAGGTCACCCCGGGCGAGCATCGGGAGTGGCTCTCAGCTCGCCTCGCGGATCCAAGCACCCATCTCTGGATCGCAGAACAGGCGGGCGACGCCGTGGGGCAGGTACGAGTGGATGTCCTCGACGGTACTGGCACGGTGTCGGTCGCAATCGCTCCGTCGCAGCGCGGGCGCGGCTTCGGCTCAGCGGTCCTCGTGGCCATGGTCGTTGAGATGAATCGCCTGGGCGACGCCCCCACCCTGCGAGCCCTGGCGCACGCGGAGAACACCGCTTCGATTCGTGCGTTCGAGCGAGCCGGGTTCCATCGCCTGGCGCGCCACGAGGGCGAATTCGCCGTCCTCGAATGCACGATCAGGGCAGAACGGTGACACGGGGGCATAATCAGGCAGGTATCGAGCTTCGACTGACACGTCATCCTGGGGGCACATCATGAGTACCCGATCGTCGTCTGCCAGACCGCTTCGCAGCGAGGTTGCCAAGGCCGTCGCGACCCTGCGCACCGATCCCGGGCTCCTCGGGATGAAGTTGAAGCAGCGCTGGCGGCAGCGCACCCAGCAGGCTCCGGCGGCACCGTCAGGCGCTCCCCGTCCAAAGATCGCGTCGATCGACCAGGATCTGAACGACGTCGTCAAACAGCTTCGCGAACGCGCTGTCCGCACCGGGATCGTGTACAGCGACACGGAGTTTCGCGATGCCCTGCGGGACGCGACGCCGGACATCAAGTGGGAGTGGGTCTCGCACCGCGACAGCGACATCCTCGCCGGTGCGGCGCTTCCCGCGGCCATCGACATCGCGGGCTTCGATGCGGTCGTGGTTGGCGGTGCTGATGTCAAGACCGCCTACCTGAACGCGCTGCGGTGGGTGGAGCGCAGTGGTTCGGTGACCCCGGTCTTCTGGGTTGGCCAGGGTTGGGAATATTGCGGCTCGACCATCCCGATCCCGGCCGAAGTCGATGCGGGCGACATCTACCTGTTCAACCATTTCGCCGACTTCTTCCCGATCAAGGATCCCCTGCTCGTTCGAGTCACCAGCACCGATAGCCGCAGCCATCACGAGCGTTTCCTGCTCATGCTGCCCCAGCAGACCGAGCACTTCACCCTCGACGACCTCCTGCCGGAGCGCGAAGGGACCGCAGTCATCGAGATACGAACGACTCACCCGGCGCTCACCGGAAACCGCCACCCTCGATGGCGGGTGTGGGCCGACCTGTTCTGGAAGGACTCACTCACCAGCCTGCACGGTGCGCATGACTACGGACCCGACCACATCTGCGAATCGCGCCTTCCGCTGAGCGACCTCAGCACGGCGAGCGTGGTGCTCACGCTGCCGAACTACGATCACCGCCTCAGCGGGTCTGACAGTGAGCTGCGCTGGACCCGAGGCGACCAGAAAGGATCGTTCGAGCGCGACGACACGCGCTCCATCGAGCAGCTCAGCGTTCCCAAGAGCACAGACAATGGCGAAAAGTCGGGCTTCTGGAGCTACCGCTACCAGGGACACGGCACCTCGTACTGGTTCGCATTTGACGACGGGTCGGGTCAGCAGAACCGCCCGTCGCTGCGCGGCAACCATGAGGTCACCATCGCGCAGGTCGAGCACCGTCCGCCGCTCGCTGACGACAAGAAGGAATTCCTCGAGGCTATGGAGCAGCAGGGGTTCCTGTTCTGGCCGCATGGCCTGCCGCTGCTCGACGACTCGTCGGAGATCGAGTTCGGATTCTCCTTCGAATCTGCGAACCCACAGATCGCCGATTTCGTCGCCGTTCTCTTCGACGCTGATGGCAAGCTCCTCGACCGTCGCAAGCTCAGCCTTGGCAGACAGGGATATCACTACAAGGACGAGCTGCTTGCGGGCTACGAGGTCACTGACGGCCGCATCCCCAAGCTCGCTCTGATCAGCGCCGACTGGAAGACGATGAACGTCGACCCCCAGCGCATGAACGCGTTCGGCAACCTCGTCGTGCGCAACAAGCGCACCGGCGATCGCGACGTGACTGAGTTCCAGAGTTGCTGGCGGAATCTCAACGCCACCATCGACGGATTCCCGCACTGGCTGCACCCGTCCAAGGGCGTGGTGGGTCGGACGAACATCATCGGCCACGTACGTTCCGCTCGAGGGCTGCGCACCGGGATCCTGGCTGTGAACGGTGCGGGGAATCTCAACCACTCCGCACAGGCGACCGTCAAGGTCAAGCTGCACGCACCATCGGGCGAGTCACGGACGGGCGAGGTGGAGCTCGCGCCCTTCACCGGCAAGGTGGTGTGGCTCGACGAGCTCTTCGATGGGATGGAGACGTTCCTCAGTCCGGGCGGCTACGGCACCATCCTGGTCACCTGCGCCGATGCAGACGTGAACTGTCAGATCCTCACATGCTCGACGGCAGGCAGCGTCTCGCTGCAGCACATGTGGGGATACTGAGGCAGGAGCGACAGCCGCGTGCCGAGGGGCAGTTCCACACGTAAACTCGCGCGCGCCTTCTCAGAGTCTCGGCATCGGGCTCGCCGCCGGCCGAATCCACTCGACCCGTCCGGTATCCTGGCGACCACACTCGCGGACGAACCGATCCACGCGATGGATGTCGGCGCTGCCGGGGGCGTCGCGCCACACTGGCGGGACTACCTGGCGGTGCTCGAAGTCGACTGCTTCGAGCCGGATGCGGAGGAATGCGCGCGACGGCAACGCGAGTCGCCGCCGAACCTTCATTGGTTTCCCGTCGCGCTTGCGGGTGCGACGGGGCGGCGCACCTTCTACGTGCTGAATCGGGCCACCGGATCATCGCTCTATCCGCCCAATGACCCGGTGATCCTGGAGTACAGCGGGCGTTCGTATGCGGGCGTGCGCCGGGTCATCGAAGTCGACTGCCTGTCATTCGCGGACTTCCTTGCCGAGCATCGCAGGCCCATGCCGAATCTCATGAAACTTGACACTCAGGGAACCGAGCTCGAGATCCTCTCGTCGCTCAGCCGGGCGCAGCTCGAAGGGCTGTTGTGCGTCGAGCTCGAGGTGGAATTCCTCGAGCTGTACAAGAGCCAGCCGACGTTCGGGGACGTGCACGCCTTCATGCGAGACCAGGGGTTTCGCCTGCTTGACCTCCGTACGCACCGGTCATATCGCAACGCAAACAACCAGCCGATGCACTTCCTGCGCAGGTACCTCCACACGGCTGCGGGGACGTCCGCGCTCAGCGCGGAACTGGTGGCCGGCGATGCGCTGTACGTTCGTGAGGCGTTGGTTCAGGCAGCACTGCAGTCGAAGCGCCAACTGATGGCGTACCTGTGCCTGCTGCGCATGTACTGCTTCTATGACCTCGCGTTCTGGTTGACTGAACAGGCGGTGCGCGAGGGCGCGGTCAGCGCGAGTGACGCGCGGGACATCGCTCGAGACATCGCGAAAGGAGCACCACGCCCCGCGCTCTCGCAGCGCGCGGGTGTCGTGGGAGATGTCACGCGACGATTCCTGTGGGCGATCGGCCACGACGACCACGAGGTCTTCTGGACGCGGCGGAAGTGGCCCAATCAGTGATCGTTTGCAGGAGCGGGTCAGCCCCTGTCGCGGCTCGCCTGGCGGCGGAGCGTCGATGACGCCATCGCCCGGCCCTCGCCCGCCCGCTGCCTTCTGAGCGCCACCCTGCGCTGCTCGCCGGCGAGGTGGGCGACCGGGATGGCGGCAGTCCACAGGGCCTCCGCGGCCAGCGAGCGCGCGAGCAGGCCCAGCGCATAGCGGCGACGGCGCACGTCCAAGGCGCGGCGCTCGTCCGTGGCGGTCCACTCGGCTGCAACGATGGTAAGCCGGTCAGCGACGCGGTCGGTGGCGTGACCATCGACGGACCCGAGCGCCGCCGCATACCATGACTCGCAGCCCGCGGCGGGAGGTGGTGCGTTGTCAGTGACCATCGCCACGAGCATCTCCGGCGACTCCGCGTGTGCGACACACGCTTGTGGTGCCTCGTGGAAGGGAATGAGACCGCTTCGATACCGCTCGTACGCCTCACCCCAGGCCGCATAGATCACCTTCCGTCGCGCCGCTACAGCCTCATACAGTGCGGTGGTCTGAAATCCCACGACGACATCAGCAGCGATGATCAACTCGCGGGTGTCCGCGTCCTGGCCGGCGATGCTGACACTGCGCTGCCATGAGCCGCCCGCGAGGTTGGCAAGCTGCTGGGCCACGCCACGGCGATCCTGCTGAGGATGGCACTTGACGATGACCTCGCAGTCTCCCGTACGAGCGAGCTCCACGAGCGCGGACTCCGTCGCGTCGCGAAGCGGCTCCCAGGTGAGCAGGCCCTGACCCCGGCCGGCGCCGGGGACGTACGCGTCGAGCGCGTAGCTGAGAAACAGGATGCGCGGCCGTCCGGACCGCGGTGTGCGCGCGCTCGACGCGTAGATGTCGAACCGCGGCTGTCCGGTCACGTCAATGCGGTCGTGATCCGCGCCTGCGCGCATCCAGAACTCGCGCTGCCGCTCGCTGCACACGGTCATGAAGTCAGAGATGAAAGGCGCTTCGGTGCCGATCTCCTTGCTGAACTGCTCCATGGTCGACCGTGAGACGGTTGTCTCTTTCTGAACCACCACTACGGGGAGACCCAGTCGATGCGTTGCGTCCGGGATCGTGCGGACGTAGAAAAAGGTGTCGGAGGGAAGTACCAGGACGTCGAAGGCCCATTCTAGGTACAGGCGCTGGATTTCTCGCGCGAGCCAGGCCGTGTAGCGGTCGCGTGCCACGGCGATAGCCGGGTCGTTGTATGCCCGGACACCAGTGGCAACGCGCTGTCCCATCATGCGAATGGCAGGACCGCGCAGGCGTTGGTAGGGAAACCGACGCACATCGAGGCGAGGGTGCGCCTCGAGGGCCTGGAGGTCCTGGTCAAAGTAGTGGTCAAGCGCCAGCACGCGTACGCGCTTCACGAGTGTTGCCTTCGCGCCGGAAGAACGAAACCGATCAATGCCGTGCGTTCCTCGCTGGTCATCGAGAAGCGGACCACGCAGGCGATGTAGATGAGGCTCGCAGGGACGCAGCAGAGCGCCACCGCGATAAGGCTCACCGGGTTGACGAGCAGCGCGGTGAGGGCGACGCAACCACCGAACACCACTGCCCAGGGAAGGATGGGTGCGATCGCACCACTGAGGAACTCTGCGATTCGCATCGACAGCACATCCAGTACAAGCCGGATGTAGAGCGGCGCCGTGATGCCATACCCGATCAGGGTCCCGATGATCACGCCGGTCACCCCGAGTGGTTTCGCGAGCGCGATCGAGACCACGAGGTTCACGGCGACGGCGAGTGAGACGATGGCGGTTACGGCGCGGATGCGCCCGACCCCGATGAGGATGGTCAGCGCAATATTGGCGGTGCAGGAGAGCAGCTGGTAGGTGAGAAACAGCTGTGCCGGTCCTGCGAAGCTGACGTACTGCGGGCCGACCCAGGCGACGATCAATGGGCGAGCCAGGACCAACGCCGCGATCGTCACGGGCATCGACAGTGCGAGCGTGTACCGCGTGCCACGAATCAGCAGCTCGCGGAGCCGGACCCGCGATTCCAGCGCAAGGAGATTTGCAGCTGCGGGCACGACGGCAGCCGCCGTCAACGACAGCGGATACGATGCAGCCGACTCGAGGCGTGCGATGACGCTGTAGCCGGCGAGAACGTTGATCCCCACGAGCACCGACAGGATCAGCGTGTCCATCTGTGCCCAGATGACGCCGAGGATCCGCGTGACGAAGACCCAGGCACTGAAACCGGCGAGCGGCCGCAGCGCTGCGCGGTTGATCAGTTTCGGCGAGATGCGCAGATCAGGGCAGAGCACTCGTGCTGCGACAGCGTAGCCAACGGCGGCGAACAGCGTCCCGGAGATCATGGCTGCACCAAAGGCCACAACACCCTGTCCGGTGAACAGGACGAAGAGCGCCAGCGCCGTATACAGGATCTGTCGCGACAGGTCTATCACCTTGATCCAGCCGTAGTGCTGCAGGCCCTGAAGGACGCCGAGAAAAGCGAGTGCTGGAAGCCCGAACAACGCCTCGGCAGCGAACAGGACGAAGAGCAGGTGCAGATCGTTCTGAAGGGTGGCTCCGTGGACGTTCGTGAAGACGTGACTCGCGATCACCGAGAGTGTGAGGAGGATGCCGGCAGCAACCACTCCCGCGCCAGAGAGGATCGCCAGCGCGGAGCTCACGGTTTCCCCGATCCGCCCGCGCTGACCACGCCCGTCGGCGTCCGCGATGAAACGCGTGACGCCTGACTGGAGTCCGAGATCGGAGATACTCAGAAAGCCCGCCGACAACGAGAACGCCAGAGCCAGAGTGAGCACGCCGTACGGCCCCATGTGCAGGCGGCGAACCGCTTCGCCGATGACGAAGAAGTTGGCGAGCAGTGAGAGCACACCGACGACGCCGGTGAACAGCGTGTTGCGGAAGACGCGACGTCCGTGCGCGACCGGCGCGGCCGGAACGCTCATGTGCGGTGGGCGGCCTCGCGTTGCGCGCGATAGCGCTCGTTGCGCAAGGGCAGCCCGCTCTGATCCTGCAGGAGCGGGTCGCCCTCGAAGGCCGCCACGACTGCGCCGAGATCGGGCGGTGGCGAGAGCGGCAGTGTGTCGAGCAGGCGTCTCACACGGTCGAGGTCAGCCGGGACGTCGACGGTGAGTCGTATCCCCGAGAGATCCGGATCGTGCGCGACACCGGTGGTGCGAAAGTCATCCATGTGCTCGCGGACCCGCACGGTGACATGCTCGCGCTCGTACGCAAGTGTCGCCTCACGATCAACACGTCCGAGACACGCGGACGTGAACACCTCACAGTCGTAACCCTCGGGAAATGTTGGGGGCTCGACGTTGCTCGCATAGTCTGAATCGTGGTCGCTGCGGGCACGAACGATGGAATCGACGACTGCGGGATCGGTCAGCGGACAGTCGGCGGTGATGCGCACGATGACGTCGGCGCCGTGCTCGCGTGCCGCCAAGACATAGCGAGTCAACACGTCGTCCTCAGGTCCCCGGGTAACGCCGGCACCCAACGCGCGCGCGAGGGTCGCGACCTCGTCATCGATGCTGCCGTCGGTGGTGGCGACGACGACCCGGTCGACGAGGGTTGCGCGCGAGACCCGCTCAATGATGTGAGCGAGCATCGGCCGGCCCTGGAGTGGCGCCAGCACCTTGCGAGGAAAGCGTGTCGATCCACACCGCGCCTGGATGACGGCAACCGTGGTCATGAGGCAGCTCGAGCGGCGACGAGGTGCCGGATCGCATCAGCGACTCTCGCAGCCCCGCATCCATCGACGAGTGCGCGGCCGCGCACCGCCATCTCCGCACGCCGCGCCAGATCATCGAGGAGCGCAAGGCACGTGTCTGCGAGGTACGTCGCATCCACCACAACGGCACAGCCCGCGGCCTCGAGGGCCGCAGCTTGCGCTGCCTGGTTGCTTACCGCAGGCGTGATCACCGCGGGGCACCCGACGCATGCAGCCTGCACCGCCGTGGTCCCCGCGGCGCCGACGTAGACCGTTGCCGTCGCGAGACCGTCGGCGAGGTCAGGCGGCGCTTGCAGCAGCTGCTCGCGCGCCCACGCCCGCTCGGCGATGTCGAGCGAGTCAGGGCCGACGACCCGGGTCACCTTGACGTCGGGGTCGCGTTCCAGCAGGGAGTGGCTCACCGAGCGACCGAGACCGGCGGGATCGGTTGCGCCAGTCGACACCAGGACAGTCCTCGGGTCGCGGTCGCGTCGCAGTCCCAGCTCGCGCGCTTGTACAACGGACGCTCGGATGAGCGCGTAGTCCGCGCCGCCGAGAAAGCCGCCGGCGCCCTCGGGTCGCAGCGTTTCGCCGCCGGGTGACGGGTTCACCGCCAGGTCGCAGTCTGTCGGGAGACGGAGGTCGTCGACAACCGACAACGGTGCGCGGTCGCGAAGACGGTGCTGCAGGGCGACATCGAAGACGTATCCGTCAAGCACGACCACATCGAAGGGCGTCGAATCGCCTGCAACCGCCGCCACGCGTGCCGGCGTGTCACCCGAAGCCTCGAGTGGCGCGTGGCCTCGATCGACGACGCGCTGCCGGATCGCCACGTCCCCCTGCGGGACCAGCATCGAGACATCCACATCAGGATCGAGCGCATCGGCAAGCGCGAGCATCCGCTCGAGGTGCCCCAGCCCGACGCCCCGGCCGCAATCAGCGGCGAGCAACGCCCGCGGGGTCACGACCTGACCGCGCCGCCCGCCGCCCACACGTGAATCCGCTGCAGGGCGAGCACGACGTCGTCCTGATCGGAGACGGTCATGGCGGGGTAGAGGGGCAGCGTCACCAGGCGATCGCACAGCTGCTCGGCCTGCGGGACCGTCCGAGGGACACCGCCTCGCTCGCGGTACAGCGTGAGGAGGTGCACCGCGGGGTAATGCAGCGTTGCCTCGATCCCCTCCGCTCGCAGCGCGTCGATCACCGAGTCTCGCTCGCATCCGAACGCACCGGGGTCGATCTCGATGGGATAGATGTGCCAGGCGCTGCGACGGCCGGCCGGGCGAGGCGGAAGACCAATGCCGGGAAGGTCGATGAGGATCGCGTCGTAGCGGTCGGCGATCTCGCTCCGTTCGGCGACAACGCCCTCCAGGCGGCGCAGCTGCGAAATACCGAGCGCGGCCTGAATGGCGGTCATGCGGTGGTTGTCGCCGAGCATGGTGACGTCGTATTTCCAGAGCCCGCCGGTGCGCTCGTCGGCGGTGCTGGTCATCCCGTGGTTGCGCAGCTTGCGAATGCGATCCGCGATATCGGCGTCGCTGGTCAGGCACGCGCCGCCCTCACCGGTGGTGATCTGTTTCACGGGGTGAAAGCTGAGCGTGGTGATGTCGGCCAGGCTTCCCACCGGACGGCCGTCCAGCGACGCGCCGAGCGAGTGAGCGCTGTCCGCGATCACTGGAAGCGGCCGTGGCAGCGCCGCTTTCAGCGCCGCAACATCCGACGGGAGTCCTGAGTAGTCGACCGTGATCACCGCCTTGGTGCGCGGCGTGACCGCGCGCGCGACCGAGTCGGGGTCGAGGCAGCGATCCTCGCCGACATCCGCGAACACCGGGACGGCACCGGTGCGCAGCACCGCGTTCGCGGTCGCGACAAACGTCAGCGGCGTCGTGATCACCTCGTCGCCGGGTCCGATGCCGAGCGCAAGGACCGCGAGATCGAGGGCAACGCTGCCGTTGGCGACAGCAACGGCGTGCTCGACCTTGCACCGGGCGGCGAGCGCGTGCTCGAAGTCGGCGATCAGCGCTCCACCGGTGAGCGTCCCCGAGCGCAGCGCGGCGACCACCGCCGCGATGTCGGCTTCATCAATCTGGTGGCGGCCGTAGGGGAGCGGCTGGACTCGTATCGGCGTGCCGCCGGCGATCGCCGGCGGACTGGTGACGCTCATCCGACCGGTGCCGGCACCGTCGTGGCCGCTTGCGGCACGGTGGCGAGCAACCCGCGGAGCTCGGTGATGTCAAGCCATTGCGTGTTGCGGTCGCTGCTGTAGACGAAGTCCTCCGCAACCGGCGTGCCGTCATTCGTGTCAAGCGGGCTCCAGAAGGCGTGTTCCGGCTCAACGACGTAACACCAGCCCTTGTCCACCGTGTGGCGCGCCTCTTCGGGCGTGATCAGCGATTCGTGCAACTTCTCGCCGGGACGGATTCCCGTGTAGCGAATCGGCAGTCCCGGAGCGATCGCCTCTGCGAGATCCAGCACCTTGGTGCTAGGGATCTTCGGCACGAACACCTCACCGCCGGACATGGCGATGAAGCAGTCGGCGACGAACTGCACCGCCTGGTCGAGCGTGATCCAGAATCGGGTCATCCGCTCATCGGTGACGGTGAGCTCACCGGCGCCGGAGGCTGACTGGTCACGGAAGAGCGGGACGACGCTCCCGCGGGAGCCGACGACGTTGCCATAGCGGACGCACGACAGGCGGGTGGCGTGCTTGCCCGCATACACGTTCGCCTGGACGAAGAGCTTCTCCGCGCACAGCTTGGTCGCGCCGTAGAGGTTCACGGGGCTCACCGCCTTGTCCGTGCTCAGGGCGAGGGCTCGAGGCACGCCCGCATCGAGGCACACCTCGGCGACGTTCTGCGTGCCGAGGATGTTGGTCTTGATCGCCTCGAACGGGTTGTACTCGCAGACCGGCACGTGTTTCAGCGCGGCGGCGTGGATGACCACGTCGGCGCCCTCGATGGCGCGGCGCAGCCGGTCGCGATCGCGCACGTCACCGATGAAGAAGCGGAGCCTAGGGTCGTCGAACTTCCGCTCCATGTCGGTCTGCTTGAGCTCGTCGCGGCTGAAGATGCGAATGGCCGCCGGATTC
Source organism: Candidatus Dormiibacterota bacterium (assembly GCA_003132805.1). Lineage (GTDB taxonomy): Bacteria > Chloroflexota > Dormibacteria > Aeolococcales > Aeolococcaceae > Palsa-851. The sequence goes on along the minus strand of PKYW01000036.1, from coordinate 26,057 downwards.
CACTTCGCGAGCGCGGTGCGCGTGAAATGCTGGCCGAAGGAGCCGGTGCCCCCCGTCAGCAGGATGGTCCGGCCCTCGAAATGATTCACAGTCGATCCTCTTTTAGCGCCCGCATGCCTCCCGGGTAGCCTAAGGGACGCCAGCCGGAATGCGCAGAACGCCTTTCTGCTTCAGTCCACTAGCCTTTCATACCTGCCCCGCTGAGCCCGCCGCGCCAGCCGCCGAAGCCCAAACTCGCCACCTGCAGGAGCCACCTGATGGAACTCGCTCTTCACTTCATGAACTTCACGCTTCCGGGTGGGAGCAAAGCCCTCGGCCCGACCCTCGCGGCCACCGCCCAGGCCGCCGAGGAATCAGGCTGCTCGACCTTCACGATGATGGATCACTGGTTCCAGATGGAGCAGTTCGCCTCCGCCCAGGACCCGATGCTCGAGGGCTACACGTCGCTCGGCTTCGTCGCCGGAAAGACCGAGCGGATCACCCTGTCGCTGATGGTCACCGGGGTGACCTACCGGCACCCGGGCCTGCTCGCCAAGATCGTGACCACCCTGGACGTCGTGTCCGGCGGCAGGGCGATGCTCGGGATCGGGGCGGCATGGTACGAGCGTGAGCACCTGGCCCTGGGCGTGCCCTTCCCGCCCATCGCCGAGCGCTTCGAACGGCTCGAGGAGACGATCCAGATCTGCAATCAGATGTGGAGTGACAACGACGGCCCGTACGACGGCAAGCACTACCACCTCGCGGAAACCCTCTGCCATCCGGCGCCCGTTCAGCAGCCGCGTCCGAAGATCCTCATCGGCGGCGGCGGCGAACGCAAGACCCTGAAACTCGTGGCCCGGTATGCGGATGCATGCAACCTCTTCGCGCTTGGGCCGCCGGAGGTGCAGCGCAAGCTCGACATCCTCGCCCAGCATTGCGAGGATGAGGGCCGTGACATGGCCACGATCAAGAAGACCATCCAGGGTCCGGCTGACCCCACCAAGGACGTCGACGGATTCCTGCGCGAGATGGAGGCGTACGCGAAGCTGGGCATCGCCATGGTCGGAGTCCGCAACACGTCGCCCGATCCGGTGGCGACCGCCAGGGCGCTCGCGGAACTCGCCCCCCGTCTCGCTCAGCTCGGGCCGTCGTAGGAGACGGTGGAAGACCGGCGCATCCGGCCGTTCGATGTCGCTGCTCTCTATGCGGCCCTGGACAACAAGCGAACCGAGCTGGGTCTCAGCTGGAACGGGGTTGCCGGCCAGCTGTGGGAGTTGTCCTCTGAGTTGAACGACCGCCGCAAGGACCATCCGATCAGCCCAGCTACGTTGACGAACATGGCCAGGAACCCGAGGACGTCGTGCCAGCACGCCCTGTTCATGCTTCGGTGGCTCGGGCGGGCTCCAGAGAGCTTCCTCGTCGGAGCCACCGGTGACGACGACAGCGTCACGCTCCCGGCGGCCGGTCCAGACCGCCGGCTGCGCTGGGCGCTGAAGATCCTCTACGCCGCGATGGACGAGAGGCGACGACAGGACGGCCTGACCTGGTCTGATCTCGCCACAGTCCTGGGATGCAGCCCGAACCAGCTCACCGGCCTGCGCACTGCGAAGTTCGCCACCGGGATGGACCTCGCCATGCGAATCGTCCAATGGCTCGGCCAGCCGGCCGCCCACTTCGTCTACGCGGCGACGTGGTGATCACCACTATGCCGAGCCGCGTTGCACCTGGTGCCCGACGGCGTTCAACTCGCGGTGTGTGCGCCGAACGCGAGGTACTGGTGGACGGATCGCACTGAGGCCGAGCCCTCACCCACGGCAGCGGCCACTCGCTTCGTTGATCCCGAGCGCAGGTCGCCGACGGCGAAGAGGCCGGGATGGCTGGTCTCGAACGGCAGCGGCGACCGGGCCAGTGTCTGCCAGGTTTCACCGAGCTGGTTGGCGCTGAGCGAGAGGTCGGTGAGCACAAAGCCCCGGTCATCAAGTGCCGCGCAGCCGGTGAGCCAACCCGACGACGGATCCGCGCCGATGAAGGAGAACAGTCCGGCGCATGGGATGACGGCCGTGCCGTCGGGGTCATTGAGAGTCACGGTTCGCAGGGTCTCGTCCCCGTCCACAGCCTCGACGGTCGTGCGTGTCCGCAGAGTGATGCGCGAGTCGGCCTCGATCCGGTCGGCCAGGTAGCGCGACATGTCCTTGGCGAGATCGGTGCCTCGGATGACGAGCGTGACCGGGCACCCGCCCTGGCTCAGGAAGATGGCCGCCTGGCCGGCCGAGTTGCCACCCCCCACGACGACGACCGGCGAGAGGCCGCACATGCGCGCCTCCACCTCGGTGGCGGCGTAGTACACGCCGTTGCCTTCGAAGTCGCTCAGCCGTGAGGCTTCCAGCCGGCGGTAGGAGGCCCCGGTTGCAGCGATGACGGCCCGTCCCGCGACCTCGGTGCCGTCGCTCAGTCGCGCCACGAGATGCCCGGCTCGGGTTCCGAGCGAGACGACGGTGCACGGCGTGGTGAGGCTGGCTCCGAACTTCTCCGCTTGGATGATCGCCCGGGTGGTCAGATCCGCGCCGGAGATGCCCATGGGAAACCCCAGGTAGTTCTCGATCCGTGAGCTCATCCCTGCCTGCCCGCCGGGCGCGGTCATCTCGACGCCGAGCGTGTTGAGCCCCTCGGACGCCCCATAGACGGCCGCAGCCAGGCCGGCCGGGCCGCCCCCGACCACGACCAGGTCGAAGCAGCGGTTCGGCAGGCTGTCGACCGTGAGTCCGAGGTAACCGGCGACATCACCCGGGGTGGCCCGGCGCAGCACCGTTCCTGAGGCGATAACGATGGGCAACTCCGTCGCGGCGATGCCGAAATGCTCCAGCAGCCCCTCGGCGTGGGGGTCGCGGTCTGAATCCAGCCACTCGTGGGGGATGCGGGTCCGGGTCAGGAACTCCCTGATGGCAAGGGATTCCGGCGAGAACTGTGACCCGATGACCCGGATCGCAGGCGCGGCGCCCGTCATGAGCATCCGTCGCCGGGCCACGAACGCGGCCAGGATGGTGTTCCCCAGCCGAGGGTTCGTCGCCATCAGCTGCCGCAGCCGGTCTCGGGAGACGGCGACCACCTCGCCGGGTTTGACAACCCGAGCGGAGACCAAGACCCGCATCCCGCTCAACATGTTCAGCTCGCCGAGGAACCGGCCGGGTCCGTGATTGATGATGACCCGCTCGCCATCGTCGACCCCGACCACGATGTCGACCTCAGCGCTCACCAGGACGAAGAAGTCGTAGGTGATGTCGCCCGCCTTGTAGAGGTACTCGCCCTCCTGGACCTGGCGCCGAACCCCCAGCTCGGTGACCAACGCCATGTCGGCCGCGTCCAGTGTCGGAGTGGCCTCGTCGTCATCTGCCATGGTGCGGACGATACCCCCACTCGCAAGGACAGCCGAGGACGAGGCTGTCCTCCCCCGGCTGTCCTCCGTCGAAGCAGTGAGTGGCGGTTACTTGCGGTAGCTGCCGTTTCGGAACTCATCGACGAGTCCCGGGTGCGAGGGCTGCCAGCCGAGCTCGGCGCGCGCCCTGGTCGCTGTGACGGTCTGGTCGAGCAGCAGCACCTCCGCGAAGTAATCACCGAGACGGGTGCGCGCCTCTTCGTCGGTCCCGGGGACCGCTCCAGAAGCACCGACGGCGACGGCAGCAGCTTCGGTCAGTTCCGCGACGGTGGGATTCAGACCGTTTCCGATGACGTAGTCCCCACGAGCGGCCGGGTTTTCCAGCACGAGCCGGAACGCCACCGCGAGGTCGGCGACGTGGACTTCGGGCCAGTGCTGCCGGCCGTCGCCGAGCATGATCAAGTTGCCGTCGGCGTCCCGGGGAGATCCGAGCAGGATCCCGGGGACACCGCCACCGCCGTCGCCGTAGGCGGTGCTGGATGTGATCACGATGCCGCGCATCCCCGTCGCGCCGAGCACCCGGCGTTCGATCGGTTCCTTCCAGGCCACCAGCACGGGAGCATTGAAGGGCGACTCCTCGGTGATGGAGGGGTTGGATCCGAAGACCCACGCACCGCTGATGGGCACGTATGGCTTCCCCGACCCATCGAATGCCTCGATGGCGGCGTCCGCGACGGCGGAGTCCAGGTTCGCGCTCGTGGCATCGCCGGGAGTGGCGGTGTGGACCGCACCATCCGCTTCGCCGAACACTTTCACAACGGCCCGATGATCGTAGAGGTCGACGATGGCGGGTGTGGCGCCGCGCGCGCTGACGATGGCGGCCTGCGCATCGTCGCGAACGAGCGCTGTCACGTCATGTCCGTTGGATTGCAACTCGGCAAGGATGTGCGATCCGACGAATCCCGTTGCTCCTGTGAGTGCGATCTTCATGACTGCGACCTCCGTGCGTGATGACTTTCCGTGTCAAGTGAATAGTAAGTCGACCCCACTTGCCGTGTCAAGTCACCTCGTCAGGCGACAACGAGCGGCTCGAGGCGCTATCGAGACGTCATGACGGGGCCATGGGTGCCTCGCGGCTGGCGAGGAACGCTTGATCCGGCAAGTAAGCAGCTATCATTGCAGTGTGACCGAATCCGCCGACGCCAAGCAGGGGACCATCAAGTGGCTGACGGCCGAAGAACTCGACTCCTGGTTGTCAGTCGTGCGACTGATGACCTGGCTTCCCTGGGCGATCGATCAGCAGCTCCAGCGCGATTCCAAGCTGGCGATGGTCGAGTACCAGGTGCTCGCGATGCTTTCGGAGAGCCCGCGACGCACGATGCGGATGAGCTCCTTGGCCGAGGTCACCAACGCCTCACTGTCGCGGCTCTCGCGGGTCGTGAAGCGGCTCGAGGATCGCGGATTGGTCCACCGCGAGCCTGATCCCTCCGATGGGAGATTCACCCTCGCGATCCTTACCGACGAGGGTTTGCAAACGATCGTCGACGCCGCTCCGGCCCACGTCGCACACGTCCGCTCGCTCGTCGTCGATGCCCTGTCGTCCGAGCAACTACGACGGCTTGGACGCGACGCAGAACGGATCATGTCGCGCATCGACACGTCTCCTGTCAGCTGAGAGCGAGCTCAGCCAGGCGTGGGTTACCGCCGGGCTGCTCGGGCGAGCACGCCGTCGACAACCACGTCGATCGCGAAGCGAAACCGTTCGTCGTGATCGCCGGCGACCATCTGCGCGGCGTAGGCGGAGATAAGCGGGAACCGGTCGGGCGGTAACCCGGCGAAGGTTTTGTAGATCTCGTCGACCTGCTCGCGGCGGTGGTCGTCGTCGCTGCGGCCGCGAGCGCGCCGCACATCGTCCTCGCTGGCGACGGCCGTCACCAGCAACACGAAGATGTCGCAAGCCCAGACGGCGTCCTGGGGGTCAAGCCCGCCGGCGAGCAGGATTCCCAGCAGGTTCTCGGTCAGACGCAGCACCACCTCGGTCGTGGGTGGATCCTCCAGGGTCAGGGCGGCGATTCCAGGATGAGTGACCAGTGCCTGGTGCATGCGCTCCAGGAGCGAGTGCAGCTGAGCGCGCCACCGTGAAGGATCCGGGGCCTCGAGCTCGATCGCGGCGGTGACCCGGTCCAGCATCGCCTGGAGCAGGCCCTCGCGTCCGGAAACGTAGACGTAGAGCGATGCAGCTCCCGTGTCGAGGGCGGCTGCCACCCGGCGCATCGTGACTGCCTCCAGACCATCCGACTGCAGGATCGCCAGGGCCGCGTCCACGATGGCGTCCTCGCTGAGCGGCGCCTTTGCCGGCCGGTCACGAGTCGAGCGATGACGGGCCGGCGGATGCATCGGCGGGGGACCGCCTGCGAGAGACATGACGGAGCGAACTCTACTTGACAGGAACGCTGTCCGTCACGTACGATGTTCGTATCGAACTACGTTCGTCCACTCACGAGGACCTCATGGAGACGGCCACCATCCCCGCTCCGTCGCCGGCCATCGGCACCAGGATCACTCAGTCCTACCGCCTGCGCTGGGTGGTGGCGGCCATCGTGCTGGCCGCCAACATCATGGATCTGCTCGACGCGACTATCGTCAACGTCGCCGGCCCCTCCATCCATCGTGACCTCGGCGGCGGCGCCAGCACCATCCAGTGGCTGAGCGCCGGCTACACCCTGGCCTTTGCCGTGCTGCTGATCACCGGCGCGCGGCTTGGCGACATCTTCGGCCGCCGCCGGCTGTTTCTCGTGGGGTCGCTCGGGTTCACCCTCTTCTCGGCCGCCTGCGCCGCGGCGCCGACCATCGGCGTGCTCATCGCGTTGCGGGTGCTCCAAGGCGCCTTCGGCGCCCTCATGATCCCCCAGGGGTTCGGCTTGATGAAGCAGGTTTTCACCGATGACGCCGAGATCGGTAAGGCGATGGGTCTGTTCGGTCCGGCGACGGGTGTACCGATGCTCCTCGCGCCGATCGTCGCCGGCGCGCTCATCGACGCCAACCTCTTTGGCACCGGGTGGCGCCTGGTGTTCCTCATCAACGTTCCGATCGGGGCACTGGCGCTCGCGCTCGCGCTCCGTTCGCTGCCTCGTGGTGCCACTCACCCCGGCGTCAAGCTCGATTTCGGTGGCGTCTGGCTCGTCGGCCTGGCCCTGGTGGCGATCATCTACCCCCTCATCCAGGGACGGACCGAGGGCTGGCCCGCGTGGTCGTTCGCGATGCTCGCGGCCGGCGCGGTCCTGCTCATCGCCTTTCTGCTCCACGAGCGACACAGCAGCAACCCACTGATCGAGCCGTCACTGCTCACCAACCGCACCTATCTCAGCGGCACGGCTGTCGCCCTGGCCCTCTTCGGCGCCTTCGGTGGCCTGCTGCTCTGCGTCTCGCTCTACGGTCAGCTCGGCGAAGGCTGGTCACCGATCCAGGCCGGCCTGACGGTGACGCCGATGGTCGTGGGAATGATCCTCGGCATGGTCGGCTCATCCGCGGTCGCCAGCCGGCTCGGGCGTCACCTGCTGCACATCGGCATCCTGCTCATCATCGCCGGCGCGGCCGGGCTTGCCCTGATGCTCACGGGGGCGCGCACCGCCACAAGCTGGGATCTCGTCCCGAGCCTCTTGTTCATCGGCGCCGGCGCCGGCGCCAGCATCGGGCAACTCTTCCAGCTCATCCTGACCAGCGTGAGCATGGAGGAGGTCGGATCCGCCTCCGGTGTCCTGGAAGCCGTCCAGCAACTCTCGACCGCGCTCGGGGTCGCCGTCCTCGGGTCCGTCTTCTTCGCAACCTTCGCCGACCACCTGCCGACCGACGCACTGCGCGTCACCGCCTGGGCCTGCCTGGCACCACTGGCGGTCGCCTTTCTCCTCGTGTTCCGGCTACCCATGCACCCGCGAGCAGAACAGGCTGACTAGCTGTTCTCATGTGGCACGTCCGGCGGTGGAGCGGAGGGGATTCGAACCCCTGACCTCTGCCGTGCGAGGGCAGCGCTCTCCCAGCTGAGCTACCGCCCCGAGATGCGAATCACGCCGAGGCGTTTTGCAGTATAGGGCGGGCGCTCGAAGCGCCTATGAAGCCGTCCGCGTCGCGAAGAAGGTTTTCACCGCCTCGGCGAGCGCGGGCAGGTTGAAGGGCTTGGGGAGCATGCCGTCAGCGCCGGCGAGCCGGGCGGCCTCGGCCTCCTCGGAGAGGGCGCTGAACATGAGCACGGGCGTCTGGGCGGTGGCGGCGTTCGCCCTGATCCGCCGGCAGGCCTCGATGCCGTCGATGCCCGGCATCATGATGTCGAGGATGATCAGGTCGGGGACCTCTTCTTCGGCGATCCGCACCGCCTCGTTGCCATCGGAGACGGTCGACATCTCGTAGCCCTCGAGGTCGAGGTAACGAGAGACCACAGACAGGACGCGCGGGTCATCGTCGGCGAGCAGAACGCGCGGCCGGGACATCGCCTTCATGGTAAGCAGGCGCCGTAAAAAGGGGCGGCTTGCGTCCATTCCTTTACAGACCGGACTCCGATGGATGCGAGAGGCTGCGGAGGCGCCTGCGATGTGGCTGATGGCTATACTCGCCCGCAGGCATGTCGAGTACCCCGGCGTCCCTGGTTCTTTTTGGGATAGCGGTCGCCGCGTACACACTCGCCGTGGTCGCATTTGTCCTCCACCTGGCCTTCCGCAAGCGGATTCTCGGCGACATCGGGATGGCCCTCGTACTGATCGGCTGGCCGATTCACTTCGCCTCGATCTTCACCCGAGCGCTGGAGGCGGGCCACTGGCCGCTCGGCAACATGTACGAGTACTCCACGGGGATCGCATTCGTGATCGTCACCGTGTGCGTGATCCTCATGGTCAGGGCCCGGATGCGCCTGATCGGACTCCCAGCGATGATCGTCACGGTCGCGCTCATGGGCGTCGCCTACATGCTCTACGTGCCTCCCGGACAGCTGGTCCCGGCGCTGCACAGCTACTGGCTGACGATCCACGTGACCTCGATGGCCACCTCGTCCGCGATCCTCAGCTTCGCGTTCTTCTTCGGGATGGCCTACCTGGGGCGGCGCTGGGCCGACAACCGGTTGCTTGCCGTGGCCCCGGCAGCGGTGCCGGCGAGCGTCAGCAGCGGTGGCGTGGCCACCATGACCATGGGCGGCGGCGGCGGATCAGGCGGCGGCGGCTTCGGCGGCAGTGGCGCCCGGAGCTCCCTGGCGATATGGCTGCAGCGAGCACTCCCCAAGGCGGGCCTGCTGGACGGCTGGAGCTACCGCTTCGTGATGATCGGTTTCCCGATCTGGACGTTCGGGGTCATCTGCGGCGCCATCTGGGGCGAACACGCCTGGGGCCGGTACTGGGGATGGGATCCCAAGGAGACCTTCGCCTTCATCACCTGGGTCATCTTCGCCATCTACCTGCACGCCCGCGTGACCTACGGGTGGAAGGAGAAGCGAGCGGCGATCATCACCGCGTTCGGATTCGCCGCCATCCTGTTCACCCTCTACGCGGTCAACCTCTGGATCGCGGGGCTGCATTCGTACGCTCGCGCCTGAGGGTCGCGACTGCCGCTAGGCGCCGGCACAGGGTTTTCTCGTTGCTCTCCAACGCGCGCGAAGGCGTGCCGCTACGCGAGCTGAGCCTGCCCGAATGATCGGCGTGCTTGCACGTTCCACCATGGAGGCGCAGCGCGCGGCGAATCGGAGGAGACTGCGTCGCGGCTAACCGCGGCGCGCCCACCTCGTCTTCTTGAGCATCTTCTTATGCTTGTGCTTGCGCATTTTCTTGCGCCGCTTCTTGATAACGGAACCCATCTGTCAAGGACTATAGCGGTCCGAGACGCGCGAAGGCCTCGCGTAACGTGGCCGCGGTGGTCTCGAGATCCTGGGGCAGCACCTTCACGTCGCCGATCACCGGCATGAAATTGGTGTCCCCGGCCCAGCGTGGCACCACATGTTGATGCACGTGCTCGGTGCTCGCGCCGGCGGCACCTCCCTGGTTGATGCCGATATTGAAACCGTCTGGATGCATCACCTCGCTCAGCGCGCGAATCGCCCGCTGGGTGGCGGCAAAGAGGGCGGATCCCTCATCAGCGGTCATCGCGAGCACATCGGGTGTGTGGCGCACCGGTACCGCCATCACGTGGCCACTCGTGTACGGAAAGCGATTCATGAGGATGAAGGCGAGCTTGCCCCTATCCACGACCAGAGACTCGTCGTCGCCGCTGGCCGCCGCACAAAGAAAGCACGCATCCCGTGTTCCCGACGGCGCACCAGAGACGTACGACATCCGCCATGGCGCCCAGAGATGTTTCACGCGACGACGGTAGCGGACCGCTCTGGTCTCGTGGCGGCCTCGGTGATCAGAGCAGCGTCAGGGTTACCTCGACGTTGCCGCGCACTGCGTTCGAATACGGGCACCGCTGGTCGGCTTCGGCGATCAGTGCCTCGGCTGCGTCGCGGTCCGGAAGCGACGGCAGCTTGATGAGCAGCTCGACGGCCAGCCCGAGGCGTCCGGATTCGATCCGGCCGATCCCAACGCGGGCGGTCACGACCGCATCTTCGACATCGAGGCCCTTGCGGCGCGCGATGCCGAGCATGGCGTTCTCCCAGCACGCGCCGAATCCGAGGGCGAACAGTTGCTCGGGGTTGGTGCCCCGTGCGCCGTCGCCGCCCAACTCCTTGGGCGACGTGAAGTCGACTTCCACAACGCCGTCGGATGTGGCGCCATGGCCGCGCCGTCCGCCGGTGACCGTTGCCTCAGCCGTGTACAGAATCCGTGGACGCTGATCGATTTCGCTCATGTCTCCTCCGAAGGCCGCACGGCAGGTTGCAGCACCAATCTTATGAGCGACGCTCCGGACGGCGGAGCCGGCGAATCGTCAGTTGACGATGGCGATCTTGGTTCGAACCTGCTCGGAGAAGTGGCACGCGGCAAGGTGGCCGTCACCCTTGAGCTCGAGCTGCGGTTCGACGTCGGCGCACACACCGGGAACCTGCGCGATCGGACAGCGAGTGTGGAACCGGCATCCCGACGGCGGGTTCAGCGGCGATGGGATCTCGCCTGACAGCTCGACGAGCCTGCGCTTCGACTCGATGCGCGGATCGGGGACCGGGATGGAGGAGAGGAGTGCTCGCGTGTATGGATGCTCCTGCGAGGTGTACAGGTCCTCGCTCGGCGCGATCTCGCAGATCCTTCCCAGGTACATCACCATGACCCGGTTGCTGATGTGCCGGACCACGGAAAGATCATGTGCGATAAAGAGATACGTGAGCTCGAACTCGCGCTGCAGATCCTCCAGCAGGTTGATGATCTGAGCCTGGATGGACACGTCGAGCGCCGACACCGGTTCGTCGCAGATGATCAGCTTTGGGTTGAGGGCGAGCGCGCGTGCAATGCCGATGCGCTGTCGCTGGCCGCCGCTGAACTCATGCGGGTAGCGGTTGTTGAAGTACGGATTCAGTCCCACGGTGCGCAGCAACTCCTGCACGCGCACGTCCTTCGCCCGCCCCTTGATCATGGCGAAGTTGACGAGCGGCTCGGCGATGATGTCGCCGACAGTCATGCGCGGGTCGAGTGACGCATACGGATCCTGAAAGATCATCTGCAGCTGCTTGCGCTGCTGGCGCAACTTTTCGCCGCGCAGCTTGGTGATGTCGACGCCGTCGAGGTAGACCTCCCCCGAGGACACCGGGATCAGCTGCGTGATCAACCTGCCGAGCGTCGACTTGCCGCATCCCGATTCGCCAACCAGGCCAACGGTTTCACCGGGCATGATCGCGAAGCTGACGCCGTCGACTGCCTTCACCGACGCGCCCCCGCCGGCGCCGAAATGCTTCACGACGTTGACGACGCGGAGCAACGGCTCCACGGTCGGGGTGACCTGTGCGGTGGGCGCGACGATCGTGTCAGTCACCGACCGGCTCCGCAAGCGCTGCCGGCACTTCGGCAGCCGGCAGCGTACGTCCCGCCGGATGCACGCCACTGGCGGCACCAGGGCTCGTATCGATGATGTCTCCTGCGCCCATTTCGGCATAGGCCCGCTCCATCGTCACCCAGCACGCGGCGTACTGCGCAGGCGCGACCTGCTCAATGGGTGGCGACTCGTTGAAGCAGCGCTCCACCCGGAAGGGGCAGCGCGGGTTGAACTTGCACCCCTGGGGCAGGTCGATGAGGTCGGGTGGCAGACCCTCGATGGAGAGCAGGCGGTGTCCGCGTCTGGCGTCGATGCGTGGGACGGATCGCAGCAGCGACCACGTGTACGGATGCTGCGGCGACTCGAAGATCTGCTCGACCGTTCCCTCTTCGACGATCTCACCTGCGTACATGACGAGCACGCGCTTGCAGAGACCCGCCACGACACCGAGGTTGTGCGTGATCAGGATGATCGCCGCGCCGGTCTGCTCATTGAGGTCGCGCAGCAGCTCGAGGATCTGGGCCTGGACCGTGACGTCGAGCGCCGTCGTGGGTTCGTCGGCGATCAGGAGATCCGGCTTGTTCGAGAGCCCCATGGCGATCATGGCCCGCTGGCGCATGCCGCCGCTGAACTGGTGAGGAAACTGCCGGATCCGGCGCGCCGCATCAGAGACTCGAACCTGCGCGAGCAGATCGATGGCGCGACGCTCCACCTGGTCCCTGGGGATCTTGTCGTGGGCATACATCGCCTCGTCGATCTGGTACCCCACCCGGAGCACCGGATTCATGGAGCTGAGCGGGTCCTGAAAGATCATCGCGATGTCGCGCCCGCGGATGTTGCGAAACTCTTCCTTGCTCAGCTTCAGCAGGTCGCGTCCCCGGAACATGATCTCGCCACCGACCACCTTGCCCGGTCGCCCGACCAGCCCCATGACCGACATGGCAGTCACACTCTTGCCGCACCCGGACTCGCCAACGATCCCAACTGTTTCACCCGGGGCGATGCTGAAGCTGACGTCGCGGACAGCCTTGACCTCGCCGTCGTCGGTGAAGAAGTGGGTGCTGAGGTTGCGGACCTCCAGGATGGCGTCCGTCATCGGCGCTGACGCGGGTCGAAAGCGTCGCGCAAGCCATCGCCGAAGAAGTTGAACGCCAGCAGCGTGAGCGAAAGCGCGACTGCCGGCCAGAGCATCATGTACGGCTCCAAGGGGAGAGCAGCATACCCTTCGGATGCGATGGACCCCCACGACGCCAGCGGACTCGGGATGCCCAGGCCGAGATAGCTGAGGAACGCCTCGGTCAGGATCGCGATTGGGATGACGAACGTCGCCTGCACGATGATCGGCCCCAAGGCGTTTGGCAGGATGTGGCCGAACAGGATCTTGCCGGACTTCGCGCCGCTCGCCTTGGCCGCCTCGATGTACTCGCGCTCACGGATGCTGAACGCCTGGCCGCGCACCAGTCGGGCCATGTCCATCCAGGCGGTTGCGGAGATGGCGATCATGATGTTCGCGAGGCCCCGTCCCAGCACGAGGTACAGGACGATCGCGACCAGGATGCCGGGGATGCCGTAGAAGATGTTGATGAAGACGCTGATGACGGTATCGACCCAGCCCCGGAAGTAACCGGCGATGAGTCCGACGACGACTCCCACGGTCAACACGATTGCCGAGGTGCCCACGCCGACGATCAGCGAGATCTGCGCCCCCTGCATCATGCGACTCAGCAGATCGCGCCCCAGCTCGTCCGTGCCGAGGATGTGCTGACCCGACGGGGGAAGGTAGGTCAACGTGTTCGGCAGGATGGTCGCGGGGTTGTACGGCGTCCAGAAGATCGCGATGATCGCGATGAGCAGCAGGATCGAGAGGTACACCAGGGCCGCCAGTGCGAGACGGTTTCGTCGCAGGCGGCGGAATCCGTCACGCCAGAGTCCCACCTGTTCCCGGGCGATCGTGCCGCCCGCATATTCTTCGAAGATCGGAGTGGTGACTACAGCCATCAGTATCGAATCCTTGGATCAACGACGGTGTACAGCAAATCGACGATGAGGTTGGCGATGCCGATGAGCAGGGCGTAGACCGTGAACACCGCAACGGTGATGTTGTAGTCCGCGCTGAGGATGCTCTCCACGAAACGCTTGCCCAGTCCCGGTATGCCGAAGATGTTCTCGATGATCACGCTGCCGGTGATGATGCTGATGACCAGCGGGCCCAGGATGCTGATCAGCGGGATCAACGCATTGCGCAGCGCGTGGCGCACTGTGACGACGCGGCTCTTCAGCCCTTTCGCTCGTGCCGTTCGAACGTAGTCCTGCTGGAGCACCTCGAGCATCGCCGCTCGAGTGATTCTGGTCACCTGCCCTGAGGTGTAGAAGCCCAGGATGATCGCAGGCAAGGACAGTTCGACGAGCGTCCCGTACGTCCCGGTCCAGATGGCCGGGTACGAGATGACCCCGTTGGTGATGGTGGGGAGCCAGTAGCTGAAGATCAGCACGCCGAGGCCGGCGAGCACGAAGCTCGGAACGCTGTAGCCGACGACGGCGATCGAGGTGAGCGTGTAATCGACCCAGGTGTTCTGGCGCAATGCGGCAAGAACGCCGAAGGTGGTTCCGACGCCGATGGTGATCAACAGCGCGGTGCCACCGAGCTCGGCGCTCACACTCAGCTCGCGCGTCACCAGCGGGGTGATCGGCAACCCGCGAATCTGGAAGGAGACGCCCAGGTTGCCCTGGACGGCGTTGGTGAGGAAGCTCCAGTACTGCACCAGGATCGGCCGGTCAAGCCCGTACTCGTGCAGCAGCAGTTGCAGAGCCTTCCCGTGGACTCGCTCACTCTCGAACGCATCCCCGGGAAGGCTGTGCACCGTGACGAAAACAAGGAATGACACCGCGATCAGCGTGAACACGATCAGCGCCAACCGCTGCGCGATGTAGATCAGGGTTCCCCGGGTCAGCATCTGCTGGTCCTCCCTCGATGGGAAAGGCGAAAGGCGCCCGGCTCGGTGCCGGGCGCCTTTGATTCAGTTGTGGTGTTCGCCCGTTAGTGAGCGAGGATCTTGATCTCGTTCCAGTAGTGGTCGAAGGCGGTGTTCGAGCCGGCTCCTTGCACGTACGGCTGGATGAGGAAGTTACCGACCGAGTAGTAGAGGGGGATGTAGACAGCGTTGGCCTGAAGGATTCCGGCGAGCTGGTTGTAGAGCGGAAGCGCCTGCGAGAGGGGCTCCGTGTCAGCCTGCTTGAGGATGCTGTCGTACTGCGCGTTGTCGAATCCGCTGGTGTTCGCGCCCGCGGATGTGGCGTAGACGCCCCAGAGGTTGTCGTACCAGTCCTGCGGATGGTTGTAGTCGAACTGCCATCCGTCGCGGTCCATCTGGTACTTGCCCGAGAGACGGTCGCTGATGAAGATCGAGGCATCCGACACCGCGTTGAGGTTGACATGGATGCCGAGGTTGGTCTGCCACTCATTCTGCAGGTAGTCCGCGACGCTCTCGTTGAGGCTGCCGGAGTTGTACGAGTAGGTCAGGTTCTTGAGGTCTGCTCCACTCGGGTCGTACTGCGCGATGAGTGCCTTCGCCTGGGTCGGGTCGAACTTCGCGAGCGGGTCAGTGTTGGGCCCGCCGTTGCCGATCAACCCGGTCGTGATGAGGCCACCGGTTGCCGCCGAGCAGATGACGTTGTGGCACACGGTTGTGGCGAGGCCCTGCTTGTCGACGGCGAGAGCGAATGCCAGGCGTAGATTGGTCGCCTTGGCACTGGTGCCCTCGAACGGTCCGCCGGTCGAGTACCCCTCACTGAAGCTCACCCAGGTGGTGCGCCCCTTGGGCTGGACCAGCAGGTCCGGCTTCTCACGCGAGTTCGCCTGGATCGCCAGGACGTTCGCCAGCGGGATGAGGGCGCTGTCACCACCGTAGCCGATGATGTCGTAGCCCTTCTGGAAGAAGGCGTCAACCGTTGTCGGAGCGGTCGATGGATCCTTGATGTCGATGTTGATCGTCTTCACGGTGGGCTTCGGAGAACCCCACCAGTTCGGGACTGCCGAGAAAACCATCGACTGCGAGGGGGTGTAGGCGGTGAGCTTGTAGGCGCCCGTACCGACCAGGTCGGCGGGGGTCTGCCACCAGTTCACGGGGTCGACGCCAGGGGCATCGATGACCTTCTCATCGACGATCGCGCCGACGGTGCCTTCAAGCGTCCAGGCGGTGAGGCACCAGCCGCAGGCGGTACCCAGCTTGACCACGACAGTTTCGGGATCCGGGGCGGTCAGCCCGCTCATCTCGAAGGCGCTGTTGCCGGCGGCAAGGTTCTTCTCGATGTTGGCCTGGAACGTCGTCGGCGTACCCGAGGACGGCGGGGCTCCGGCCGCGGTTTGCACAGCCGCATAGCCCTGGATTGCGCTCAGGATCGAGGAGTACGCGCCGTGGAGCGCGACACCGCGGTTCCAGGAGTACAGAACGTCCTTGGAGGTGACGGGATCTCCGTTGGAGAACTTCGCCGCCGGGTTCAGGTGGATGGTGTAGGTCAGCCCGTCGGCGGAGATGCCACCGTTGGCTTGAGTCGGCACCACGGTCGAGATGTCAGGAACGATGTTCAGCTTGTCATCGAACCGCCAGAGGTTGTCGAACACGTTCTGCATGAGCTCGGTGTCGACCTCGGCGTCCATCTCGCCTGGATCCCAGGTCCCGGGATCCTGGAAGACGGGGAAGTGGAGCACCTGGGACGCCGCCAGCGTACCGGACGTCGAGGTGGTGCTGGTGCTCCCGCAGGCAGCGGCCGTGAGCAGCCCAAGCATGCCCAACCCGATGCCACCAATGGTGAATTTGTTAACGCGCAACACGCGGTCCTCCCGTAATGGCTGAAGGCCTCCCGGCCCAGGTTTAGCCTTGCTCCTGGACCAGCCTCACTCTGGATGAGGCGT
This sequence comes from Candidatus Dormiibacterota bacterium, assembly GCA_003132805.1. Classification (GTDB taxonomy): domain Bacteria; phylum Chloroflexota; class Dormibacteria; order Aeolococcales; family Aeolococcaceae; genus Palsa-851. Next base: position 9,858 of record PKYW01000036.1, on the reverse strand, counting down.
CCGGATCATATCGGCTCGCAACAGGCCCTGCTGCGCGCGGCCCCGGATTTCACCCCGTTGGGGGACTAACGACCCACGAATTCGTCCTTCTGGGGGATGCTCAGACGACGCGATCGACTGGATCGGCGCAATGTGGGCAGCCCCGTGGAGCCAGGGGGGCTCGAACCCCCGACCTCTTGCATGCCATGCAAGCGCTCTTCCAGCTGAGCTATGGCCCCGCGTCATGGTACCGGGCGCACGCCGGCCGCCGCGAGCGCGCCGGACCTCGGAGGATTGCAGTCGATTGAGCGAGCTCGAATGCGGCTTCGACGCGCCGTATCGGACAATGACTGCGCAGGAGCAGTGCGACATTTGATCGCGCCGACTGCAGCAGACCTCGTGGCTATAGGAGATTTCATGCCCGACGCAGCCGCCCTCGACAGAGACCCGGCCTCGGGTACGAGTTCGCCAATCGTGCAGGCGGCAGAACGGCTGGTGGTGCGGATCGAGGCACTCGTGAGCCAGGTCGCCGAGCTCAAGGCCGACAACGCCGCACTCCGTCGCGAGGTCCGCGAAGCGCTCGCATTGTTCGATCGCGCGGGAGACGCGGCGGCTCCGGTGAGAACGACTCGACGGACTGCCGCGCCGGCCACGCGGCACGCCAAGAGCCGCCGGCGCGGGAAAGGCCCCAAGGGGAGGGCGACACCCGCATCGGTGACGCCCGATATCGTGCTGGCGACCATCGGCAAGCTCGGGTCCGCGTCGGCATCGGAGATCGCGAAGGAATTGAGCGTCCTCGGTGACCAGGTGTCCGGGCGCGCGGTCCGCTGGCTTGCCGAGCGGGCCGGCGCGGCGACGGTGGTCGGCGACGACGGACAGCTCAGATACCGCCTGCCCTCCACGCCGCCTCGCTCGCTCTGAGCGACAAGTTCGCAGACCTCGCTCGCTGATTCTCCCCACCGCCTTGCATCGATGCACGTTCGGTAGTTACACTTCCGTGAATGTTGTCTAATGCAAATAAACCGCCACGGCTAAGTCCACAGAGGATTGCGATCGCTGCCGCGGTGGCCTTGGTCCTCGCCGCGGCCGCGGGGTGGTCCGTCTTGCACCAGACCGCGGTCGCCGCACCGGTCCCCGCCGGCGAGACGGTCGATCCACCCGCACCGCCCACGGTCCTGGTGTTCGTCAGCGGCGCTGTCGCTCATCCCGGCCTGTACGAGCTGAGCCCCGACGCGCGGGTCGCCGACGCGATCGCCGCCGCGGGCGGGGTGACCACGCTCGCGGATCCTGGTCATCTCCCCAACATGGCCGAGCGGGTGAATGACGGCCGCCAGGTCAACGTCCCATTCCTGAAGGCCGGGACCACCGCGGCGAAGCTGGATATCAACACGGCCGCGGAGGCAGACCTCGATGCCGTACAGGGCATGCCGCCCGGACTCGGCGAGGAGATCGTCCAGTATCGCGACGAGTGGGGTCCGTTCACGTCGATGAGCCAGCTCCACTCCGACCTCGGCGTCGACTCGGCGACGGTCACCGGCCTCGAGCACTACCTCCGGGTCGTGCTCCCTCAGCAGTGAACCGCCTTGCGGGCTCCCGAGCAGGCCGCTGGGCATCATGCATCTGGGCAGTGTTCGCGGTCAGCTGCGGTGTCGCCTTTGCCGCTTCGCTGTCCGACGATGTCGTGGTCCCGTTGCTGTGCGGGGCGGCCGCGTGCCTGGTGATCTGTGCCGCGGTCGCCCCGCAGGTCCTCTTACCAGTTGGCCTCGTTGGCGCTGCAGTGACAGCCGGGGTCCTGCGTGGGGCCTCGGTTGTCGTCGTGCCAGGACCCGGCTCGGTAAGCGGTCATTTCGGAGCGCGGCCGCTGGTCATCGTCGGGACCGTTCGAAGCGCGGATCCGGGGAATGGATCCACGGCGATCATCGACGCTCGTCATCTGTCGGACGCCGAGACCGACGCGGTGGTCTCCGGAGGGATCCTGGTGAGCGGGCCACTGATTCCGGCGCTTTCGCCAGGGGACCAGGTCGAGGTCGACGCGGCAGGTCTTCGACCGCTGAACAGGCGCCGGGGTGCTGATTCGGCCGACACGCTCGAACGCGAGGATGTCGAGGCGCTGGCGACGTCCCCTCAGGTCTTCGTGCTCGCCGCCGGTGGTCCCTCGCCGGCTCGCGCGATCGCCTGGGCTCAGCAGCAACTCCTCACCGCAGTCAACGGCGCCCTTCCCGAGCCGGCTGCGGCGCTGGTCCTGGGCATCGCCTTCGGCATCCACGAACCGCTGTCTGCCGACGTGCGCGCGCCGCTCCAGGATGCCGGGCTGATCCACGTGGTGGTGGTTTCCGGCCTGAAGGTCGTGCTGATCATCGGCCTGGTCGGCGCAGTGGGGCGAAGCTTCGAGTGGTCGAGACGGCGAACCCTGCTGGTGGCGCTGCCGGTGGTTGCGGCATACGTGCTCGTCAGCGGAGCTGGGCCTGCAGCCGTCCGGAGCGCGCTGATGGCCGGCGCGGCGATGCTCGCGTCTACGGGCGCGAGACGGACCGACCCCATACCGATGCTGGCGCTCGCGGCGGCGCTCATGCTCGGACTCGATCCGCAGCTGGTCGAGGACCCCGGCTTCCAGCTCTCCTTTCTCGGCACCGCCGGAATCCTTCTGCTTGCCAGGCCCATCGCCACGCGGCTCCCAGGACCCCGGGTGCTCGCCGAGCCGTTCGCCGTGACGGTCGCCGCGCAATTGGCGACGATGCCGATCATGGCGGGGACGTTCGGGGTGATCTCGGTCGCCGGCCCGGTTGCCAACGCACTGGTCCTTCCTTTGCTCCCCGCGATGATCGTGATCGGTGGAACGGGTGCCGCCCTGAGCGCGCTCAATCCTGCGCTCGGATGGGCTCTGCTTCAGGTCACCGGCCTCGGGACGTCGGCGATCACGTTGGTTGCCCGGGCGCTGTCGGCGATACCCGGCGCGGCGATCCAGGTCGGCAACTGGCCCACCGCCTGGACGGTTGCCGAAGCGGCCGGAGTCGCGGCGATGCTGGGGACGCTCGCGTTCATGACGCGCCGGACAGCACCGCTGCATTGAACCGGCGCGCCGTCCTCGTCTCCCTGCTCGCGGGCGCCGTCGTTGCTGCAGCCGCGTGGGTGATCGCGTCGCGACCCGACGGCCGCCTGCATGTCTCCGTGCTCAACACGGGGTCATCACCGGCGGTGTTGGTTCAGACCGGCGACGGGAGCCGCATCCTGGTCGACGGCGGGTCGTCACAGACGGCGCTGCTTGTCGCACTGGGACGGGTGTTGCCGCCTGCCACCGCCCATCTCGACATGGTGGTCGTCACCGGCGGCGAGGAGGCGGCGGTGAACGGGCTCGCCGGCCTCCCAGGCCACTACACCGTCGGCACCGTGGTGACCCCCGGTGGCCTGAACGCCGGCGGCAACGACGTCGTCGCCGCTCTCGAGAGCGCCGGCGCCAACGTGCTCGAGGCGGACGGCCGGGAGTGGACGTTCGGAGGCGCCACGTGGCGTTGTCTCGGATTCATCGCCCTCGCCACTGCTCGCCAGATGTGCGCGCTGACGGTGGACGATCCGACCGGCCGGGTCCTCATCCTGGGCGATACCGGGACGGCTGACCAGGAGGATCTCTGCGCGGTCTACGGGAGTGCGCTGGGCGCCGACCTCGTGGTGACCCCGCCGGGTGGTGCGATCTCGGCGGTGATGCTTGCCACCGCCAGGCCTCTGGAACTCGCCGTCCCGATCGCTCAGGGTGTCCCGGCGGTGCCGGCACCACAGGGTTACCCGGTGGATCGGACCAGCACCGATGGCGACCTGGAGTACACCGGAGGTCCGGCCGGGCTCCAGGAGAGCCCGTGAGCTCGCTTGCGATACTGCAGTAATGGCGTCCACACCTCCGTTGAATCAACTGACGCTGATCCACGGCGAGGATCGTTTCCTCGTGGATCGATCGGTGAGCGCGTGGCGCGACCGCGCGAGACCACCGCAGCTCGACATCGAGGTGTTCGACAGCCCTGGACGGCTGAATGAGTTTCGCCAGGCGGTCGCCGAGATGCCCCTTTTCGACCCCGAGCGAGCGCTGCTCCTTCGCGATCCACCGCAGCTCACGGGGTCGGCCAAGCGAGGCGGCATCGATCCGCCGGACCGGCTGGTGGCGATTCTCGGCGAGCTGGCGCCGACCACCGTCTTGTGTCTGGTTGCGCACGCGAAGGTGCCCGATCGCAACCCGGTGCTGGCCGCGGTCAAATCCAGCGGCGGGTCGATCGTCTTCCACGCCGCGGTCAAGGGTCGCGACCTGCGCACCTGGGTCGAGCGTGAGATCGGAGCGCGCGGCCTCCGCCTCGGTGGCGGGTCGGTCGACCACCTGATCCGCGTCGCCGGTCCCGACCTGGGGAGCATCGCGTCGGAGCTCGACAAGCTGGTGGCGCTCGCTACCGGACGGCCGCTGTCGATCGCCGAGGTCCGGATGGCCGTCGCCGGCGACGAAGCAGAGGGCCTCTACGACACGCTCGGGGAGCTCCTCGGGCCGACCCCGGCCAAGGGTGCCGAGTCGATCGATCGACTGATCTCCGACGGACGTGCCGGCCAGTATCTGCTCGCCATCCTTGCTGGGCAGATTCGCGACCTCGTGCTGACCCAGGCCTACATGCAGCGACACGGCTCCGGCGCAGGTCTCGCGGCTGCGCTCGGCAAGCCCGACTGGCAGGCAGACCGGCTCAGCCGCCAGGCCCGCAGCGTCTCTCCGGCGCTCGCGGCCGGCTGGCTCGCGGCGCTGCACGACGTCGATCGAAAGCTCAAGACAGGCGAGATCGCCGAGACCGACGGGCTCCGGCTGGCCGTACTACGTGCAGCTGCAGAACTGACTGCAGAGCGCGGCCCGCGTCGCGGCTAGCTCCGAAGCACCAGCCCGGCTCGCGCGTTGCCGACCTTATTTGGTCTTGGCGGCTTTGGTGGCAGGCTCGGCGGGCGCTGCGGCCTTGGGAGCAGCGGCTTTGGCCGCTGTGGCCCTGGCTGCAGGTGCCTTGCCGGCGGGCTTGGCCGCCGATTTTGCCGCGGCGCTGCGGGCCGGTTGCTTGGCGCTCCGTCCCTTGGCACCACCGGCAGCCGCTGAGCGAAGCGCGGCTCCCTCGGCACCCTCGGCGACGTTCGACAGGCGAGAGGCCATGGTTGCCAGCCTCGACTTGCGCCGGCGCACGTTGTTCCGGTGGAGCACACCCTTCTCCGCGGCTCGGTCGAGCGCGCGGATGGCCGCGTGCAACTCGGTTTCGCCAGCCGTGCCGCCCTCTTCAAGGAGCGCATGACGCGCCTTGATGACCTTGGTTCGGACGGCGGACTTCACCGCGCGGTTGCGGATGTGTTTCCGCTCGCTGGAACGGATGCGCTTGCGCGCGGATCGGGAGTTGGCCATGCTCGCTCTTCTAGATCACTCGATAACTGGGCGCGCCCCCGGGCAGATACGAGCCAGGGACGCACGAAGCCAGCAGTATATCAGCGACTGTGTCTCGCCTCTCCACGCGCGTCGTCCCCGCATACGCAAAACTCAACCTGTCGCTTGAGGTTGTCGCCCGCCGCGCAGACGGCTGGCATGACATCGACAGTGTCCTGGTTCCAGTCGACTGGCACGACCTGGTCGGCCTCAGTCTCGACGTCGCGAGCGCGGACGCATTATCGCTGACCGTTGTCGGACCGGCGGCCGCTGGCGTGCCGACCGACGACAGCAACCTGACGATCCGCGCCGCCCGAGTGCTGCGCACGCTCGCGGACCGGCCCCTGGCGATGCGCGTGTGGCTGTCCAAGATCGTCCCGCACGGCGCCGGCCTCGGCGGGGGTTCGGCCGACGCCGCTGCGGTGCTTCGTTCCGGGGTTGCGATGCTCGAGAGCCTGGGCATCGCGATTAACCCGGAGCGAGTCGCGGCTGCGGCGCTCAGCGTCGGGAGTGACGTGCCGGCGCTGCTCTCACAGACGGCGCAACGGGTTCGCGGCCGCGGCGATCGCCTCGACCCGCTGACGACTCCCGCGCTCCATCTCGCCGTCGCATCCACCACGCCGAGCTCGACAGCCGATACCTACGGGGCCGTCCTGCCGGATGAGATTCGGGACGATGGCCGCTCGGAGCGGCTTGCCCGCCTGCTCGCATCCGGCGAGCCCCCGGACTCCGACCTCATGGGGAGTGCACTCGAACCTGCGGCGGGCAGGGCGAACCCGGCGCTGGCCGACGCCCTGCGGCGGGCGCGTGAAGTCGTCCCCGGCGTGAGCTGGCACCTCACGGGCAGCGGCGGCGCCGTCTTCACAGTCACCCCTGATCGCGAGCGCGCCGCAGCGCTGGCTGCGGCGATGCGCGCCGCAGGCTTCAACGCCCGCGCGTGCCGGACCGTCGGCTGATGCCCGCCGCACTACAATCCGATCCTCAGTGGCTGTCGCTGACGCACCTTCCGTCACCCCGCCGACGCCAGACACCTGCGACCACCCCGCCCCGGTCACAGGGATCCTGGCGCACGAGTTCGCCCACTACGAAGGTGCCGTCGGTCCCGAGGGGTTGCGCCGGACCGTCACGTATTACGGACCGATCGTCGGCGGCCTGCCGATCCGCGCCTGGCACTGTGAACAGTGCGGGCTGCTCCGCCTGACCTACCCGGACGGCCGCACCGAGGAGCGGCGCCTCTTCCCCGGACCGCAGCCGGGGCTGCTCGCCGAGGCGTCGCCGATCGCGCCGGAGCGCGTGCACTACGGCATGCAGGCACGAGTGTCGGGGATCACCGCGCAACCCGCATTCATCGATCAGCTCACCGGCGGCGAGTCGATCGTGCGCCCGCTCCAGTTCCCAACGATCACGCTGCCCGCATGGGACGCGATCACCTGGCTCACGGTGCTGGGCATGGCCGCAGTCCTCATCGGGCTGCTGCTGGCCGGGCTCTTCGCAACGCTCTCGTACAGCACGCCGAGCCTCGAGTTGCCGCTGGTCCTGACCATCGTCTTCATCTTCGTCGGCGTGCTCCTGCTCCGGCTGATAGTCCTGGCCATCCGGTACTTCGCTCCCGCTGAGAAGCTCAGTCCCAGCGTCGCGGAGACGATGCGCGGCACACCGCAACTGGACGGGGCGACGCGCACTGTGGTGTTCCTGCTCGTGCTGTGTGTGACGGGGCTGTTCGCCAGTGCCGTGCTCGCGACGTACACGTACTCGACTCCCGGTGCGGAGTTGCCGGTGATCCTGATCAGCTTCTCGTGCGCGATCATCGCCGTCGTGATCAAGATCATCGACGTGACCGTGCGTCACTTCAGCGGCCGGTAGCGGCGCCCGCTCGAGCGTCGATGCCGCTCCATGCGCCGCCCGACCAGGACATCGTCATCGTTGGCGCCACTGGTGACCTCGCCCAGCGCAAGCTGATTCCCGCTCTCTACAACCTGCACCGCCAGAAGTTGTTGCCGGCAAAGGGAGAGATCATCGGGGCGGCCCCGTTCGACTGGAACGATCAGCGCTTCCGCGACCTCGCCGAATCCGCGGTCAAGCAGTTCTCGCGCACGCCGCTGCAGAAGACGATCTTCGCCGCGTTCGCCAAACGCCTGAAATTCGTCCCGCTGACAGCGAGTGATGATCTGTCACCGATCCGCGAGGCAAGCACGCTGGATACTCGAATTGCCTATCTGGCGGTTCCGCCCTCAGCGTTCACACCACTCATCGAGGGAATCAAGACAGCCGGCCTCGCCGACGGCACGTCGATCATCATCGAGAAGCCGTTCGGACACGACCTGGAATCCGCGATGGAGCTCAACAAGACACTCCATGACGTCGTGCCCGAGCCGCGCATCTTCCGCATCGATCACTACATGGGCAAGGAGACTGTCCAGAATCTCCTCGTTTTCCGCTTTGGGAATTCGCTGTTCGAGCGGGTGTGGAACCGCGAGGCGATCTCACGAGTCGAGATCACCGTTGCGGAGTCCATCGGCGTCGAGGCGCGCGGCAAGCTGTACGAGGAGATCGGCGCAATCCGGGACATCGTGCAGAACCACATGTTCCAGGTGCTGTCGCTGGTCGCGATGGACCCACCCCTGTCCTTTGATGCGGAGGCGATCCGCAACGAGAAGGTGAAGGTGCTCGAATCGATCCAGCCGATCCATCCACACGACGTGGTCCGCGGGCAGTACACGGGCGGAACGATCGATGGCGAGAAGGTGGTCGGGTATCGCGCAGAGGAAGGAGTCTCGCCGAAGTCGACCACCGAAACGTATGCGGCGCTGCGCCTGCATCTGGAGTCATGGCGTTGGTCCGGGGTCCCGTTCCTGCTGCGCACCGGCAAACGACTCGGCAAGCGCGATACGCGTGTGGTGATCACGTTTCACGACGTGCCACTGCACCTCTTCAAGACTGCGGGCGTGCACGCGCTGAACCGCAACCGCCTGGTGGTGCGTATCCAGCCCGACGAGGGCATCGCGCTGTCGTTCGTGGCCAAGCAACCAGGCCCGGACGTCACCGCGCAGTCCGTCGACATGAACTTCAACTACGGCGACTCGTTCAAGACGTCGCCTCCCGAGGCGTACGAACGCCTGCTGCACGATGCGCTCAACGGCGATCACACGCTGTTCATCCGCGAAGACGAGGTCGAGTGGGGCTGGCGGGCGGTCGAGCCGGTCATCGAGGCGCCGCCGCCGATCACGTTCTATCCGGCGGGGAGCTGGGGACCGGAGGAGGCCGCNNATCGGGGTCGACCTCGGCGGCACGAGCATTCGCGCCGCAGTGGCGATCGGTGACGTCACGCACGGTGAGCCGATCGTCCGCGACACCCCTTCAAAGGAAGGGCCGACTGCCGTCCTCGATGCTGTCGCGGAGTGCGCGCGTGAGGCTGCCCAGTCGGCGCACATTCGAGGGCTCGCCATCGGTATCCCGGGTCCCATCGACCCCGGCGCGGGCATCGTTCACGACGCTCCCAACATGACGGGCTGGAACGAGGTGCCGGCCGCCGCGCTGCTCTCGGAGCGAGTCGGGTGCCCAGTGGTCATCTGCCACGACGCCGCCGCCGCCGGGTACGCGGAGCTCAAGGCCGGGGCCGGGCGTGGCGCGCAGTACCTGCTGTTCATCACGGTGAGCACCGGCATCGGCGGGGCGCTCTTCATCGGCGGCGACCTTTACGACGGAGCTACCGGATCCGCAGGCGAGGTTGGCCACACTCCCATCAGCGATCACGGACCGCCCTGCGGTCAGGGCCATCCAGGGTGTCTGGAAGGCACCTCCTCTGGAACAGCGATCGCCAACCGGGCGCGCGCCGAAGTTGCCGCGGGCCGGCCATCGTCGCTCCAGGGCATCGACCCAGCAGCAATCGACGCGCGCTCGATTGCGACAGCGGCGAACGCCGGCGACGCGCTCGCGCTCGAGGTGTTCCATGACGCGGGCCGCGCGTTGGGCCGCGCGATCGGCGGCTTCATCAACGTGCTCGCTCCAGACGTCATCGTCATCGGCGGTGGGTTGATCCACGCAGGCGATCTGTTGCTCAAGCCCGCCCGCACCGCCGCCACCGAGATCGCCTTCGAGATTCCCTACCGGCGCTGCAAGATCGTTACGGCGGCACTCGGGACCGACGCTGGTCTGATCGGGGCAGTGGCGTGGGCGGTGCGCAGCTTCGGAGGCGTCCCGGCGGGTATGCGCTAAAGCCTGTGGCGTCNNCCCGCCGTCCTGGGGGCAGGTTGTCCCTGCGTGTGGCGGTTGACCCGCATCCACGTGGGGAGCGTCTCCATGATCGTGATATTCTGAATTTACTGAACGTGATGACGCACCATGACTGACGCGCAGCTGACGTTCATCGAGGAGATGGGCCGGCTTATGGTGGGCTGGGGGTTGCCCCGGACCACTGGTCGCGTGTACGGGTATTTGCTGCTGCAGCGTGGCCCTGC
>PKYW01000020.1 GCA_003132805.1 Candidatus Dormiibacterota bacterium | reverse complement strand
TCGTGACGCATGTGGCTTTGCCGGAAGCCGGCACGGCCTGGGCGCTGCAGCCCGCGATGTCGACGCCGCCAACCTGAAACTCCACGGTCCCGGTCCGCGTCCCCGAGGCGGGCGCCGTGGCCGTGACGTTGGCAGTGAGCGTCACGTTCGCGCCGGTGCTCGAGGGGTTGGCGGACGAACTGAGAGCGACGGCGGTCGCGCCGGGATTCACCGTGTCGGTGAGAACAGCCGACGTCGAATCGTTGAAATTGCCGTCACCGCTGTAGATCGCGGTGATGGTGTGCGTTCCCGGTCCCGTGTAGGCGATGGCGCATGTGGCCGTGCCCCCGGCGGCCACTGCCTTGGCACCGCACCCGGCGATGACGACTCCGCCATCCTCAAACGCCATGGTCCCAGTGCGCGTCCCGGCCGCGGGCGCGACCGCGCTGACTGTGGCGGTGTACGTCACCGACTGACCGCTCACCGACGGGTTGACGGACGCGACCACGACCGTCGTGGTGGATCCCATGGTGACCACCTGGGTCACGGGAGCTGATGTGCTGGTCGCGTAAGTCGCGTTGCCGCTGTAGACAGCGGTGACGGTGTGCGATCCAACCGCGAGGGCGGCAGTCGTGCAGGTGGCGGCGCCAGCGGCGACCGACCTGTTGACGCAACCGGCGATGTTGGTCCCACCGTCCTGGAAGGTGACTGTGCCAGTTGGCGCCGGAGCCGCCGGAGTGATCGTGGCGGTGAAGACGACCGATTGCCCCCACACGGACGGATTGGTGGCTGAGGTCAGGGTCGTCGTCGAGGAGGAGAGGGCGTGGCCGATGATGCCGCCCGACAGCAGCGAGAGCGCTCCCGCAGTGAGCGCAGCGCCAACCTGGCGAACGACCCTCGTGCCGCGATGGCGCGACGCGCCCATAGATCTGATCCGACTTCCGCTGAAAGCCGTCGACTCCGGCGTGACCCTCCCATTCATCGCTCTGCGCCTGTCTCAGACGACCTGCAGCGCAGTCGACTTGGCGCGGATGCGCAACGCCGCGACGCGCGCGAAACAAAGGATCAACTCCCGCAATCCGCCTCCTGGGTTCAGGGTCGAGGCGGCGCGTTCGGGAGGCAAGTGCGAGGTCCCTCTCGATCTCGGTTCCATCTGATTGAGGACAGCATGTCGCCGGGCAAACCCTCCGGACTGCCAGGTATCGCAGCGTTTGAACTTTCGTGACCGCCGAGCGACCGTGCGTGACGTGTGCCCAACACCGCCATAGCTCGCCAGGGCGTTCGCACCTGTAGGGGACGGCCGTCACACTCCTGCGACAACCCTCCGAGACGGCTGACGCCGATCGGGTATCCNNGGTATCCACGTCGGCCTCGGCGCGGACCAGCCGCTCCTAGCCCGCGCCAGGGTGCCGATGCGAGGTGTTTCGTCGCATGGGAATAGCCACCGCGACTACCATCCGCGGCAGTACAGCCAGCACTGATCGTAGGAGCATCGATGACTGACGCCGAGCAGCACTTCACCACTCGGGCAGACGGCACGCCGACTGCTCCGGGACGTTATGTCGACGTCGCCTCGATCGAATCCGTCGAGCTCGTTCCTGGACTCCTGTTTCGACCGGTCCTTGGTGAGCGCACGATGCTCAACTTCGTCTCGTTCGAACCGAACACCGAGGCTCCGATGCATGTCCACGAGGAGGAACAGATCGTCCTCGTGCTCGAGGGTGAGTTCGAATTCGAGATCGACGGAGATGTTCGCACCATGCGCGTGGGGGAGGTCGCGGTCGTTCCCAGTTGGGTGCCGCATGGGGCGCGCACCCACGACACATCGTGCCGCGAGGTAGATGTCTTCAATCCACCCAGACAGTCACTTTTGGAACACGCACGGAGTCAGGTGGCTTCCGGACATCCGGGGCCGGCATAACTCGCCGCCCCGATCGGCGACACGTCGCAGGCTGCGCGGAGCGCGTGGCCGCTCAGCGACGTCTTAAGGTCAAACCTTCGCCGCGTCGCCTGCTGTCGCGTTCGGCGCCGAACCAGCGCCGGAGGCGGCTCGAGCCGAACTCAGCTTTGTCATCGGCGAAGGCGTGAGACGGGCCTTGCATGTCGCCAACCGGTCGTTCGCCCTTCAAGAAGGTGACGTCGACCTTCGCCACCTCGTCGTTGCCGAAATCGAGATAGCACATGCCACGTCCACCGTACTCGGCTGACACGGCGTCGCCACGCACCAGCGCACCGATACGATCTGCGACCACGATTGCCTGTCCCTCTGAGAACACTCCCGCCTTGGGCGTGCCAACGCTGGTGACGTCGCCGATCGCGTAGACGCCGGGGAATGCCGTCTCCAATGTCAACGAGTCCACAGGGATCCATCCGTCGACGGTCAATCCCGATTCCACGACGACGGCTGGCGCTTGATGCACAGGTATGCCGAGGAACAGGTCATACGCAAGTTCAGATCCGTCGCTGAGGATCGCAACGTTGCGGGCAGGGTCGAGCTCGCGCACGGCCCGATCGCCATACCAGTCGATGCCGCGCTCACCAAATGCCGTGAGCAGCGCCTCTGATGCAGCGGGCGACGGTGGGATCGGAACGCCCATCGGCATGACCAGGGATATCTCGGAGTGAGCGCGGAGCCCTCGGTGGGTGAGGTGGTCGTGCATCAGGAGCGCGGTCTCGCTTGGCGCAGGCGGGCACTTGAAAGGAGCTGAGGTCACGCCGACAACCACTCGGCCGCCTGCGAAACCGTCCAACACCTCGCGAAGCGCAAATGCCCCGGCGATGGTATAGAACTCATGACCGGCTTCCACGAGTCCCGGGGTCGCGGCAGGATCCAGGTCCGCTCCGAGTGCAACAACCAGGATGTCTGCGTCGAGCGATCCAGCATCTGTGACAACGCGTTTGGCGACGGGATCGATTGACCGCACTGTCGTCTGCACAAAGCGCACACCTGGCTTGACGATGTCTCGGTAGGCGTGTCGTACAGCTGACGCGTCGGCGCGCCCGAACATGACGTCCAGCTTTGCGAACCCGAAGACGAATGCCTCGCCCCGATCGATCAGGACAACTTCGACACTGTTGCCGAACTCGTCAGAGAGCCGAGACGACAACTCCAACCCGCCAAACCCAGCCCCCAGCACCAGGATGCGCATCCCGGGAGCGTAGCGTTTCAGGAGGAGGTCGCCCTCTTCCTGGGGCGCCGGCGGCTATTGCTGATTGCGATCTTTTGGTCACGATTCGGTATTCGGGGGCTCAATCGTTCCGGCCACCCCGTAGGGTGGGGCTCATACGGCGGCCCCGGCTCGGATCAGCCGCTCCACGCCCGTGCCAGGATTCCGCCGATACGAGGTGTTCGCCGCATGGGAATAGTCAGCGCCCCGCTCATGAATCCGGACGCCCAAGCTGCCGTCGGCGATCGTTGGATCGGCGTCGGCGCATCCAGCGCCAGGGAATCTCGTCAGGCTGGCGTTGAAGCCGCCACGGCTGCGCTGCGAAGCACCGACTCCAAGCTGCTGGTGGTCTTCGCTTCGCCGGCCCACGATCTCGAGGCGATGCTCGGCGGCGTCCGCGAGGTTGCGCCCACCACACCCCTGATCGGGTGTACCACAGCAGGCGAGATCGCGACAGACGGGCCGAGCGATGCGAGCGTGGTCGTGACAGCGCTGGGTGGAAGTGGCTTCTCCGTGACCACCAACGTCGCTCGCGGCGCCTCGGCCGACCTGCGCCAGGCCGGCGCCACAGCCGCTGCATGCGCTGAGATTGAGCCGGCGAGTGAGCACCAGGTGCTGCTGCTGCTGAGCGACGGCCTCGGCGGCGACCAGCAGGAGGTTGTTCGCGGCGCATATAGCGTCGTCGGCGGTTCGGTGCCGCTGGTGGGAGGCTGCGCCGGCGACGACCTGGCCATGAAGAAGACCTTTCAATTCTTCGACGGCAAAGTGCTTGAAGACTCCGTCGTAGCCGCCGCCATCAACTCGGATGCACCGCTTGGCATCGGCATCCAACACGGCTGGACCCGTGTGGGCGCGCCGTTCCTCGTCACCGCGAGCAGCGGTACGCGAGTGCTTGCGCTCGATGACCGTCCGGCCCTCGACGCCTATCTCGAGCGCCTCGATGCCCCCGACGATGCGCGCACTGATCCTGCCGCCTTCACGCGTTTTGCGCTGACCCATCCATTCGGGTTGAGCCGGCGCAGCGGTGAGGAGGTGCGCTTCATCGCCGAAGCGAACTTCGAAGACCGTTCCATCGGCTGCATTGCCGAGGTGCCGCAGGGCGGCCTTGCCTGGATCATGGAAGGCGACGCCACGTCAGTCCTCGACGCCACGATTTCGGCATGCACACAGGCGGTGGAGGGTTTGTCAGGGCGCACACCGCTCGGTTTCCTCGCCTTCGACTGCATCGCCCGAAGGGGTGTCCTCGGCGACGAGGGAATCCAGGAGGAAGTTGCGCGGATCAAGTCGTATTCCGGTGGTGCACCGGTTGCCGGCTTCTACACCTACGGCGAGATAGCTCGCACGCACGGCGTCAGCGGCTTTCACAACCAGACCCTGGTGGTGCTCGCCTTCGGCTGATGGCATGAACACGACCGACGTCACGACAACACCGAGCAACTGGTCGACGCAACAGCTGGCCGAGTTCCTCGTTGCGGTCGCCGCCAGCACGGATCCGCCCGCGGCGATGCGTTGCGCGATGCAATGGGCATCCGAGGTGCTGGAGGCCGAAGTTGCAGCGGTTGTCACGGGTGACGCGGTGGTTGACATGATCGGCTTCCCACGGGGGCAGATTCCCGTCGACTCGCTGCTGGCGGCGGGGCGTGAGTCGACGCGCGTGCTCAGCCTGCCCCGAGTCGGCGAACTGCATTCCACCCGCGTCGCCGTGGAAGAGATCGACGGGCATCTCATCGTGGCGCGCTCTGGGGATACAGGATTCCAGCCAGAAGAGATCGCCCTGCTTCGGGCGATGGGGCGCAGCCTCTCGATGACGCTTCGCACCCTGCACATGCTCGAGCAGGAGCGCTCGCTGCGCGCCGACGTCGAGATGCGCGCGCAGGAGAATCTGCGATTGCTGACGATGGTTCGAGAACGTCAGACGGCGCTCGAACGGCTCTCGAAGATCCAGGTCTCCATCTCCCGTCGAGTTCCCCTTCCGGAGGTTCTCAACGCGGTGGCTGAGGGCGCGCACGAGCTGCTCGGCGACGAGGTTGTGGGGATCCGACTCGTGGACAACGAGGATCCCGGATTCGTCAAACTGGTTTCGTCGGTGGGCATTTCCCACGCGATGATCGCCGCCACCAAACGCAGCCCGTTGACAGCGGGCGCCGGCGGGCGGGCCATCGTCGAGGATCGCGTCGTCATCCTGAACGACTACAAGAGCGACCACGCGGCAATCGACGAGTATGTGGGGGCTGACCTTCAGAGCGCGCTCGCCGTTCCGATCCACGAGCACGGGCGGCCCGTTGGCAGCATCACCGTTGCGACATACCGCGCAGACCGCCAGTACAGCGACACGGACTGCGAGATGCTCGTGGCGCTGGCTCACCACGCGAGCATCGCGCTGAATGACGCCAAGGCGGTCGATCAGATGCGACACCTCGCGTACCACGACGCGCTCACCGGCCTGCCCAACCGGTCGCTCTTCTTCGAGCATCTCGCCCGCGCGGTGGCCAATGCCAACCGCACCGGCGCCAGTCTTGCGGTGCTGTATCTCGACCTGGACCGCTTCAAGCTGGTAAATGACAGTCTCGGCCACAACGTGGGCGATCAGTTGCTCGAGGCAGTCGCTCAACGGCTCCGCAAGACGATACGCACCGCTGATCTGGCCGCACGCCTAGGCGGCGACGAGTTCGCGATCCTCGCCGAAAACACCTCCATCGACGGAGCAACGCTGCTTGCCGAGCGGTTCTGCAAGGCACTCGGCGATCCCTTCAGGATCGACGGCCATGACCTTGCGGTAGCGGCGAGCGTCGGGGTCGTGGTCGACGCGGCGGGAGAGACGGACGCGGACAGTCTGCTGCGCAATGCCGACCTCGCCATGTACCGGGCCAAGCTCGACGGCGTGGGCCAGCACGCGATGTTCGAACCGGACATGCACGTGGTGGCGTCCGATCGTGCGCACATGGAGGGCAACCTGCGTCGCGCGGTCCAGCTCGAGCAGTTCGAGGTGCACTACCAGCCGATCGTCTGGCTCGCATCCGGCGAGGCGGTGGGTGTAGAGGCGCTGGTGCGCTGGCGCCGTGAGGATGGAACGCTGATTCCGCCGGCAGAGTTCATCCCGGTGGCGGAGGACATGGGCTTGATCATGCCCATTGGCCGGATCGTCATGGATACAGCGATGCGCCAGGTTCGCGAGTGGCAGCGCACGCAACCCAACGCCGCCGCATTGCACCTCAGCATCAATCTCTCGCCACGCCAGCTCTATCAACCGGGCGTGGTTGCCGAGGTGGTCGATGCGCTCAACGCCACTGGTTTCGACCCCGCACACCTGACGCTCGAGATCACGGAAACGGCCCTCATGCACGACACCAGCACAGTGAGCACGCGCCTCGAGGAACTGCGCGCCGTGGGCGCACGGATCGCGCTCGACGACTTCGGCACTGGGTACTCCT
>PKYW01000029.1:7443-8567 GCA_003132805.1 Candidatus Dormiibacterota bacterium | reverse complement strand
CGCGCGCTCCTCGCCGTGCCCGTGGGGAGGACATGAGCTGCGGCGGGCCCGCGGTCGGAACGCCTTCGCCGCACACGCGGTGGGGAGGGCATGAACTGCGGGGGGCACGGGGTCGGAACGCCTGTGGCGTCCCGCCCCTCGCTCTCGCCGAGGGGGGTAGCCTCGGCTGCGAGACGGCCCCCTCCGCCCATCTCCTTCCCACCTTTGCTCCGCTGAGAGTCTCCCGAACGAAGCGCTCTGTGGCGCGGATCAGGTTGGCGTCGAGAGCTGCGCTAGGTATGATGTGAGGTGGGTGTAGGCACCCGTCGCTAGCAGGACGCCTAAGGCGACAGTGATCACGCCGCCCGCGAGGGTGAGCGGGCGCACTAGGTGGTTGAGGCGGCGGGGGAGTTCGGGGAGGGATGCCCAGAGGAGCGCGACTGCGATGAAGGGGACCCCGAGGCCGATGGAGTAGACGATCAGCAGGAGCGCGCCCGTCAGCGCGTGGGAGCTGAGAGCGGCAAGGGTGAGCGCAGCGGCGAGGTATGGCCCAACGCACGGGGTCCAGCCGATGCCGAACACAACGCCGACGAGGAATGCCCCGAACACGCCGCGCCGGCGCAGCCGCTCTGGGAGCTGGAATCCGCGTGTGCGTTCGAGCATCCCGATCCTGACCACGCCGATGATGGCGAGACCGAAGAGGATCACAGCGACCCCTCCGACGATCTCGACGATCCGGCCGCTGACGGCGCCGTTGGCAACCCGAGCGATGCCGCCGGCGGTGAGCCCGAGTAGAACGAAAACGACGGTGAACCCGGCGACGTAGAGCAGCGACCCTGCCAGGAGCCGGAGGCGGAAGCTGTGCCGGTCGGGATTGGTCAACTCCGCCGCGCTCACCCCGGAAACGCACGCGAGATACGCCGGGAGAAGCGGAACCGTGCATGGTGCGAGAAACGATCCGAGCCCGGCGACAAAGGTCGCGAGCAGCGTCGCAATCGAGAGCATCAGCCGAACGTGAAGGTGTAGATGCGGAAGCCCGCCGGCACGGTCAGATCGATGAGATGGTATCCGGACGACACGCCGGCGAGCAGTTGGAACAGGTCCTGGCGGGTCACCATGAACGCGGAATTGGTGAGAGCGGAGCC
>PKYW01000029.1:0-7431 GCA_003132805.1 Candidatus Dormiibacterota bacterium | reverse complement strand
GGTCCGGGATCCGGGTACTTCTGAGGCACGCCCATGGTCCCGTACGGCTCGTTGTCGGCAAGCTGCCCGCGCTCGCTGCCCGCATACAGCTCAGGGGTGGTGTTGTCGGGGACCGGGGTCGACGCGGGAAGGGGAGCCTCGTGGACGTTGAGCAGTTGCGCCACCGCTGCGTCGGTCTGCGTGTAGTCACCTTCGCCGAAGCTCGTGTACGCGATCCGGCCCTGCTGGTCGAGGAGATATTCCGCCGGCCAGTACTCGTTCTGATAGGCGTTCCAGGTGGCCATCTGGCTGTCGATGGCGACCGGCCACGTGACCCCGAGGCGCGTGACGGCAGCCGCCACATTGGCCGTCACCTGCTCGAAGTCGAACTCGGGCGAGTGCACACCCACGATCACGAAGCCGCGGCTCTTGTAATCGTCGTAGAGGATCTTCAGGTGGGGGATGGTGCGGACGCAGTTGACGCAGGAGAAGGTCCAGAAGTCGATGAGCACCACCTTGCCACGGAGGTCCGCCAGGGTCAGCGGGGTGCTGTTGAGCCACCCGTCAATCCCGGTGAAGTCCGGTGCCTCGGTGCGCTGGCTGACCGGCAGCACCACGCCGCCCGTGGTCGAGGCGGTGGCCGGCGGGGTCGGGTCGCGCACCACGGTGAAGAGCACCGCGCCCACGATGAGCACGGCAATGATTGCGAGAGCCGCGCGGTATCGGTTCAATTCGGTCCCATTGGACTGTACGACCTCTACGTTGACGAACCATTACGACTTCGGTCCCCGTCTGCTAGCTTGTGACCGACCTCGCGTCGCAGATGAATTCGATGAGCAACCCCGTCCCTGACCGGCTGCTCGGCGATCGGAGGCGAGTGGTTGTCGAGCACGTCAGGCCGAGTGTCGACGGCGGTGCGTTCCCCGCAAAAGCCACTCGCGGATTGCCGTTGCGGGTCTCTGCTCGCGCCTTCGCGGATGGGCATGACCCCCTGCTCGCCTGGGTCTGGCACTGGCCCGGCGCCAGGCCGCTCGCGCCAGATGCGCCGCCGCCCGGCATGGTCGAGGTGCCGATGGAGGCGGAACCCCAGGACGGCTTCGGCGCCTGGATCAAGCCGCGGCGCCTCGGTGCCTGGAGCTTCGCGGTGGTCGGCATCCTCGACGTGTGGGGCGGCTTCGCTCGAGACCTGGCGATCCGATTCGAGGCCGGCGTCGACGTGGAGCTCGATCTCTCAGACGGCGCGGCCCTCGCGGCCGGGCGAGCCGATCTGCCGGCCATCTCCAAGTCGGACCGCCGCGCCCTGACAGCGCTCGCAACGAAGCTCAACGCGGCCACCCCGCCCGAATCGCGAGTGCAGCTGGCGACGCGTGAGGCAACCATGGGGCTGATGCGGCGAACGGCCGATCTCAGTCACGCCACCATCGCCGGCCCCTACCAGCTCTGGGTCGAACGCGAGATCGCCGGCTTCTCGGCGTGGTACGAGATGTTCCCGAGGTCGGAGGGGGCGGTGCCACCCCGGAGCGGCACCTTCAAGCTCGCGCAGCGACGACTCCCCGCAATCGCTGCAATGGGGTTCTCGGTCCTCTATCTCCCTCCGATCCACCCGATCGGCGCGACCCATCGCAAGGGACCGAACAACGTGATCGAGTACTCCCCGGGTGACCCGGGGAGCCCGTGGGCGATCGGGTCATCGGCCGGCGGACATTCGGCGCTCGACCCCCAGCTCGGCACCATCGACGACTTCGACGCGTTCGTGGGCCGGGCGACTGAGCNNCCGTGGGTCACCGAGCATCCCGAGTGGTTCCGGCACCGTTCGGACGGGTCGATCCGGTACGCGGAGAATCCCCCCAAGCAGTACCAGGACATCTACCCGCTCGACTTCGACAGCGACGACGCGGCAGGACTCTGGCTCGCACTGCGCGACGTGATGCGCTTCTGGATCGGGCATGGGGTGCGCATCTTCCGTGTGGATAATCCCCACACCAAGGCGTTTCCCTTCTGGGAGTGGCTGATCGCCGAGATCCGGCGCGAGCACCCGGACGTGGTGCTGCTCGCCGAGGCGTTCGTCCGCCCCGCGGTGATGCAGCGGCTCGCGAAGATCGGATTCTCGCAGTCGTACACGTACTTCACGTGGCGCAATACCGCCTGGGAGCTCGGCCAGTATCTGACAGAGCTGTCACAGACTGAGCTGGTCGACTGGTTCCGGCCGAACTTCTGGGTGAACACGCCGGACATCCTCCACGCCACGCTCCAGACTGGCGGTCCTCCCGCATTCAAGCTGCGCGCTGCGCTGGCGGCG
Source organism: Candidatus Dormiibacterota bacterium (assembly GCA_003132805.1). Classification (GTDB taxonomy): domain Bacteria; phylum Chloroflexota; class Dormibacteria; order Aeolococcales; family Aeolococcaceae; genus Palsa-851. The sequence continues at coordinate 5,153 of PKYW01000029.1, read as the reverse complement.
ATCACCTGCCCGTCGTGGGGGATGTACAGCGGCTATGAGCTCTGCGAGGGCATCGCCGCCCGCGAGGGCAGCGAGGAATACCTCGATTCAGAGAAGTACCAGCTACGTCCCCGGGACTGGACGAACGCTCGCTCGATCGCGCCGTTCATCACGCGCCTCAACGAGATCCGCATCGGCCACCGCGAGGCGATCGCGCAATTGAGCACCCTTCGGCTGCACCACATGACCGACGATTGGATGCTGTGCGTCTCGCGCTCCACTCCCGACAAGGACGATGTGATCATCCTGATCGTCAACCTGGATCCTCATCATCCGCGGGAGTCGAGCACCTGGCTCGACCTCGGCGCGCTCGGCGTGACCGCGGACCAGCCATTCGAAGTACACGATGAGCTCGGAGGTGAAACCTACACGTGGCACGGCGCGGTGAACTACGTTCGGCTCGACCCGGCATGGCAACCCGCGCACGTCCTGCGCGTGCGTCAACCGTGACCTCCGCCCGGCCGCCGCTCCTCGAAGATCCGTTCTGGTTTCAGAAGGCTGTGTTCTACGAGCTGTCGGTGCGCGCATTCCATGACGGGAACAACGACGGCATCGGCGACTTCGGCGGTCTGATCGGCAAGCTCGAGTACCTCGAGTGGCTGGGCATCGACTGCATCTGGCTGCTGCCTTTTCAGCAGAGCCCGCTGCGCGATGGCGGCTACGACATCTCCGACTACCGGACCGTGCTCACCGACTACGGCAACGTCGAGGATGTCGCGCTGCTCGTCAAGGAAGCACACCGGCGCGGCATCAGGGTGATCATGGACCTGGTCATCAACCACACCAGCGACCAGCATCCCTGGTTCCAGGATGCGCGCTCGGGGCCGGACAGCGAGTATCGCGACTGGTACATCTGGTCGAGCACCAAGAACAAGTACACCGAAGCGCGGATCATCTTCCTCGATACCGAAACGTCGAACTGGACGTGGGACGACGAGGCGGGCGCGTACTACTTTCACCGCTTCTTCAGCCACCAGCCGGACCTGAACTACGACAACCCGGAGGTGCGCGCGGAGATCATCGACGTCTGCCGGTTCTGGCTCGATGTCGGCATGGACGGCTTCCGGCTCGACGCCGTGCCCTACCTCTTCAAGCGTGAAGGGACCAACTGCGAGAACCTCCCCGAGACGCACGCGTTTCTCGCCGACCTGCGCGCCACCATCGACGCGGAATACTCGGGCAAGGTGCTCCTTGCGGAGGCGAACCAGTGGCCCGAGGACGTTGTGGACTATTTCGGTTCGCCGGATCGCCCGGAATGCCACATGTGTTTCAACTTTCCCTTGATGCCACGCATGTTCATGGGCCTGCGTCGTGAGCAGCGTTACCCGATCACCGAGATCCTCGACCGAACGCCCGCACTTCCGCCGAACAGCCAGTGGGGCATCTTCCTGCGCAACCATGACGAGCTCACCCTCGAGATGGTGACCGACGAGGAGCGCGACTACATGTGGGGCGAGTACGCCAAGGATCCACGCGCCAAGCTCAACCTCGGCATCCGGCGCAGGCTCGCACCGCTCCTCAACAACGGTCGGCGCCAGATGGAACTGTTCCACGGGCTCATCCTGTCGTTGCCGGGCAGTCCCATCCTCTACTACGGCGATGAGATCGGCATGGGCGACAACGTGTACCTCGGTGATCGAGACGGTGTTCGCACGCCGATGCAGTGGACGGCCGACAGCAACGGCGGCTTCAGCCAGGCCGATTTCGCGCAGCTCTACCTGCCGCCACTCATGGATCCGGTCTACGGATACCAGGCATGCAACGTGAGCGCACAGCGACGCAACGAGTCGTCCATGCTGCACTGGCTGCGCCGGTTCATCGCCGTGCGCAAGCGCTTTCCGGTGTTCGGCGAAGGCACCTTCGAAGCACTCGACGCCGCCAATCCCTCGGTGTTCGCATTCCTGCGCAGCATCGACGGGCAGACCGTGCTCTGCGTCAACAACCTCTCCCGCTTCGCGCAACCCGTTGAGCTGGACCTGCGCAGGTTCGCGGGGATGGCCCCGGTGGAGATGCTCGGGCGTGTCCACTTTCCGAGCATCGGCGAACTGCCCTACCTGCTGACCATGGGTCCGCACGGTTTCTACTGGTTCACCCTCGACGTGCCGGCGTGATGAGCGCGCACGACGCCGCGATCACCGGCATCCTTCGCGAGCATCGCATCGAGGGGTGCGAAGAGGCGCTCGGGGCTTACATCACGCGGCAGCGATGGGGTGGCGCGCAGGGACGCACCATCAGCGTCGTTGCGGTCGTCGATGCGACTGTGATCAGCGCGAGTGAGCCGGTCCTGATCCACACACTTACAGCCGTCACCTTCACCGACGGACGGAGCACGCGATACGCGCTGCCACTCGGCATCCGGCCAGTGGGCGACGAGATCACCAAGCGCATGCCGGACTTCATGATCCCGTGGCCGGAGGCACCCAATACGATCGTGCTCTACGACGCAGTTGGTGATTCGGCGTACATCGAGTGGCTGCTCGACGCCATCCGCGAACAGCGGGTGCTGCCGACGACGAGCGGGACGCTGCGATACTCGAGCAAGGACCCCGACGCACTGCACACCGGCACCCTTTCGTCGGTGCGACACCTCAGGGTCGAGCAGAGCAACACGTCGGTCGAGGTGGGCGATGCCCTTTTCCTCAAGCACCTTCGCCGCGTCGAGACGGGAGCGTCGCAGGAGCTCGAGATGGCCGATGAGCTCGAGGCCGCGGGCTTCACGCACCTGGCACCGATGCTTGGACGCGCCGTGTGGGAGACGAGCGGCGAGGAGCCGTCTCCGCTGGTGCTCGTCCAGCGCTTTCTGCACAACAGCACCGAGGGCTGGGCGCTCGCGCTCACATCGCTGCGCGACCTCTACGCCAATGCCGAGTCGGTCGGCCACGGCGATCCGGCCGAGCGCCGCGCCATGGTGGACGAGCAGGACGCGGCGTTCCTCGCCGAGTCGATGCGACTCGGCAAGGTGATCGCGGAGATGCACCTCGCGCTCGCCTCGGGACGGCCCGGCACTGACATGGCGACGGCACCGCTCACCGAGGGTTCGCTCAATACCTGGGCGAACGTCATGACCGACGAGCTCGACCGGCTGCTCGCCCGCGACGAGCCCGCACTCGATCCGCTTCGCGACGTGCGCAACGCCGTGGTGGCCCGCCTCGACCAGATCCGCGGCCTCTCCCCGGGCGGCCTGCTCATCAGGACCCATGGCGACCTGCACCTGGGCCAGCTCCTGCGCATCGACACCGGCTGGGTGATCCTCGACTTCGAGGGCGAGCCCGACCGCACGCCCGAGGAGCGCCGGCAGCGCACCTCGCCATTGCGAGACGTTGCCGCGATGCTCCGGTCGTTCGACTACGCCGCCGCCGCCGCCATCATCGAGCGAACGGCGCCTGACAGCGCTGAGGCCGAGATCCTGCGGGGCTATGGCGAGGCCTGGGCCGACGCCAATCGCGACGCCTTCTGGAGCGCGTATCTCGAGACCGTGGGCTCGCAGCCGCTGCTGCCCGCACCGGGACCGTCGCTGGTGCTCCGGCGCGCGTTCGAGGTGCAGAAGGCGATCTACGAGATCGGGTACGAGCTGGGACACCGGCCGGCATGGGTACCGATCCCGCTTCGGTTCCTGCTCAGGGGCGCCAGCTCGTGACCGTGCAGGATCCGAGCCCGACCGAGCTCGAGTCGGGGGTCGAGGCGATGCTCGCCGGTCGCCTGCGCGATCCGCATGCGCTCCTGGGACCCCGGATCATCGGCGACGTCATGCGCATCCGTTCCTTCCATCCGGAGGCGACCAGTGCAAGCGTCGCCCGCCCGGAAGGCGTCACCCCGATGCGCCGCCTCAACGCCGCCGGCCTCTTCGAGGCGACCGTTCCCGCGGGCGATCCCGGCTACCGCATCCGCTTCCGCAACGACGAGCGCGAGTGGGAGCAGGAGGACCCGTACCGGTTCTGGCCGACCCTCGGCGATCTCGACCTCCACCTGATCGGCGAGGGGACTCACACCCAGCTCTGGCGCGTTCTCGGCGCCCGCGTCCTCGAGCACCAGGGGGTGGCGGGCACTGCCTTCAGCGTCTGGGCGCCGAATGCGCTCGGCGTCAGCGTGGTGAGCGACGCCAACTTCTGGGACGCGCGCACCTGGCCGATGCGCGTCCTCGGCGGGTCAGGGGTGTGGGAGCTCTTCGCGCCCGGCGTCGGTCCGGGCGTGCGATACAAGTTCCTGGTGACGCGCGGCGATGGGATGCGCATCTTCAAGGCCGATCCACTGGCACGCGCATCGGACCATCCGCCCGGGACGGCAAGCATCGTCGAGCAGAGCACGCATCGCTGGCGGGATGGCAGCTGGATGCGCCAGCGCGCACGGGCAGCCGTGTTCAACGCGCCCTTTGCCGTCTATGAGGCGCACCTCGGCTCCTGGCGGCGCGGGCCGGACGGCCGCGTCCTCAGCTATCGCGAGATCGCCGAGCCCCTGGCCGATCACTGCCTGTCGATGGGGTTCACCCACGTCGAGCTGCTCCCGATCATGGAGCATCCCTTCGGCGGCTCCTGGGGCTACCAGGTCACGGGCTACTACGCGCCGACGGCACGCTTCGGCTCGCCGGACGACTTTCGCCACTTCGTCGACGTGCTCCATCGCAAGGGCATCGGCGTGATCCTCGACTGGGTGCCCGCACACTTTCCGCGCGACGGTTGGGCGCTCGCGAGGTTCGACGGCACGCCGCTCTACGAGCACGGCGACCCGCGTCGCGGTGAGCAGCCCGACTGGGGTACCTACGTCTTCAACTACGGTCGCAACGAGGTGCGCAACTTCCTGGTCGCGAACGCCCACTACTGGGCCGAGGAGTTCCATATCGACGGGCTGCGTGTCGACGCCGTTGCGTCGATGCTCTACCTCGACTACTCGAGGCAGCCGGGCGCCTGGGTGCCGAACATCTACGGCGGCAAGGAGAACCTCGAGGCAATCGCGCTGCTCCGCGAGGTCAACGACTCGCTGCACGCGCGCAAAACGGGCGTGCTGACGATCGCGGAGGAGTCGACCACGTGGCCGGGGGTGACGCGTTCCACCGCGAGCGGGGGCCTCGGCTTCGACTTCAAATGGAACATGGGCTGGATGCACGACACGCTGGCCTA
>PKYW01000094.1 GCA_003132805.1 Candidatus Dormiibacterota bacterium | reverse complement strand
GATCAAGCAGGTGCCGGCGCAGCAGCGCAGCAACCGCCGGGCGATCGACATCGCGATCCCGATTGACCGTGTGCCCATCGCGCGTCCGGATGAGCACATGACCGACCTGCTCAAGCGGCTCGGGCCGGCGTCCGACGGCCGGGCGATGGTCTACGACGGCGGAACGCTCGTCGGGGTCATCTCGCCGAGCGACATCGCGCGCCTCTTCCAGAGCGGGCCGGGCAAGTTGGCCGCGCGGGTTGCGGCCTAGCCGGCCTCGTCGCCGATGCTCAGGATCAGCTTCCCGAAGTTTTCTCCGCGGTAGAGCTTGAGGAGCGTCTCGGGGAACTGCTCCAGCCCGGGAACCACGTGCTCGACCGACTTCAGCCGTCCGTCGGCGATCCATCCGGCCATCTCACGCGCGGCCTCGGCGTAGCGTTTGGCGTAGTCGAAGACGACGAAGCCCTCCATCCGGGCTCGGTCGACGAGCAGCGTCATGTAGTTCGAAGGCCCTCGCGCCGGCCCCTGGTTGTTGTACTGCGAGATCGATCCGCACAGGACGATGCGTGCGTGGCGTGCGAGCCTCGTGAGCACGATGTCGAGGATCTCGCCACCGACGTTGTCGAAGTACACGTCCACACGGTCGGGGCAATGCTCGCGGAGCGCCGCCCGGACGTCCTCATTCTTGTAGTCGACCGATGCGTTGAAGCCGAGCTCATCGACGATGAACTGGCATTTCTCCGCCCCGCCCGCGATCCCGACGACCCGGCAGCCCTTGATGCGGGCGATCTGGCCGGCCACTTGACCCACTGCGCCGGCGGCCGCTGACACCACCACCGTCTCGCCCGCGACCGGCTGCCCGATCTCGAGCAACCCGAAGTACGCGGTCATGCCGGGCATGCCGAGAACGCTGAGGTACTGAACGAGTGGGGCCGACTCGTCCGACACGCGGATGACGCCGCGGCCGTCGCTGACTGCGTAGTCCTGCACGCCGAAGATCCCGACCACGTGCTCGCCGGCCTTGAACTCGGGATGGGCCGACGCCACGACCTGCCCCAGACCGCCTGCACGCATCACCTCGCCCACCCCGACCGGCGGCACATACGAGCGGCCCTCATTCATCCAGCCGCGCATCGCCGGGTCGAGCGAGATGTAGAGGACTCTCACCAGAAACTCGCCGTCGCCGGGCTCGGGAACCGGCTCGGTGCGGAACTCCCAGTCCGTGGCGACGGGAAGACCCTTGGGGCGCGCGGCGAGGCGCCACTGACGGTTGAGCGAGGTGCCGGCCGGCGCTGTTGAGGTGGTCATCGCATCAGACTACGCGAGGGGGGCTGGTAGGCTCTGGCCAATGCTCGGCGCCGGATTGATCCTGTTTCTCGCCGCGCTTCAGGGAGTCACCGAGCTCTTTCCGGTCTCGTCGCTGGGCCATGCCGTGGTGGTCCCCCGGCTGATCGGGCTCAATTTCAACGAGTCGAGCCCTGCTTTCGTGCCGGTGCTCGCTCTCCTTCATCTCGGCACGGCGGCAGCGCTGCTGTTCCTCTACCGGCGTGACTGGGTGCGGATCATCCGGGGCTTCTTCACCGCCGCGGTGCGCGGTCGCATCGAGGGCCCGGACCAGCGCCTCGCGATGCTCCTGGTGGTCGGAACCGTTCCGGCAGGTGTGATCGGGTTCCTGCTGCAGGATCCGCTGAAGTCGCTGTTCGGCGACCCGCGTGCTGCGTCCGCCTTCCTCATCGTCAACGGCGGCATCCTCTTCGCCGCCGAGATCTTCCGGAGGAGGGACGAGCGCCGCCGTGCCGTGGGCGGCGCCCCGGTGCTCGCCCACGAGGAGGACGACCCCGCCTACCAGGGCATCGATGGGCTCAGCCTGCGCACGGCAGTCATCGTTGGCATCTTTCAGGCGGGAGCGCTCATCCCAGGGATCTCGCGATCGGGGATCACCATGGCCGCGGGGCTGGTCGCCGGTTTACGCCATGAGGAGGCGGCGCGATTCGCGTTCCTGCTGGCGACCCCGATCATCCTGGCGGCGGGACTGCTCGAGGTTCCCGATCTCGGCTCCGACGCGCCGACCCTGGGCGTGGGCATCGCGGCCGCAGCGCTGTCCGGCGTGGTGGCGTACGCCAGCGCTCGTTTCCTGCTCCGCTACCTTCGGCTCGGACGCCTCGACCCCTTCGCGTATTACTGTGCCGCTCTCGGGGCCGCCGGCCTCGTCTTCATCCACTGACCGGTCGTGACCTGACGTCGAACTCAGAGAGCTGTTCCCAGGCGGTTCACGACCGCACCTACCGGGGGATTCTGTCATGCGGGGTAGCCGCCCACTGGCTCTTCTACTGCTCGCGCTCGCCGTCGTCTTCGCGGTTCTGACGATTTTCTATTTCACCGTGAAGACGAACTTCCTCGCTTCGGGCCGGCCGGCAATGCACTGGAAGCACGCGGTCGTCTTCCTGGTGCTGACCCTCCTCGCCGTGATCGCTGCGAACTTCGCCCGGCCCAAGCCCGTCAAAGCCTGAGCGCGGCACAGTGTTGACCCCGCGCCGCGCCGTCGAGATCTACCGCGACTCGTTCAAAGACAAGCGCCGGGAGCGACTGTTTCTGTCGTCGGTGTCTTTTTTCACGACGTTCGCCGCAACTCGCGCAATAACGCACGCCATTCGCGACGGGGTTGGGCCGTTCCACAACCTGAGCGTTGGGGGCCGCCATTTCCACCATCTGGTCCTCGGCATCGCCGGGCTGCTGGGCACCGGCTACCTCTGGATGGTCCAGATCAACACCTCCGGGAAGACCGAGGGGACGGATGACGCGCTCTGTAAGTTCACGTCGATCCTATACGGTGGTTCGTCGGCGCTCACCCTCGATGAGTTCGCACTCTGGCTCGACCTCGAGGATGTGTACTGGGCCAAGCAGGGACGCGAAAGTGTTGATGTCGTCATGCTTTTCGGCGGCCTGCTGTCGATTGGGCTGTGGGGCCGTCCGTTCTTCCGCGACGTCTACCGCGAGCTCTCACATATCTGATCGCCGATCAGGCATGATGCCGTCGTGCGACGACGGGGTCTCGCTGCATCCCTGCTGAGTATCGGTGTGCTGATCGCCTCTGCGGTCAACGTTTTCGCCGACGGTTCCCAGAATCTCTATCCAAGTGGGGCCACCGGGTTTCGTGCCAACACCGAGTGGCGCACGAACTCGTATGGAGCGGGTGCCATCACGCGGCGAACCCTGCTCCACGCGTATGCGACGAGTGGCGAGTTTCTCCTGGTTGGATCAACAGCGATGGGTCAGGGCGCGGCCGACATCCTGATCTGGAATCCCGGGCTCGTGACCGGAACCCCCGGCAAAGAGACGATTCCCGGCACCGCGTCATTCTCGTGCGCGGCGCTACGCGCGACATCGCACATCGTGACGCAGGGAGAGATCACCAGCCGTGCCGAGGAGCTCGCCGGTCCCGACACCGTCCCCGGCGGCGGCGTCACCAATGGCTACACACCCTGCGTGTACACGGCACCGTCAACCGGCATCTACAGCATCGCGATGATCGGGCCCGCCGGGATGGCGGCAAATGGCGACGGCGGAGTGAGCGCTGACATCGCCCTGACCGCAGCGGGCGACTTCAGCGCCGCCCAGGGGTCGTCGATTGCAGCTTGGGACGTGACCGTCCGCGACAGCCTCACCGATTCGGCGACGACGCAGACGGGCCGCGTCTTCAGCTACGTCCTCTCGCTGTTCACCGGGAACAACGGGCTGCCGGTCGACTCGACCACGTACGCGGTCACCACGGATGGCTTCCGCTACAAGATCGTCAACCGCGGCATGGACCCGGACGGCTGGGTGCAGTACGGGAGCCAGCTGGGATTCATCGACCCGGACGGCACCACGCCGCTCTATCACGACGCGCTCGCGAACAACACGGGCAGCCCCGGCCAGCTCACGTCGGTGGACGGTGGTGTGATCTTCGCTCCGCCCAGCTATCCCATCTTCTTCACACCGCCGGCTGATGTCACGCTGACGGCGCTCGGCATCCCGCTCACGCCGATCGCCTCGGTGGTGAGCAACGTCGGCTTCAGCGGGACCCTTACCGGCAGCATCACGCTGTTCCAGAGCGGCGGGACGTTTCGGTACACGTCCAACGTCGCCGGCGTCTACCAGATCGTGATCAGCCGCGACGGCGTCAACTACGATCCGACCAACCCGCAGAACCGGGTTCTCAGCGGCCTGAAGGGCGCGGGCACGCAGACGGTGACGTGGGACGGCAAGGACAACTCGGGCAATTACTTCCCCGCCAATACCCCGGGAACGAGCTACCCATTCAAGATCGACGTCCACGCCGGCGAATACCACTTCCCGTTCGTCGACGTCGAGAACGATCTCCAAGGCGGGCCGACGATCACCATGCTCAACCCGCCGGGCGCGTGCCCACCGTTCACCGGCGGCTGCACTGGCGGCTTTTACGATGACCGCGGCTACACAACGACGACTGGAGTTACCGTCGGTACGCCCGGATCCGTGCTCTGCGGCAACGATCCGCCGGCGGTCGCGTTCAGCGACCCGATCACCGGATACGACACGTCGAGCACACAGCGCGCCTTTGGAACGGCGACCGGCGGCAACACCAACGTGCCGTGCACCGGAAGTTTCGGCGACGCCAAGGGCCTCGACCTCTGGACGTACTACCCGAGCCAACAGGTCAGCAGCACGCTGGTCATCGTGTCATACGCGGACGTCGCGATCACCAAGACCGTGAGCAACGCCAACCCGGTGGTGGGTGATGATGTTGTCTACACGGTCACCGCGCACGACAAGGGTCTGCTCGCGGCCACAGGGGTGACCGTTACCGACGTCCTCCCCAACGGGGAGATCTTCGTCGGCTCGAGCGCCTCGCAGGGTTCGTACGCTCCCGCGAGCGGCTTCTGGACTGTTGGCTCGCTCGCGGTCGGCGCGACTGCGACGCTGCACATCACCGTGCGCCTGGCCGCGATAGGCGTCATCAGGAACACGGCCACCAAGTCGGGTGAGACTCAGCTTGACCCGAACCCGGCCAACGACACCGCTTCGGTGACGATCGATGTCGCCTCGGCGCCGACTCCGCCGGTTCCGGAAACGGGCGCGGCGCCGTCTTCAGCGATCCCTCCCGGACTCGGTGAGGGGATCGCGCTGTTCGGAGTCCTGCTGAGCGCGGTTGCGCTGGTCCTTCGCCGGCGCACCATGACCATCACCACGAGTCGACATAGCGCCGTTGTGGTGTGTCCGGGGGTGGACCTGCCGGATGCAGGATCACCGCGGCCACCAAAGCTCGCGTTGTTGCGGGGTCGACCACGTCATCGACCTCGAAATATGTTGCGGTGTTGAGAGCCGTCCCGCGTGCGTAGGCGTCGGCGACCATAGCGTCGAAGCGTGCCTTGCGCGCCTCGGCGTTCTCGATGGCATCCAATTCCTTGCGGTAGGCGAGCTTGACCGCACCCTCGAGTCCCATCCCGCCGAATTCCCCCGTCGGCCACGCGACCGTCATGAGCGGGGCGCGAAAGCTTCCACCCGCCATGGCCTGCGCGCCGAGCCCGTATCCCTTGCGCAGCACCACGGTCATGAACGGGACCGTGAGCGCTGCCCCCGCGAGAAACAGGCGGCTCGCGTGCCGGACCAGCGCCGTGTCCTCGGCCTCGGGCCCGACCATGATCCCCGGTGTGTCGCAGAGAAACAGCACCGGCAGCCGGAACGCCTCGCACAGCTGCAGGAAGCGCGCCGCCTTGTCGGCACCGTCGCTCGTGATCGCGCCGGCGAGATGCATCGGATTGTTGGCGACGATCCCGATCGGGTTCCCCTCGATGCGCGCGAGCGCGGTGACCATGCCGCGCCCAAAGCCGGCTCGCAGCTCGAGCACGGAAGCCGTGTCGGCGATGATCTCGACGGCGCGGTGCACGTCGTAAGCACGTCGGCGGTTCTCCGGTACGACATCGCGTAGCAGGAGTTGATCCGGAGCCTCCCAGTCAACGACGGGACCCTGAAAGAACGACAGGGCCTGGCGTGCAAGGCGCACCGCATCCGCCTCGTCGGCAGCGGCGATGTCGATGACGCCGTTCTTCACCTGCATGTCGAAGGGACCGACATCATCGGCGTCGACGACACCGAGGCCGCCGCCCTCGATCATGGCCGGGCCGCCCATGCCTATGCTCGCGTCCGGCGTCGCGATGATCAGGTCGGAGCAGCCGAGCAGCGCCGCATTGCCGGCAAAGCACCGACCCGATGCGATCCCGATGCGTGGCACGAGTCCTGAAAGCCGGGCCCAGAGCGCGAACGCCATCACGTCGAGGCCCGCAACCATCGCATGATCGGTGTCACCCGGCCGGCCCCCGCCGCCCTCGGCAAAGAGCACGACAGGCAGGCGGCGCCGCTCGATGACGTCGAAGAGACGGTCCTTCTTGCGGTGCCCCATGACCCCCTGGGTTCCCGCCAGCACCGTGTAGTCGTATGAGAGCACTGCGCAGTGCGCGCGCTCCTCGCCGACGAGTGCGCCGTTCACCCGAGCGGTACCGGCGATGATCCCGTCGGCGGGTGTGCGACGGATGAGATCGTCGACGCTGCGCCGGCCGCGTTGCGCCGCGATCGCCAGGCCGCCGTACTCGACGAAGCTGCCGGCGTCGCACAGGTCGTCGAGATTCGCGCGCGCGGTTCTCCGACCTGCCGCATGGCGGGCCGCGACGACGTCGGCGCGGCTCTCGTCCCGCGTCAGGCTCCGGCGTCGCAGCGTTTCAGTGAGATCCGGACGCGCGTGTTCCTGCTCCTGCTCGGGCATCCGATGAGCTTAGGGGCGCAGGTAAGCTGTCGGCAGTGTCGAACACCGGTGGGTCGCTGAGCGGGACCGTTGCCGTCGTCACGGGCGCCAGTCGCGGTGCCGGGCGAGGGATCGCCAGGGTCCTCGGTCAGCGCGGTGCGACCGTGTACGTCACGGGGCGAACGACCAAGGAGCACCGCAGCGTCGACGAGTTCCCGCACTCCATCGAGGAGACGGCCGCGGAGGTCGACGAGGCGGGAGGCCACGGCGTCGCCGTCGCGTGCGATCATGCGGACGACTCGGCCGTCGAGGCGCTGTTCGCTCGGGTCCGCGAGGACCATGGCAAGCTCGATGTGCTCGTCTGCAACGCGTGGGGCGGATACATGCCCTATGGCCAGCACAACGACTGGTGGTCGGTACCGTTCTGGGAGCAGTCGATGGCGCGATGGGACGGCATGTTCACCTCAGGGCTACGCGCGCACATCTCGTCGTGCATGTATGGAATTCCCTTAATGCTCGGCGCCGGGCAGGGCCTCGTCGTGCTCACAACCTTCACTCGCGGGCGCCGGTACCTCGGCAACGTCTTCTACGACGTCGCCAAGAACGCGGTTTGCCGCCTTGCGTCCGGGCTCGCCGACGATCTTGGGGACAGGGAGATCGCCGTCATCGCACTCTCGCCCGGCTGGATGGCGGTTGAACGGATGCCCGATGACGCGCGCAGCCGTGCGCAGATGGAGTCGCCCGAATACATCGGGCGAGCGGTCGCCGCACTCGCGCAGGATCCGGGCGTCGCGCGCAGATCGGGCCAGTCGTTCGCGGTCGGCGACCTCGCCCGTATGTATGGCTTCACCGATGTCGACGGCAGGCAGCCGACGTCGTATCCCATCGAGGTCTAGCCGACGTGCCCCGTTCGTGCCGCATCGCCGATCAGCTTGCTCATCATGCCCTGGCCAAACCGGAGGCGTGGGAGGACTATCCGTGGGAAGGCGATCGTGTCGCCAAGGTGCGCAAGAAGATCTTCGCGTTCCTCCCCTCGGACGACGCGGGTTCGATGGGCGTGAAGATCCTGCATTCGGGCGCGTACGCACTGACGCTCGCCTGCGCGACGCCGATGGCGTACGGACTGGGCAAGCACGGCTGGGTGACCATCAGCCTCGACGATCCGTCTCGTCCGGGGGTGGACCTGCTTCGCGACTGGATCGACGAGAGCTACGCAGCGCTGGCTCCGAAGACGCTCGCACGACGTGTGCAGGGCACGCCGCCGCACTGACGCGCGGACGCCACCCTTTGGCACGAACTTACAATTCGCCCAGGGCGACACGCGCACATGAGCCAGTTCGGCGCAGGCGGGTGCCCGAGGGGACGACCATGGGATTTCTGGACGAGATCCGCGCCGTCGGTGGCGGCGTGTCTCCGGAGTTGATGAAGAACGGGACGCTGGCACGCGGCGAGATCGTCAGCCTGCAACCGACCGGCATGACCGTGAGCCACGGCAACGAAGCGCTCGGCAAGCAGGTCTGCAACGTCGCGATGAACATCTACACGGACAACACGCCGCCGTACCAGGCGACATGCCATCAGGGTGTGCCGATCCTCGCGCTGCAGCAGCTCATGACTCCAGGTGCCGTCGTTGCCGTGCGGGTGAATCCACAGAATCCGCAGGAAGTCGCCATCGACTTCGACAGCGAGCCGCCAACCGTAACGTTGTCGGCGACCGGGCCTAATCGCGGCAGCGCGGCGGAGCTGCTCGCCACGGGGACGCCCGCCCGCGCGGTGATCATCCAGAGCCAGCCGATGGGGATGCGTTCCCAGGCCGGCGTGGACATGTACGCGTTCGTCGTCACGATTCTGTGCGACGGGCATCAGTCGTACCAGACGCAGATGGGCAACCCCGTGCCGCCGTCAGGGATTCCGCTGCTCTACCCGGGATCCAACGTGCCCGCCAAGGTGCGCCCGGAGGAGCAGGGCCAGGTGATCATCGACTGGGACGCGGCGGTGGCGGAGGCGACGCACCAGCCCGCGAATCAACCGGCGACCTGACCTGATCCTCGTCGCGAGGGAAGCTCGACCAATCGCGCGTGCACGTCGGCCTGGCGCGGATGGCCGGGCAGCACGCCGAGGATGTCGCGGCCGTCGCCTGCGCACATGCTTACCAGACGGATCGGGCCTGGAGGTGACGCGTCAAGAGCGGAGCGGATCAGACCCTGGACCACCTCGAGGCGGCGCGCCAGCGGTGAGCCGGGTTTGTATCGCTCGTGCCACTCGACCCACTCGCTCATGTCAAGCATCACCCGAAGTCGTGTCAAGGATCAGCCGAAGCTGCTGCAACACATCAGCCGAATGCACACATCAGAAAGTGCCCGCTCAGGGATTCGAACCCTGGACCTTGGGATTAAGAGTCCCCTGCTCTACCAACTGAGCTAAACGGGCCAGGGCCCGATTCTAACCGGGGGTCACCGCCCCTCCGGACGGACCTGCACCACCCCCAACACGCCCCGCGCGTCGCTCGCCGCCGAGCCAGACCATCGACCGGTACTGCTGCGATAGCCGCATGCGGAGTGGCGGAGGCGATGGCACCACGGCGCCGGAGAGCGGCGATGTCGTCCGCTCATCGATGGCTCGGCGCAGATCCGTAGCGCCTTTCCCCGGGAACACGGTCAGGACCCGGCCCAGGTCGTGCTGGCCGAAGTGGCTGTCCCCGGCGCCGAGCGCGGCGCCGAGCCGGTCCCGGTGCTCGGCGTAGAAGCTGTCGAGGAGCCCCCAGGTCCTGGGGAGCACCGGGGCGGTATGGCGCAGCTCGATCCCGTCGACCCGGCGCGTTTCCAGGAGGCTCCGAGCCTTGCCCGGGGTCATCGAAGCGAACCAGGTCGGCATGAAGGGGTGCGCGATGACCGCCAGGCCGCCCGCATCGTGGATCGCGTCAACCGTGTCCTCAACCGACATGTGCATGCGAATCTGCCGATCCAGGAACAGCCCGACGATGTGGATGCCGGGCGGGAACGACGCCGTGACCTCCTCGCCCTGGACGACCTCCACGCCGAGTGCGGCGCCGGCCTCGCGCGCCGGGCCGAGCTCGGAGATCGTGTCGTGATCGGTGATGCAGAGGACGTTCAACCCGATTTGGGCAGCAGCCCGAACCAGGTCGACGGCACTGACCATCCCGTCGCTGGCGAACGTGTGCGCGTGTATCTCGGCGACGCCGAGCCCGTCGGCGACGCGCACGCGAGCAGCAGATCTCTGGCTCATCGATCCAGTGTAGTGGGCGGCTGAGAGTGCGCTGAGAAGCGGTCTTTGCGATCATCTCGTGGCGGAGTCGTCGCGAGTCCACTCATATACTCGAAGCAATGAGTGGGCCGACTCGCATCCTCGTCGTGGACGACGAGCAGAGCATCACTGATTTCATCGCGCTCGGGTTGCGCCACGAGGGATTCGACGTGCGAACGGCGCCTGACGGTCACGTGGCGCTTCGAATCGTCGACGAGTTCAAGCCCCACCTCGTTGTGCTCGATCTCATGATGCCGCGCGTCGACGGCTGGCAGCTCTGCCGTGCCCTGTCGGGCGACCGCTCGCGCGGCATCATCATCCTCAGCGCGCGTGACGAGACCAGCGACCGCGTCCAAGGGCTGGGGCTCGGTGCCGACGACTACCTCGTCAAGCCCTTTGATTTCGCGGAGCTGCTCGCCCGGATCCGGGCGGTGCTCCGTCGGCGCAACCCGGATCTCACCCGCGTCATCCACGCCGGCGACCTGAGCATCGATACGGCAACTCGCGAGGTCCGCGCCGGAGACCGCACGGTCGAACTCTCCGTACGTGAATACGATCTCCTCCTGTACCTCGCCAGCAACGCCGATCAGGTCCTCCCGCGTCAGCGCATCCTCGATGAGGTGTGGGGTTACAACTTCTTCGGCGACGAGAACAACATCGAGGTCTACATCCGTTATCTGCGCACCAAGCTTGGTGACACGACCCACGAGCGAATTCAGACAGTGCGCGGCGTCGGCTACCGGCTGCGCAGCACCGTGACCGGGAGCGACGCCGCGGCGCGGTAGAACGTGCGGCGCATCGGACACGCTCTCGCATCGCTGCGATGGCGGTTGACACTCACCTTCATCGCACTGCTGCTTCCGTTGCTCGTGCTGCTTGCGGGCTACCAGTTCCTCACGTTGCGAGCGAGCCTGATCAGCAACCGAGTCGGTGAGCTGCAGGCCGACTTCAACTCGGCAAAACGGCTGATCGCGACCAAGGAAAAGGCGTTGGGCGTCGCCACGGGCACCCGCTTCTGCAAGGCGCATCCACTGGCAGTTGGGGAAATCGTGGCGAGCTCGGTGTCGGCGGTCACCGGCCAGACGGTCCAGGTGGTCGTCTACAACAGCGGCCTCATCCAGGAGGCGGTTGCGCCTGCGGGTGTCAGCCCGCCGACTCTCGACTCCGCCACGCTCGAGGGAGTGGTGAACAGAGGTACTCGTTCGGCCGCCAAGCAGATCACCACGAACGGCGGCGACCAGCTGGTCGTCGGATTCCCCGTGGTCGCCGGCACCGGAGCGTGCGGCGTCGCGCAACTGTCGCTCTCGATGACGCCGATCACCAATGTGCTGCACGACGAGATCCTGCTGATCACCGCAGGAGGGCTGGTGATGGTGATCCTCGCGACCGTTCTCGGCGTGATGCTCACCGGCCGGACGCTGCGCCCGATGCGCCGTCTCACCGCCACGGCCGAGCAGCTCGCGGCAGGCGACCTGGCCGCGCGCAGCCGCCTCGCTCCGAGCAATGACGAGGTCGGCCAGCTCGCGAGCAGCTTCGACCACATGGCGGATCGCATCCAGGAAGCCTTTGCGGCGCAACAGGATTCCGAGGCGCAGGTGCGCCGCTTCATCGCCGACGCGTCCCATGAGCTGCGCACGCCGCTCACCGCGCTGAAGGGTTACATCGACGTGCTGCGTATGGGCGCCGCGCGCGAGCCCGCCGCGCTCGACGCCGCGCTCGGGGCGATGAGCAATGAGTCCGAGCGCATGCGTGTGCTCATCCTGGATCTGCTCACCCTTGCCCGGCTCGACGCGCACCGCGAATCGCACCCGGAGGATTTCGACGTCAACGCCGCGCTCGCCACACTGCTCAACGAGGGCGTTCCCAGCATGCCGGCCGTCGTCGAACGCACCTTCGCGCCCGGAGCCCTGTTCGTTCACGCGGATCGCGACGCGGTGAGCACCATCGTGCGCAACCTGCTGGTCAACGCCTGCAAATATGCGCATGGCGCGGCACAGCACTGGACCACCGCCGCCGAAGCGGGCTGGGCGAAGATCGAAGTTCGTGATGAGGGGCCAGGCATTCCCGCCGCCGATCTCCCGCACGTCTTCGAGCGCTTCTACAGGGGTGAGAAGACGCGGGCTCGCGAGGAGGGTGGCAGCGGGCTCGGCCTCAGCATCGTGCAGGGTTTGGCGCGCGCCCAGGGAGGCGACGTCGCGATCCGGAGCGCGGAGGGCGCGGGGACGACGGTGACCGTCTGGCTCCCGCTGGCGCCCGTCCCGCCGCCGCCCCCTACAGATTGAACGGCGACTGGAACGACAGGCCGCTCAGCACGGTCAGCTGTCCCGTCGCCATGAGCAGGCCGAAGACGAAGAGGATCGCGCCGGCGACGATGCTGATCACGCGAAGGTGGCGGTTGATGCTGCGCAGCACCCCCTGCAGCCGGTCGGCGAGCACGGCGACGAGCAGGAAAGGGATCGCCAGTCCCAGGCAGTAGAGGACCATGAACGGCAGCCCGCCGAACTCACGGTTCTGCGCGATGGTGAGGATCGCGCCGAGCTGCGGACCGAGGCAGGGGAGCCACCCGGCGGCGAAGGTCAACCCGAGGAGCAGGCCACCGGACGCGCTGCTCGACACCCCGATGTGGAAGCGCCGCTCCCGCTCGAGCCAGCCGAAGCGGAGCACGCCCATGGTCTGGAGCGCGAGCACCATGATGATCGCGCCGGCAATGCGGTTGACCAGGTCGAGGTTGCGCTGGAAGACCGTGATCGCGAGCACTCCCTCAAGCAGGTAGTACTCGGCGATGAACACCACGCTGAAGCCGATGACGAAGGCAACCCCGGTCGTCATCGCGGAGCTGCGAGTGGAGACCGTCGAGACCGTTCCGCCCGATGCGGACGCCAGCGCCGGCTGGCCCGCTCGCCCGCTGAGATACGCGGCATAGGCGGGCATCAGCGGGAACACGCACGGCGACAGGAACGACACCAGCCCCGCCAGAAACGCGAGCGGAATCGATGGACCCGCGGTCACCCCAATCACGGCGCTAGCGTAGGTCGGTGGGTGCTAGGGGGGTCCTTCCACGTAGTAGCGCTGGCGCCAGCGGATGTACACATAGAGCGCGAGCAGCACGATCAAGACCTCATAGACGAGCGGGGTCGGCCAGTGGAACGCCGCCTGCGCGAACCGCTGGATACCGCTCGCCTCCCGCGTGACCGCGGCCGGCTTCACCGCCTGCGGAACCGGCGTCGCAGTGGGCACCGGGGTCGGGACCGACGACGGAACGGGCGCTCCCTTCGCCTCGGCGACCAGCGCTGGTGGCGCCGGTGCGGTGGTGTCGCTCTCCAGGTAGATGTGACTGCCGCCCGATGGCGGGTTCAGGGCGACCACCACCTCGGGGGGCGTGGTGTTGGCGATCGCGATCGCGTCGACGTTCTTGCTCCCGGTGGGGAGCCCGGTATCGGCCCGGTGGTACGTGAGCCCGCCGTCGGTGGATCGATAGAAGTCACCACCGGTGCTCCCACCAGCGTCTGACCCGGCGTAGGCGAGGTTCGGATCGAGCGGCCCGAACTGCGCCACGGTCAGAGCGGGAGACGGGGGCGCGCCCGTCCCAGCCGTCCAGGTGGCGCCGAGGTCGCCGCTCCGAAAGATGCCCTGCGAGGTCGCCACGATCAACGGCCGTTTCGGGATCGCGGCGTCGATCTCGCCCGCGCTGATCGATGACACGACCGCGCCTGAGGGCAGCCCCGACTGCAGCACCTCCCAGGCGCCGCCGCCGGTGCTGCTGAAGAGATACCCGGACGAGAGGGTTCCAGTGTTGGCTCCGTCGGCGCCCGCGATCACCGTGAACTCCGGGTAGTTGGCGGCGACCGCGACGGCGGCGATTGAATAGCGGTCCAGGCCGCCGTCGTGCCAGATCCGGCCGTTGGGGCTCAGGGCAACGCCGGCGTTCGTCCCCGCGGCGATGCCGTCGAGTCCGAACGCGAAAGCGCGCACGTCGAGGTTCCCGAGGCCGGTCGATGCATCCGTCCACGTCGCTCCCGCGTCAGCACTGGCGAGAACGCCCTTTCCGTCGGTGCCCGCGAACGCGTCCGGGGGCTTGTGCGTGTCGAAGCCGACGGTCCAGACCCGCACGCCGCTGAAGGTCTGGGTCCAGGTCGCCCCGGTGTCACGTGAGACGTAGACCCCGTCGTCGGTTCCGGCGAGGATCGTGCTTGGCACCGACGGCTCGATCGCGACGCTCCAGATCCTCCCCGATCCGAGGCCGGGAAGCTGTCCCTGCGCCGCAAATCCAGCGTCGGCGGCAGATGTGGCGGGGCTCAACGCCCCCCATCCGACGAGCAGACACATGGCGGCTACGAGGGCGGCCAGCGACCGCTGCCTCCGGCGGCCGGAGAGCTTGGCGGGCGGACAGGAGTAGGTGGGGTGAGATCTCACTGCAGGGCGCTTGAGGTGGAGCGAGTTGAGTGACGGCGCCGCGAGGTCTCGCGCCGCAATCGGGGAGACAGCCCAAGAATACCCCGCTGTCCGCGTTTCGCGGTCGCCCTGTCGCGGTATCTGCGATCCAGATGGCAACGACCTTCAAGGACTACTACGCGATCCTGGGCGTTCCGCGGACCGCCACTGAGAAGGAGATCCGTAGCGCCTTCCGCAAGCTCGCACGCACCTATCACCCTGACGTCAACCAGGGTGACAAGACGGCTGAGGACCGCTTCAAGGAGATCAACGAGGCCAACGAGGTCCTTGGTGACCCCGAGAAGCGGAAGAAATACGACGAGCTCGGCCCGCGCTGGCAGGAGTACGAGCAATGGGAGCGTGCCGGCCGTCCCGGGCCCAATCCGTTCCAGAACAACAACGAGCAGTTCGGGTACCGGACGGTGTCGCCGGACGAGCTCGAGGGCATGTTCGGCAACAGCGCGCCGTTCAGCGACTTCTTCCAGCAGTTCTTCGGCGGGGGCGAGGCGCCCTCAGGGTTCAGCACGGGCCGGACCCGGCGCCGCGTTGCGCGGCGCGGCCAGGACGTCGAGGGTGACGTCGAGATCGGCCTCGAGGAGGCATTCGCCGGCACGACGGTCACGGTCGATCTGAGCTCCTCCGACGGTCCGCGACGGGTCGAGGTGAAGATCCCGGCAGGGATCCACGATGGCGCCCGGATTCGTGCCGGCGGCCAGGGCGGCGAAGGCAGGAATGGCGGCGCCCGCGGTGATCTCTTCATCCGCGTGCACGTCCGGCCGCATCCGACGTTCACGCGCAGCGGCGACGATCTCAGCGTTCGCGTGCCCACCCGCCTCGCGATCGCGATCGGCGGCGGCACCGAGGGGGTTCCGACCCTTCGAGGCACGACCGCGCAGCTTTCGGTTCCCGCGGGAACCCAGAACGGTGCCCGGCTCCGGCTCCGCGGGCTCGGGATGCCGCACCTCAAGGGCGGTGGCGCAGGGGATCTGATCGCCACCATCGACGTTCGCCTGCCCCACCCGACGCCGGAGCCGCTGCTCGAGTGGGCTCGGTCCGAGGAGCATCCTCCCGCCTGACGCGGCTCTAGGAAACCGTGAGGCCGTGCTCGCGGGTGCTGCGCTTGATCGTGCAGACATCGCCTCGGCACGTCGAGGCGATGAGGTCCACGGTGAGCACGCCGCTGCCCGGCGTGCCAAGCGTGAGCTCGAGGCTCACCGGGAGGCTGTCGAGCGCCCAGGCTCTTGCCCCTGCTCCCAGGAGGGTCTGCGGGTCCGCGCTGATGCTCATGTGCACGGGCGGACCCTGCTGAACGTCGAGATCCATGCCGTCGAGGTCGACGTCCGCCTCGAGCCTGAGCCGGCTCCCCGCGCTTCCCGAGAGCGCGGAGCCCGATGTGCTCCCCACGTCGCCGGTGTCGCGGATGTGCAGCTCGCTGACGGATCCACTGTCCGCGTCGACCGTGACCACACGGTGACGGTTCGTATCAGCTACCAGTAGCCGGCCATCGGGCAGCACATCGAGGCCGCCGGGCTCGTCGACGGGGTCGCTCAGGACCACGGTGGTGAGCACTCCGGCGTCCCAGATGCGCAGCAGCGAGTTGAATGTGTCAGCCACCGCGATCGCCCCTACGGCGAGCGCCGCGACCCCGAGCGGATGCTGCAGCTTCGCGGCGCCACGATCGCCGTCATCGGTCCCCCAGGCGAAGAGACCGCTACCCGCAAGCGTCTCGACCTGGCCATCGCGAAGCACCCGGAGGGCAGAGACTTCGGAGTCGGCGAACGCGATGGCGCCGCCGGCGAGCAGGGTCAACCCGCTCGGCTGAGCGAGGTGGGCTTGCTTCGCCGGACCGTCGCGTAATCCCTCGGCCCGGCTTCCCGCGAGCACCTCCGGCTGCCCACCGTCCGCGGGGATGGCGATGATCCTGTGCAGGCCGGCTTCGGCAATCGCGATCCTGCCGTCGGGGAGGACCAGCACGTCCCACGGGGAACGCAACCCCGAGGCGAGGACGCTGCGTTCCCCATCGGGAAGCGAGACGGCCACGACCTCGCCGGCCACGGTGTCGCAGACCAGCAGCCGGGCGGCGTCGAAGCGGACTCCCTGAGGTTGGGTGAATCCGGCGAATTCGAGGAGGACGCCGCCGTCGAGGCCGCAGACGAGCACGCGATCGTGGCCGGTGTCGGCGATCGCGATCCGGTCGCCGCCGTCCGAGGCGACCTTCCCGGGGAACGCGAGAGTGCCGGCGCCCCCGAGGGGGACCGGCGTGAACGCCGGGCCGGTGGCAAGATCTGTCCGGCCCTCGAGAAGCTGCGCGATCACGTTCTCGAGCGCCGGACCGTTGCCCTCGCCCGAGGCCATGGCGACCACGTAGCCCTCTGGGTCGATGACCGCCAGGGTGGGCCAGGCGCGCACGCCGTACTGCTGCCAGGTCTCCAGGTCGGGATCGTCGAGCACCGGGTGATGGATGCGGTGGCGGGCCACGGCTCGCGCCACGGCGGCATGGTCCGCCTCGTGCGGGAACTTCGGCGAGTGCACGCCGATCACCACGAGACGGTCGCCAAAACGCTCTTCCAGCGGGCGCAGCTCTTCGACGACGCGCAGGCAGTTGATGCAGCAGAACGTCCAGAAATCGAGCACCACCACGCGTCCGCGGAGATCGCGCAGCGAGAGCGGGTGATCGGTGTTGATCCACCCGCCCGCTCCTCGGAGCTCGGGTGCACGGACTCGTCCGACTGCGGTCGTCATGAGCGTTCATCATCCCGCGCAGCGTCGGCGAACGGCTTTCGTAGGGGCGGCCGAGATGGGCCACTTGATATAATCGCTACAACGATAGGTTGGTGCACCGGCCAATGGCGTCAGGGAGGCGGCGCCACGACTGTCGACACTTTTTGAAACTCTCCCTATCCCTTCCTGACCGGCAGGGGGTGGCCCTCCGCCCCCTGCCACTTTCTCCTAAGCAGCGTTGGCGCGCGCGGGCCGTCAGTCGAGCAGTGGGGTCCGCACCAGTGTGTGCTCCCGGTCGGGGCCGACGGAGACGACGTTGACGGACGCCCCGCACAGCTCGCCGACCCGCTCGATGTAGGTGCGGCAGGCAGCCGGAAGATCCTCGTAGCGCCGGCATTCCCGGGTCGGCGACATCCACCCCGGGAATTCCTCGTAGATCGGCTCGACATGCTTGAGGTGCGAGATGTTGGCCATCGGATGGTCCCAGTACTCGCCCTTGCTGAGGTAGCCGGTGCAGATCTTCAGGGTCTTGAACTCGTCGAGCACGTCGACCTTGGTCAGCACCATCGCGTCGATGCCGTTGGTGGCCACGGCGTAGCGGGACACCGCCGCGTCGAACCAGCCGACCCGGCGCGCGCGTCCGGTAGTGGTGCCGTACTCCGCGCCGACCTCGCGGAGCTGATCGCCGAGGGCGTCGGTCAGCTCGGTGGGGAATGGTCCGTAGCCGACCCTGGTCGTGTATGCCTTGAACACGCCGACGGTTCGGGTGATGCGCGACGGCGGGATACCGCTCCCGGTGCACGCACCGCCGGCAGTTGGTGACGACGATGTCACATACGGATAGGTGCCGAGGTCGATGTCGAGCATCACACCCTGGGCGCCTTCGAGGAGGATCTTCTTGCCGTCGTTGAGCGCGTCCTGGATGAGCGGATAGATGTCGCGGATGTACGGGTCGATTCGTTCCGCGTAGCCGAGATACTCGTCGAGAATCTCCTTCTCGTTGAACGGTTCGGCGTCGTACAGGCGGGTGAGGCTTTCGTTCTTGAGGCGGAGCACGAAGCGCAGCTTCTTCTCCAGGAATGCGGGCTTCTGCAGGTCGCCGATCCGGAAGCCGATGCGACGCACCTTGTCCTCGTACGCGGGGCCGATGCCGCGCCAGGTGGTGCCGAGGCGATCGTCGCCGCGCATCTCCTCACCGAGCTGGTCGAGCACCGGGTGATACGGCATCACCATGTGGGCACGCTCGCTGATGACCAGGTTCTGCGCGGGGATACCACCCGACTGGAGCTCGTCGAGCTCCTGAAGAAACGCTTTCGGATCGACCACCACGCCATGACCGATGACACAGGTGGTCTCGGGGTAGAGGATGCCGCTCGGGATCAGGTGGAAACGGTGCTCCTTGCCGCCGGTGACCACCGTGTGGCCGGCATTGTTCCCGCCCTGCGAGCGGATGACCATGTTGACGCTGTCGGCCAGCAGGTCGATGACCTTGCCCTTGCCTTCATCGCCCCACTGGCCGCCGACCAGAACTGTGACGCTCATCGCGGCGGGAAGCGTACTGGACCCGGCGGGTTCGAGCGGTTGTTTCGCGGGAGCCCCGCGTGGAAAACCTAGTCAGTGCCGGGATTTGGACCGGCAGGAACGAGAGAGAACATGGCAGACAAGAGCCCGTTGACCGAATTGACCGCCCAGCTTCCACCCGACTGGAAGCGGACGGCGTTGTTCCATGCCCCTGAGGGGTTCGAACGCGAATGGCGCGCCTGGCTCGGCGCCGCAGTGCACGAGGAAGACCTGTCCCTGCTGCGCTGGTGGGGCCAGAGAGCCGACCGGGCCGCATAGGTCGTCCTTCGCCGGGGAACGCAGCGGCGATCGATTCCGGCAGTGGGCGATCAGCAGATCGCAAGGGGATCGGTACGATGCTGGGACGATGCCAACGCACGATCCGCAGATGGCGGCCTGCGTCTTCTGCGCCGGCATTCCGCGAGGGCTCAGTGGCAGCTGAGGGGGTCGGCGGCCGGCTGCAGCGATATCGCGCTGCTCCTTGGTGGCCTACGGCAGCGACGCTTGTCATCGCGGAGTTGGGCCTCGGCGCGGCGCTGCTCGTCCCAATCACCTTCAGCGACCCGAACGGCGTTGATCCATTCCTGGCGAGGCTGAGCGTTGCGTCGCTTCTGATTGCGATGCCGTCGCTCTTTGTGCCTCGTCTCCAGGCGGCGCGGCCGATCCTTCTCGCGCTCGCGTCCGTGGCAACAACGTACACACTGCTGTCCGCGGGACCGCAGATCCTCTTCGACCTTTTTGGATCACGCTCGGGCAGCTTCGACGCACAGATCTTCTGGTCGTCGGTCGCACAGGCGCTGGGGACGTTGCTGATCGCGTTTGCCGCGTGGAGAACGGTCGCGCCGGAGTGGCGCCCTTCGCTGCGCATGCGCCACCTCGGCCTTGGCGGTCTTGCCGCCGGCGTGATCGGCAGCGCGGTCCTGATCGGTCTCGGGCTGGCGCTGCCTGCGGGTGTGCTCGGACGAGTGGCGTTGCAGCCCGTAGCGGTCGGCCGCGACTTCCCGCTGCTCGGCCCGGCGAACGCCCTGCAGGCGTTCTCGCAGGAGGTGCAGTTTCGCGGTCTGCTCCTGGGTGCGCTCGAGCGAACCATGAGCCCGCGCTGGGCCAATGTCTGTCAGGCCGCCGTCTTCGGCCTCGCTCACCTGGCGATCAGCTACGGGGGTCCGGAGGCGCCGTTCGTGCCCATCACGTTCCTGGTGGGTCTTGCGTTTGGCTGGCTGGTTCGCCGCACCAACTCGCTCTGGCCGGCGGTGATCATCCATGCGGTAGCCGACATCGCGCTGCAGTTCGGCATCGTCCAGGGGTTGTATGGCTTCTGACCGGCGCAGGCGCGCCCTCACCGCGGTCGCGGCCGTATGGATCGGCACGGGCGCGCTCCTGATCGCCTCCGCGCCGGCCCAGGCCGCCGATGCGTGGTGGACCCCGGTGGCGCTGACCGGCACTGCGATCACGCAGGTTTCTGCCATAGGCGACACGATCATGGTGCGCACCGGGAAGGGGGCGATGCTGCTCTCCACCGACGGTGGCAGGACGTTCGCCACCGCACCCGCGGACGCAACGTTCCCTCCGATCAGCATCGTGACGGCAGGATCGCAGCGTTGGGAGATCGACTCCGCCGGGCGAGTGCTGCACGCAGCAAGCACGGCGGGGAGCAGCGATTCGGTGATCGATCCGGGGTCGCCCGACCTCGGCCCGGGTGCCGATCTGATCGCGGCACCCGCCGCGCTTCCTGGTGTGGTGGTCGCCGCAAGCACCAATGGCACCGTCTGGCGTCGCGGTCAGGACGGCGACTGGAAGCAGGCGCTGCTGCTACTACCGGCAAGCCTCGTCCAGGGCGTCCCGCGGATCACCTCGATCACCGCATTCACCGAGCCGCTCAGCGAGGCGATCTACGTGAGCACCGACGGATATGCGGTGCTGATCAGCACCGACGGCGGTGACGACTGGATCCGCGCCGGACCGGGCCTTCCCGACTCGGTCTCCTCACTGTCGGCCGATGCAGGGCGCCGCGCCGTCTACGCCGCCACGTCCGACGGCCTCTTCGAGCACGTCCTCCAGGTGCTTCCAGCGCCCCCGGCGTACCAGGATGCGGCGCTGGTCTGGCGCTGGATCGGGATCGGCGCGGTGACCCTGGTCGCATCCGTGTTGGTACTGCTCGCACTGGTCCGGTTGCTGCCGCGCCGCCTCGAGGCCTGAGCGACCGGCGCGCCGCCGGGACCGCTTCGGCTAGCGTGGTTCGCATGGCCAATCGCCTTGCCTCCGAGTCGAGCCCGTACCTGCTCCAGCACGCCGGTAACCCGGTGGACTGGTTCCCGTGGAGCGATGCCGCCTTCGAACGGGCGCGCAGCGAGGATCGTCCGGTGCTGCTGTCGATCGGCTACAGCGCGTGTCACTGGTGCCATGTCATGGCGCACGAGTCGTTCGAGAACCCCAGGATCGCGTCGCTCATGAACGACCTCTTCGTCAGCATCAAGGTCGATCGCGAGGAACGTCCCGATGTCGACACCATCTACATGAGCGCGGCGCAGGCCATGGGGGTGCAGGGTGGCTGGCCGCTGACGGTATTCCTGACGCCGGCGGGTCTGCCCTTCTACAGCGGCACGTACTTTCCACCGGAGGACCGCCCGGGCATGCACGGCTTCCCCGCGGTGCTCCAGGCTGCTGCAGCCGCATACCACGCGCAACGCGAAGAGATCGGCGCCATGGGCGAGAAGGTGCGCGATGCGGTTGCGCCGCGCCAGCTTCCCGCACCGGGTGAGCCGACCGCAGCGCTCCTCGACGAGGCAGCGAAAAAGCTTGCCGCCGAGACCGATCGCGCGCACGGGGGCTTCGGTGCCGCACCGAAGTTTCCGCATCCGCAGGCGCTCGACCTCATGCTGCGCAGGTCGCGAGTGACCGGCGACGTCGCGGTCAGGGACACGGCAATCCTGACCCTGGACGCGATGGCCCGCGGCGGCATCCACGACCAGGTCGGTGGCGGCTTCCATCGATACAGCGTTGACGCGCGATGGTCGGTGCCGCACTTCGAGAAGATGCTCTACGACAACGCGCTGCTTGCCCCGGTGTACCTGCATGCATATCAGCTGAGCGGGCGTGACGACCTGCTCGAGGTCTGCACGCTGACCCTCGATTACCTGGCTCGCGAGCTGCGGCTTCCCGGAGGCGCCTTCGCGGCGTCGCAGGATGCAGACAGCCCCGGTGGCGAAGGAGCGTTCTTTGTCTGGACGCCCGCGCAACTGCGCGAGATGCTCGGCGCCGATGACGGTGCGCTCGCCGCGCGAATCTTCGGTGTTGTCGACGGGGGCAACTTCGAGCACGGCGCAACGGTGCTCTCGATGCCATATCCGCTGGCTCAGGTGGCGCGGTCGATGTCGCTCGACGAGCCCGCGCTGCGTGCTCGTCTCGAGGACATCCGCACGAGGCTCCGCGCGGCCCGAGCGTCGCGTCCGGCCCCCGAACGCGACAGCAAGGTCATCACCGCCTGGAACGCGCTCGCCATCCTCGCCTTCGCTGAAGCAGGCGCCGCACTCGAGCGACCCGACTACGTAGCGGTCGCGTCGGCATGCGCCGACTTCGTGGTCGAATACCTTGTGCGCGATGACGTCGTGTATCGCATCTGGAATGGCGGTGAGGGCCGGATCATCGGATTCCTCGACGACGTCGCGAACCTCGGGGACGCGCTGCTCACGCTCTACGAGGCGACGGGCGTCCCGCGATACTTCACCGCCGCACTCGCGCTCTGTGAACGCATCGTCGATCAGTATCGGGATGCTGACGGCAACTACTTCGACACTGCTGCCGACTCCGAACCGCTGATGGTCAGACCGCGCACGATCGACGACAACCCGGTGAGTGCCGGACAGTCGGTTGCGGCGTCACTCTTCTGTCGCATGCACGCGTTCACCGGTGAGCAGCGCTGGCACGACCGNNGCGGCGATTCGATCCGCTCAGCGTGCTCGCGTGGGGCCCAACCGGCGATGTGCCGCTCCTCGAAGGCCGTGCGCTCATCGACGGTGCAGCCGCGGCGTATGTCTGCGCGGGGTTTGTGTGCCAGGCGCCGGTGACCGACGCGGCTGGTCTAGCGCGCGAGCTGGGTGTCCTCGCGCCCGCGGCTCAGAACTGACCGCACCCCGAAGGCGTCGCCATCGCTTCGAGCGGTGGCAGGAAATCGAACACCGGCAGGCGCCGCTGGTCACCGACAGGCAGGTAGTCGCCGGTCTGCGGATCCTCGACGTAGTCGAGGTGCGGGCCGTGCGTGGTGATCTCGCGCAACGCCGCGACCAGGCGATCGACGTGCTCGACAGTCGTTCCGATGCCGAACGATGCGCGAATGGCGCCGGGGATCTCCTGGTGCTCACCGCGGCGGAGCCGCTCGCGAATGGTGTGCGCCTCCGCGATGCTGACGCCGAGAAGATGCGTGATGTACGGGTGCGCGCAGAAGCAGCCGTGACGGACGCCGATCGCGTACTCGGCGCTCAGCACCGACGCAACCAGTGCGTGATGCATGCCCTCCACGGTGAAGGTGCTGACGCCGAGCCGGTCGACGTCGGCGCCATCCCACAGGCGGAGCCGGCGGAGGCTCGGGATGTCGTCGATCTGCGCATCGAGATATGCCAGGAGACGCTTCTCGTGCGCACCGATATGGCTCATCCCCGTGCGGCCGAGGACCGTGCACGCCGCGCCCAGCGCGATTGCGCCCACGACGTTCGGGCTGCCCGCCTCGTGACGGTCGGGGATCGGCGCCCACTGCACGTCGTCGGTGGTCACGTAGGTGACTGCACCGCCACCCGCGAGCATGGGCTCTGCGTCGGCGAGCACGGCTGACGGCCCGATGAGCACACCGCCACCGAACGGCGCGTACATCTTGTGGCCCGAGAGGGCAAGGAAATCGATGCCCATCGCGACCATGTCGATGGCACGATGCGGCGCCAGCTGAGCAGCGTCGAGCGCGAGCAGCGCGCCGTGCTCGTGCGCGATGCGCCCGATCTCCGCGACCGGAAACACCTCGCCGGTGACGTTGCTTGCGCCGGTGATCGCGACGACCCCGATGGGACGGTGGCGATCCTCGAGGGCGTGGCGCAGATCGGCGAGCAGCTGCTCGGGGGACTCAGGCGCATCGAGCAGCACCACCGGCGCGAGACGCCGCCAGGGCAGCATATTCGCGTGGTGCTCGACGATGGTGCTGAGCACCGCGTGACCCGGCCGCAGCACCAGGCAGTGGTTCAGCAGGTTGATCGCCTCGGTCGTGTTTCTGACGAAGATGACTGCATCAGACGAGCGGGCGCCGGCGAACGCCGCCACCGCCGCGCGCGCCGCTTCGTACGCCCGGGTCGACACCTGCGACGCGAAGCCGGCGCCACGGTGCACGCTCGAGTACCACGGCAGGAACTCGATCACCGCGTCGGCGACGGCCTCCATTGCGGGAGTGCTCGCCGCCATGTCGAGGTTGACGTACGTGCGCGTCTCGCCGCCCGCGAGCTGCACCTCGAGGTCCTGCCCGACGAGACGGGGGAGGACCGCGCCCGCGCGACGGCTGGGCCGGCTCCGGCGGGACGATTCGGTGATCATCACGCCTTCGAGGGTACTTCCAAGCGGCCGTCGAGGATCACGCTGGCCACGATGTCACCGCCGAGGTGATACCCGACGTCCACCCAGCTCGGTGTCTCGAGGATCACCGCGTCGCAGCGCAACCCCCGACGCAGGATGCCTCGATCGGCCAGCCCCAGCGCGGCAGCGCCGCCCGCCGTTGCCGCGACGAGCGCCTGCGCAGGGGTGAGGCCGCCGAGCGCGACCGCGAGCGAGATCATCAATGGCATCGATTCGCTGTAGCAGGTGCCCGGGTTGCAGTCCGTGGCCACCGCCACCGTGCATCCGGCGTCGATCAGCCGCCGGCCCGGTGGCGGGGGGCCACCCAGGACCAGCGACGCGCCGGGCAGGATCACGCCGACGACGCCGGCTTTGCTCAGCGCCTCGAGGTCGGTGTTGGTGGCGTGCTCGAGGTGGTCGGCGCTGACCGCGCCCGCCTGCGCCGCAAGCAGCGCTCCACCGGTGCGAGACAGCTGCTCGGCATGGATCTTCGGGCGCAGGCGGTGCTTGGCCGCGGCGGTGAACAGTCGAGCGCATTCGGCGACGGTGTACGCGCCGGCCTCACAGTAGGCATCGACGAACGTGGCGCGCTTGGCGGCAGCAGCGACGCCATGCGTGCAGACGTCATCGATGTATGCATCGCGCGGACCGTCCGGAGTCGTGTGCAAGGGCAGGTATGTCGCCACGACTTCTGGCAGGTCCTGCCACTGACGGAGCCGCTCGGCGGCGTCGAGCTCTCGCATCTCCGCCTCCTGCTCCAACCCGTACCCGCTCTTGACCTCGATGGTCGTCGTGCCGTTGACGAGCATGCGCCGGGCTCGCTCGCGTCCCGCCGCCGCAAGCTCGTCGACGGAGCCTGGGGCGGTGGCGCGCACCGTGGCCCGGATGCCGCCACCAGATGCGGCGATCTCCGCGTACGTCGCACCGCCTGCGCGTTGCGCGTACTCATCGCCGCGGTCACCGAGCCAGACGATGTGCGTGTGCGCGTCGACGAAACCGGGAATGACCGCGGCGCCGCGGGCGTGTACCTCGAGCGCGTCACGCGGGACGTCGGATCGATCGAGTGCCGCCTCGGGTCCGGCATACACGATGACGCCGTCGCGCGCGACCAGTGCCGCGTCAGGAATGACGCCGGGAGCTTCACCCAGGAGCGGATCACACGTGCACAACGCGCCGATGCCGTGGACGACAACCGCCGTCATGCCCGTTGCCCGTTCACGCGCCCGACCCGGTCGAGTCGAGCATCGGAACGCGTATCCCGCGTTCACGGGCAGCGTCTTGCGCTTCCGGGTAGCCCGCGTCGGCGTGACGCATGACGCCTGTCGACGGGTCGTTGGTGAGCACCAGCTCGCAGCGTCGCGCCGAGAGGTCACTGCCATCGGCGCACACCTGAGCGCCCGCGTGAATCGACAGTCCCATGCCGACGCCGCCACCATGGTGCACGGCCACCCAGGTCGCTCCGCTCGAGGTGTTGAGCAGCGCGTTGAGGATGGGCCAGTCGGCGATCGCATCGCTGCCGTCGCGCATCGCCTCGGTCTCGCGCATCGGGGAGGCGACGGAGCCGCTGTCGAGATGATCGCGCCCGATCACCACCGGCGCCGAGAGCTCACCGCTGCGCACCATGTCGTTGAATCGGAGTCCGGCGAGATGACGTTCGCCGGCGCCGAGCCAGCAGATCCGCGCGGGAAGCCCCTGGAAATGCACGCGCTCCTTGGCGAGGCTCAGCCAGCGGTGCAACCCGTCGTGATCCGGGAACAGCTCGAGCATGGCCGCGTCAGTGCGTGCGATGTCACTCGGATCGCCGCTCAAGGCGACCCACCGAAAGGGTCCCCGCCCCTCGCAGAACTGATCGCGAATGTATGCCGGCACGAATCCCGGATACGAGAATGCGTCGGCGAATCCACCGATTCGGGCCTGGTCGCGCAGTGAGTTGCCGTAGTCGAACACTTCGGCGCCACGTCGCTGGTACTCGACCATCGCCCGGCAATGACGTGCCATCGAGTCGCGCGAGCGGCGCATGTACTCCTCGGGGTCGCTGGCGCGCAGCGCCGCGGCCTCGTCCAGGCTGAGCCCGGTAGG
The DNA here is from genome assembly GCA_003132805.1 of Candidatus Dormiibacterota bacterium. Lineage (GTDB taxonomy): Bacteria > Chloroflexota > Dormibacteria > Aeolococcales > Aeolococcaceae > Palsa-851. Next base: position 7,240 of record PKYW01000094.1, on the reverse strand, counting down.
GATGTATCCGTTCAACGGGTCGTGTGCGCTGGTCTGGTCGGTGACGACGTCGATCGCCAGCGACGATTCGAGCAGCGCCGGCAGTGCCTCGGCCGCATTGGCGCAGACGGCCACCGAGAGTGCGCGTCCTTCCTCGCGGGCGATATCGCACTGCCGCACCGCCGCGTCGAGGGTCTCGGCAACCTCGTCGACATACCCAGTGTCGAGGCGGCGCTGGATGCGAGCTGGATCGACGTCGATACAGAGGGCGACGCCGCCACTCATGGTCACCGCGAGCGGTTGCGCACCGCCCATGCCGCCGAGCCCCGATGTCACCACGAGGCGTCCCTGCAGGCTGCCCCCGAATCGCTTCCGGGCAACTGCCTCGAAGGTCTCGAAGGTGCCCTGGAGGATGCCCTGCGTGCCGATGTAGATCCACGATCCCGCGGTCATCTGTCCGTACATCGTCAGTCCCATCGCCTCGAGCCGCCAGAACTCCTCCCAGGTCGCCCAGCGCGGCACGAGGAGCGAGTTTGCGATGAGCACTCGAGGCGCGAGCTCGTGGGTGCGAGCCACGCCAACCGGTTTGCCCGATTGCACGAGGAGGGTCTCGTCGTCGCGCAGTGAACGGAGCGTCGCAACGATTGCGTCGAAGCATTCCCACGAGCGCGCCGCCCGCCCGGTCCCGCCGTATACGACCAGCGAATCGGGGTCTTCGGCGACGTCGGGGTCGAGGTTGTTCATCAGGCAGCGAAGCGGTGCCTCGGTCTGCCAGCTGCGACACGTGAGCGTGTTCCCGTGCGGCGCACGGACCGGGCGAGCGCCGGCGGTCATCGCAGGGTCACCCCGACGCTGTCGAGTCCGTCGCGCCACTCGCAGTCGCGCGCCCACGCTTCGGCCGCCTCGAGATCGCCACTGAGGATCCGGTCCACACCAAGCGCCGGCGTCCGTTTGCGCAGGCTCGCGATCACGGTCGCGGTTGCCCGCGCCGCCTGCAACGGGTGGCGCATCTCGACCGCCTGCGCTGCGCAGACCACTTCGATGGCGAGCACCCCGCGCAGCAATGCCACCGAGCGGCGGGTGCGCAGCGCCGCCTCGTAGCCCATGGAGACGTGGTCCTCCTGACCGGCACTGGTCGCAGCGCTCTGCACGGCAAAAGGTGTCGCTGCGTGACGCAAGGACGCGACCATGGCCGCGGCCGTGTACTGGGTGATCATGAACCCGCTGTTGAGCCCGGGCTCGCGGCTCAGGAAAGCCGGAAGCCCGCGTGAGCGTGCCGGGTCGAGCAGCCGGTCCACCCTGCGCTCGCTGATCGCCGCCACGTCAGCACACGCCGACGCGAGCATGTCGGCTGCGTAGGCGAGCGCCTGTCCGTGGAAATTACCCGCACTCACCACGTGGTCATCGAGGACCACCGGGTTATCGACAACGCTGGCCAGTTCATGCTCGACCGTCTGCCTGCAGAAGGCGACGACGTCGCGAGCCGCGCCGTGCACCTGGGGCGCGCAGCGGAGCGAATATGCGTCCTGGACCGCGTGCCGCGATGGACGGTGCGACGCGACGATGGGACTGCCGTCGAGGAGCGCCCGGAGGTTCGCGGCCGAGTCCGCCTGGCCCTGCGCCGGACGGAGTGCGACCACCCGCTCCTCGTACGCAACTGTGGTGCCGAGCAATGCCTCGACGCTGAGCGCGCACGCGATGTCGGCGATACGCAGCAGATCCTCGATGTCGTGGACAGCCAGGGCGAGCAGGCTGGTCATCGCGTCAGTGCCATTGATGAGCGCGAGGCCTTCCTTCGGCTCGACGTCGATCGGCGTCAATCCATGTTCGCGAAGGGCTGCAGCAGCGTCGACCCGTGCGCCGTCGCCCGCCACGGTCCATCCCTGCCCGAGCAGCACCGTGGCGACCGCGGCAAGCGGTGCCAGGTCCCCTGATGCGCCGAGCGAGCCGTGCTCCGGCACCCAGGGGATGATGCCCGCCTCGAGCAGGCCGACCAGGGCCTCGACGAGCTCGACGCGGACGCCGGAGAGGCCGGCGGCGAGGGTGCGGGCGCGGAGCAGGATCATCCCGCGGACCACCTCATCGTCCAGGCGCGCGCCCGAGCCCGCCGAATGGCTGAGCACGACCGATCGCTGCAGGAGGGCGCGGTCGGCGGGCTCGACGGCGCGATCCGCGAGCGCGCCGAACCCCGTGGTGACCCCGTAGACGACGGAGCCCTCACGGTCGAGGCGGTCGACGACCTCTCGAGTGGGTGACATCCGCGTACGCACGCCTGGATCAAGGGCAACCGGTGCGCGTTCTCGAGCCGCGCGTACGACGGCGTCGATGGTCAGCGCTCCTCCGTCTACGGTGATCATTCGGCGAGCAGCCTACTCGTCCGGCAGAACCCCGCTTCCAGGCGGCTTGTGTCTGAACGCTGACGACGCCGTGCCGGTATACCGCGCACGTACGTTATGAGGACGTGGATCCACACCCGGCGCCTCCGCCGTTGCCCATCTCGGACGCGTGGCCGCCGCCCGCGCCACCGCCATGGCCGCCGGAGCCCGTGCTCTCCCAGGCGCCCGCTCGCGACCGGCGATGGCCGGTCGTCCTGCTCGTCATCGGTGGTCTCCTCGCCGCCTCGGCCGGGGTCGCGATCGGAGCCGCNNCACACCTATTCGCTGATTCACGACGACCTGCCCGCGCTCGACAACGACGACCTGCGCCGCGGGCGCCCGACCTGCCACGTCGCCTACGGCGAGAACGTTGCGATCCTCGCCGGGGACGCGCTCTACGCCGAGGCCTTCCGCCACCTCGTCGAGCAGCAGGAGGGTGAGCCGATCAACGTGCTGCGCGCCGCCGGGCACCTCGCCGCCGCGACCGGGGTCGCGATCGGAGCCGCAACCGGCACCGCCGCGGCGGCGGCGGTCGCGTCGACCCTCGCGGCGAACGGCCAGTACGCCCGAGCCATCGCAATCGACGAGGCGATCGCGGTTCGGACCGGTCCTTTCTACCTCCTCGATCCGGGCGCGGCGACCACCGCCGGCCGCGCTGCCCAGCAGACGCTCATGGCCTGGGGGGCCGCGCTTGGCCGCAAGGGCGATGTCGACCAGGCAGTCGCCCTCTATCAGTCGGTCACGGCGGCGTCGCTCCGGAAGCAGGCGCTCGATAACGTGTCGGCGCTCCTCTTCAGGACGTCCACGTCCGATGCGGCCGCGGGCAACTACAGCGCCGCGATCCTCCGCCTCGAGGAGACCGTCAAGCTCGCCCCGGCCACACCGGATGGCGCCGCGGCTGCGCGCCAACTCCCCATCGACGAGGCCGGGGAAGCTGGACTGCTCGTCCTGGCGGGGCGTGCCACCGATGCTGTCTCGATACTCAATGCAGTCGTGCACGAGAATTCCGCCCAGGCGACCCGAACCGCCGACGGCCTGCTGCCGGCGGCGCTCCTTGCGGCCGGCCAGGAGGACCTCGCGGACGATTACTACCGCGAGGCACTCGCGGATCTGCAGCAGCTCGTGGCGGGGTTCCCGGCAACTACCCAGGCGGCCCAGGCCGCCGTGATGCTCGCGGCACCGCAGACGGTCTCGGGCACGCTGGTGACCCACGTTGGCGGGCCGGTCTCGGGCCGGGTCCGCCTCAGCTCGCACTACAAGGCCGAACCCGGCGGCATGTATCAGACCAGCGCTCCTTTCTTCTACACAACGTCCGACGTATCAGGAGATTTCACGTTCAGCGCAGTGCCGGTCGGCGGGCCCTACGTCCTCGAGGTCTTCGCCGACGGCAACTGGACGACACTCATCAATCCGACCACGAACCAACCCGCCAACCCGGTGACCGTGACGGCATTGATCCCGGTCGACCTGACCTTCGTGGTGCTTCCCTCCTCGTAACGGGCTGCTCCCCGGCCAGAGGGGGCTGCTCCCGGCTAGGATGAGTGAATGGGAGGGGATGACGAGGGAGTGGTGCGTCCGCGACGTGCGCACCGCCAGCGACGCGGTCAGGCGATGGTCGAGTTTGCCGTGGTCCTGCCCCTCTTCCTCTTCTGCCTGATCGGTGCGCTCGACGCTGGTCTCTGGGCGGTGCAGAGCTCGGCCGAGGTCTCTGCTGTCGAGCAGGCGGCGATGATCGCCTCGTCGGCCGGCTCGAGCCCGCTGTCGGAGACGGCCCCGGACGCTCGAGCCATCACCCTGGCGATATCCGGCCGGCTGCGCACCGCGATGTTCGGGACAACAATCGAAAGCTGGTGCACGACCGATGCGAGTGGTGCATGCGCACCGGACAGCACGCAGCACTGTCCATCGACGCCCGCCGAGGTGCAGGCTGCCGACGGTCCGCGGGTTGTCGTGGTCTGTGTCAGCGAGGCCGACCCACCCGCATGCACAACCCCGCCCTCAGCCCAGGCTGCGCCATTCCCGCCCGGGTGCGACGACTCACCGATGATCTCGGTGCGCGTGATCGGCTTCGTCGCGTCGTTGGTGCCACCGGGCTTCGGTCCCGGTGCGCGCGGTTTCGAGCTCCCGACAGACATTTCGGCAACGACGCACACCCTTCGTTTCGCTCCGTGAGACGGAGCAGACGGCGCGGCGACGACGCTCAAGCGGTGCTCGAGACCGCACTGGTCATTCCGATCCTGCTGTTCCTCATCTGCAATTTCATCGCGGTGATGGTGCAGGTCACCGTCCAGCAGCAGCTCAACTCAGCCACAGCGCTGGCTGCGCAATCACGATTCCAGGCTCCCGAGAATGCGGTGGATCCTGCGGGTGCTCGGTGCTGCGGGGTACAGGGAGTGACGCTCGTGACGGCCGGCTTGCCGACCGGATGTCGATACGCAGCGGAAACCTTCTACGGCACCATGACCGCATACGCCGACCTGCTGCGCTGGCAGGCCGCGACGCTCTGCACCTCCGGCGGCGACAGCGGCAACGAGACCAATCCGCGGTTGGAACCGGTTGCCTATCCCGGCTCTCCCGCTCAGGCTGAGGTGTCCTGCGACATCGGATCGATCAAGGCCGGCGGAGTCGTCGTTCCCGGCTATGTGGATCGCACCCTCGATCCGCCATCCGGTCTCGATGTGGTCACGTGCACCGCCGCCGCGTCGCTCAACTTCGCGAACACGCCGCTGGCCTGGGGCGTGTTCTGGACTCCAACGCTGCACGCCCAGGCCGAGGCGCTCCCACCGCCGTTTCGACAGTGATGCAACAGGGCGCGCGGGGGAGAGAAGATCGTCCGGTCCGCTGCTCAGCTTGGCCGCTCCCTCGTTCGCGCAAGCAGATTGTCGCACTCACTCGGTCGCTATCAAATTCGCGGCGGACCGGACGATCTTCTCTCCAACGAGGCCAGACACTCATTGTCTTCGCGCTCGGTTTCGCCTTGTTCCTGTTCAGCCTCGTGTGCCTCGTCGCGGACTCCGCATACCTCTACGTGTGGTCGGGACGCGTCGAGGACGCCGCGCAGCTGAGCGCGCAGTCGGGAGCGGACTCGGTCGATCCGCGCTTTCTCTACAACGAGACCGGCGCGTGTTCCGCGGGAGCATGTGCGGTGCAGATCGTCGACATCAGCGCGCAGGATCGCCAGGGCACGCTCTACGCGTTCCAGCGATCGTGCATCCAGTCGGGCGACCAGTCAGCGCAGATACCGCGTGGCCCAGACAACAACGTCGTCCTGAAGACTGCGGACGATGCGCAGGTACCGGAGGGAACCCTCTGCGCCAGCGACGGATGTCGCGTCTATGCCGAGGTCACGCGCGTCGTGCATCTGCCGATCCCGCTGCCGGGGTTTCCGGACGTCGTCACGGTGCGCGGCACGGGCTACGCTGCACCAGTTGTCGGCACGGACGTTGCGACATCGGCGTGCACTGGAACCGCGTGGGTCCCTGCACCACCGCCGCGCTGAGCGCCAGGTTGTGGCGTCGCCGCTAAGCTCGGGCGGTGTTGATCCGTGAACCAGCCCTGTGGCGCGACATTCCGGTACGCGGCGAGATCCTCGATGCGTCAGCACGCGACCTCAGCGGCCTCGAAGCGCTCCGGCTGGTGCGCTCGCCACCGCCGATGGGACGGCTGACCGGACTCACCTTCGACGGCGCCGACACGGGAACCGCCGCGTTCAGCCTGCCCGTGTCGCGATGGTTCGAGTGGTCGCACGGCGGTGTGCCGGGCGGGACTCTCGCACTTGCGGCGGACGCCGCTCTCGGATGCGGGCTGCAGTCATTGCAACCGCCGCACACGCAGTACACGACAGCGGAGATGTCGATGACCTACCTGCGCCCCGCGCTCATCGGCTCGGTGATCACGGCCAAGGGCCGCGCCCTCCACACCGGGCGGACCATGGGGTTTTCGGCGGGCGAGGTTGTCGACGAGGACGGGCGGCTGGTCGCGTACTCCACGTCGCGGATGCGAATCTTCGCTGACGTCGCTGCGGGTGCGCCATCACGCGGTGGCACCGCCCCACCCCCGGCGGCTGCACAGGAGTCGGAAGATGTGGACGACGGCCCCGATCCGTACCTCCGGCCGGTGGCGGGCGAGCGTATCGACGAGAGCGAATTCCGCGCGCGGAGCGGCGTGGAGATCATCCATGCGCAGATGCGCGGGGAGCTTCCGCTCCCGCCGCTGCACCATCTGCTGGGAATCGTGCCCACCGAGGCAACGCTCGGTGCCGCCACCTGTTCGATGCCGATGAGCGGCTGGTTCGCCACGCCTTTCGGGTGGCCGCAGGGGGGATTCATCGTGCTGCTCGCCGACCTCGCGCTCGCCCTGGCGACCCAGACGACGCTCGCCAAAGGTGAGGGGATGGCGTCGGTCGACGTCAAGGTCAACTTCCTGCGCCCGGTGGCTGGTGACGGGACCCGGCTCGAGGCGCGAGCCAAGGTCGTTCATCGCGGCAGGAGCCTGACGGTCGGCACGGCCGAGATCCTTGGTGCCGACGGCCGCCCGGTCGCGCTTGCCACGGGGTCGGCCGCGTTGCTCGGGTCGTGATGCAGGCACCATGGCAAGCTGACGTGCTGGCCTGATCCAGCGAAAGACTTGCTTTGGCAAGTCGTTATTTGGGACGATCAGCCCCATGACCCAGAACGTCCGGTTGGAAGGAACGCTCGCCTCGCTGCGCGAGGAGTGGACGGTCGCTGAAGCCCGCTTACGCATGATCGAGGACGCGATCCGCGCCGTCACTGCGGTCCTCGAGGCGACACCGGGGGAGGCCCCAGAGGCGCAGGCCGTAACCGGGGGCTCAGCGAGGCGCGACCCCGAGCTCAACACCACGACGACGGGACAAACGACAGTCGCCG
>PKYW01000041.1 GCA_003132805.1 Candidatus Dormiibacterota bacterium | reverse complement strand
CAGATGCGAGACCTGGCAGCGACACTGCGTCAGGGCGCGCGTGCGGCGGGCGGACTGGGGCGCCAGCGAATGCTGAGCATGGCTGAGTGGTGCGACGAGTCGACGGAGCATTTTCAGGCCCTGGTGCGGCGCCTTGACAAGCGGAGGAGTAGATGACCAGCGCGATCGTGATGCGCGGGCTCACCAAGGATTACGGGTCGGGTCACGGACTTTTCGACCTCGACCTGGAGGTCGCAGAGGGTGAGGTGTTCGGGTTCCTCGGTCCCAACGGGGCCGNNCGGGGCCGGCAAGACCACCACGATCCGGCTGCTCATGGGCGTCATACATGCGGCGGCCGGAAGCGCGACCATCTTCGGTCTCGACTGCGACCACGATTCCGTCGCGGTGAAACGCGACGTCGGATACCTTCCCGGCGAGCTGCCCCAGTTCGGCGGCATGCGCGGGAGCGAGGTGGTGACGTATCTCGGTGGTATGCGCGGGGGGATCGACAGCGCGCGCGTGAAGGAATTATCGGAGCGGCTCGAGCTCGATCTCGGCCGGCGCTTTCGCGAGTACTCGCGTGGCAACAAACAGAAGCTGGGACTGGTGCTGGCATTCATGCATCGGCCCCGGCTGCTCATCCTCGATGAGCCGACGGGCGGTCTCGATCCGCTCAATCAGCAAACGTTCCATCACCTCGTCGGCGAGGTGAAGGCTGCCGGGACGACCGTCTTCCTCTCGTCGCATGTGCTGTCCGAGGTGGAGGAGACGTGCTCCCGTGTGGGGATCATTCGCGAAGGCCGTCTCGTTTCCGACATGTCGATGGACAAGGTGCACGAGCTGCGCTTCCATGAGGTGACCATCGAGTTCGGTGGTGACGTTCCCGAGGCGGCCGTTCGCGCTGCGTCCGGCGTTGAGGATGTCGCGGTCGACGGCCTGCGCCTCACATGCACCGTGCATGGCGGCTTCGATCCGCTGCTCGCCGCCATCAGCGGCCATGCGGTGGTCGACCTGGTGAGCAGAGAGCCGAGCCTCGAGTCGCTGTTCCTCAGCTACTACAAGCGTTGATGTCGCCGCGCCTGCTGCTGCGCCTCCATCGCATCGGGTTGATCGCGATGGCGTACTTCAGCATCTTCTACGTGCTGGTCAACAGCGCCGCATTCCCGATCATCGCGGGAAAGACACGCGCCGCGCAGGAGGCGTTCGGACATTCGGTCACCGTCCTCGGCGCCACGTTCGCCTGGTTGCTTCCGCTGCCGGTTCGACCCGACACCGCTGCGGGGTATCTGCAGTGGCGCGGCTACGGGTTCCTCGTGATTATCTTCGCTGTCTGGGGCCTGTTCAGCGCCTGTGGCGCGGTGCGGCGTGATGAGGATCGAGGCCTTGTCGAGTCGTGGCTGTCGTCAGGAGTTTCGCGACTGCGCCTGCTTGCCACGCGGAGCATCTTCTTCGCGGCATTGAGCGCGGAGATCGTGACTCTGGCGGGCGTCGCCGCGTGGTTGGGATGTCTTATCGCGGGAACCCCGGCTGACGTCGCAGGGCTGGTTGGCGAGAGCGCGGCGCTCTGGGCACTCACGCTTGCGTGCTTCGGCATCGGGCTCCTCGTCGCACAACTCGCGGGCGATTTCAGGGCGGCAGCTTCGGCCGGTGGGGTCGTGCTCGTCCTGATGTTTCTCCTCGACAGCATCGGGAGGTCGAGCGTTCATCGCGCGCCGTTCACCGACATCTCCGTGTTCTTCCTCTTCAATCAGTCCAATTCAGTCGCACCGGGTGGGTCGTTCGATCTCGTGGCAACGATCCTGCTCTTCGTCATCTGCACCGTCGCCACCGTCGCTGCCGCGGCGGCATTCGTGCGCCGCGACATCGGATTGGGATTGATCCGCCAGCGACCGCGTCGCGCGATTGAGGTGCACGAAGCATCCACCAATCCGCTGCTGCGCATCCCGGTCATGCGTGGCTTGTGGATTCGGCGCATCGGCGCGATCGGCTGGACAGTGGGAATGGCTGTCGCCGCAGCGGCTGTCGTTCTTCTTGTCAATGCGACGGCGACGTTCTTCGCGACGACCCCGAGCCTCAGTGCCTACCTTCGGGGCCTCGCCGGCAACGTGCACACGGTGCTCCTCGCACTGATCTGGCTGAGCTTTGCGCAGGCGCTCGTAGCGATCCTCTCGATCACCACCGTGTCCCGATGGTCGTCAGACGACTCGTCCGGGGTGCTCGAGATGCAGCTCGCCGAACCGTTTCCGCGCTGGCGAGTGCTTGCAGAGCGCGCCACGGAGTTGACCGTGACGATCATCGTGGCCTCGTTTGTCGCCATGGCGGTGATCCTCGCCCTGGCACCGGCCGAGGGGATCGTCGTCGACATCGGGAAGCTGCTCATTGCCACAGCGCTGCTCATCCCCTTTGCGCTCACCTTCGCCGCTGTCGGAGCGGTGCTCGCCGGGTGGCGGCCGCGGATCGCGGTTGTCGTGCTGTCCACCATTGCCGCGATCTCCTACCTGGTGTTCGAGCTCGGACCGCTCTTCAAATGGCCGTCATGGGCGGACAACCTGTCAGTGTTTCAGCTGTATGGCACTCCCCTGATCACGCCCGTCTTCGTCGGTGGGCTGATCGCGATGCTCGCCATCGTGATCGTGGGGTTCGGATCTGCCGGCGTCGTGCTGGCGCGGCGAGACGTCGCCGCATAGGAGGTTTCTCGTGGCGGACGACCCGAAGATGAAGGATGCGATCCGCTGGATGTGGTCGCTCGGGGACTACGGTGCGATCGCCGCTCACCTGGAGCCGCACGCGATCGAGCTCGCCCATCGCAGCCGCCTCCAGGCGGGCTCGGAGGTGCTCGATGTCGCCGCCGGCAACGGCAATTTCGCGATCGCCGCAGCTCGGCTCGGGGCGACGGTGGTGGCCACCGACCTCACCCCGGCGATGGTCGAGATGGGCCAGGCTCGAACCCGCTCCCTCGGCCTCCCCATCGAATGGCGCGAAGCGGACGCGGAGCATCTCCCATTCTCGGACGAGCGCTTCGACGTCGTGGCGTCCGTCTTTGGCGCCATGTTCGCGCCAGACCCGGAGCGAGTGGCGCTCGAGCTGTTCCGGGTGACCAAGCGCGGCGGCCTGGTGGCGATGGCCAACTACGGCCCCAAGGGGTTCCTCGGTCGAATCACCGCGATGCTCGCCGAGCGGGGTCCGGCGCCCCCACCCGGGATGCAATCGCCGTTCGAATGGGGGGTCACCGACGAGGTGCACCGCCGCTTCAAGGGGCTCACCGCGTCCATCGAGATCTACCCTCAGGCGCTCACGTTCGAGTTCCCATCGCTGGATGCCGGCTGGGAGTTCTGGGAGCGCGCCAACCCCCCGCTCGAAGCGATGCTCAGCACGCTCGACGCCGAACAGACGGCATCGCTGCGCGAGGAGGGCAAGAAGCTGATGGCCGAGCTCAACCAGGTCTCGGGTGGCGGCCTGACGCTGGAGTCAGACTACCTCCAGGTGCTCGCTCGCAAAGCCTGAGCGTTCGCGGGTCGCCACGATCGCGTACTCGAATGCGTCCGCGAGCGCGTTCCACGAGGCTTCGATGATGTTGGTGCTGCAGCCCACCGTGTTCCAGCGCCGGTGGTGGTCGCCGCTCTCGACGAGCACCCGGACGCCGGCGGCGGTGCCGTCGCGGCCATCCAGGACACGGACTTTGTAGTCGAACAGCTGGGTGGCGCCGATCTCCGGATAGCTCGGCGTCAGCGCCTTGCGCAGCGCCGCGTCGAGCGCATTGACCGGGCCATTGCCTTCGGCCGCGGTGTGCACCACCTCGTCGCCGACCTGCACCTTGATGGTCGCCTCGCACACCAGCTGGCGCCCTTCGCGCTGCTCGACGAGCGCGATGTAATCGATGAGCGTGAACGGCGCGGCATTGCCCCGCGCCCGATGCACGAGCAGCTCGAAGGATGCCTCGGCACCTTCGAACGAGTGCCCGCTGAACTCGAGGTCCTTCACCTGGTCGGCGACCCTGCGCGCGAGGGCCTTGTCCTCCGTGAGGTCGACGCCGAAGGCCGCCGCTTTCTCGAGCACCGTGCCGCGTCCCGACTGCTGCGTGATCACCGAGTGCCGCTCGTTGCCGACCCGGGCGGGATCGATGTGCTGGTACGCGTATGACGCCTTGCTCATCGCGTCGATGTGCTGTCCACCCTTGTGTGTGAACGCGGCCTGTCCGATGTATGGGGCCGAGATGGGAGGAGCGATGTTCGCGATCTCCGCAACATCGCGGGCGACCTCGGTCAGGCGCGCAAGCTGCGTATCGTCGATGACGTGCACGCCCATCTTGAGCTGCAGGTTGGGGATGAGGGTGCACAGGTTCGCGTTGCCGGTGCGCTCGCCGTAGCCGTTAATGCAGCCCTGCACCTGCACGGCACCGGCGCGGACGGCTGCGAGCGTCGCCGCAACGGCGCACCCCGAGTCGTCGTGGCAGTGAATGCCCGCGACGCTGCCGAATCGTGCGGTGATCCCGCGCACCACCGACTCCACGCGGTCGGGAAGCGTCCCGCCATTGGTGTCACAGAGGGTGATCCGCTCGGCGCCGGCACTGATCGCGGCGTCGAGGCAGCGCAAGGCATAGTCCGCGTCGCTCGCGTATCCGTCGAAGAAGTGCTCGGCGTCATACACGACGCGGCGGCCGTGGTTGACGAACCAGCGGACCGAGTCGCCGATCATGGCTATGTTCTCGTCGGTCGTGGTGC
>PKYW01000064.1 GCA_003132805.1 Candidatus Dormiibacterota bacterium | reverse complement strand
AGCAGATTGTCGCGCTCTCTCGTGCGCTGCCAAATTCGCGGTGGCACGGGCGACCCCTCCCGCTCCGAGACCACGCTCAGCTTAGGAAGTCGCGGTCTTACGCAGCCGCTCGTCGCGTCGCCGCTTGTTCCGCATCCGCACGGCGACGACTAGGACACGGCCTTCGAACCAGGTCGCCCATCCGGACGCGATCGCTCCGGCCAAGAGGATCGCACCGAGCCAGCGCGGCCCTAGGGCGACGATCGTCAGGCCCGCGACCAGGAGAACTGCGAACACGGTCAGAAACGTCGCCGTGAGTAGCGCGCGCCATGTGAGGAGGATCGATGTCTTGACCGCCATGACCGCCGCCTGCGCGTCGATCCGGGTCTTCGGGGCGGCGCCGGGAACAGGCTGACCGTTCGCATAAGCGCGCCGCCGGCTGGTCGCGATGCGCCAGAAAAACAGGCTCGCCGCAAGCCTGGCGAGGAGCCGGATCAAGATCGCCCACGGCATGTCCCCATGCTACAGTCGCCGAGCGTTTGAACCGTGGGAGCAACGAGATGATTCGTGCATACGTACTCGTGACAGCGAGCGCAGGCAAGGCGCAACACGTGGCAGATGGCCTGAGAGGCAGCGACGGCATCGTCCTGGTCGACGCGATCACCGGCGAGTACGACGTCATCGCCCAGGTCGAGGCACCCGACGTGCCGGGGATCGGACGTCTGATCCTCGACCGGATCCAGTCCGCGGACGGCGTGGTCAAGACGATCACGTGCCTCGCGGTCTGATCCCGGCGTCTCCATCCCCGTCGGGGGCTCTGGGCTGGGTGGTCTAGCCGGCCTCTACCGGACGGCGCTGGCGCGCCTTCGCGGCAGCGTGCACCTGCGGCGCTCGCTGCTGTTCTGGACCGTCCTCGGACTGATCCTCGGCGAAGCCGTGACTACCGACGTGGCGCTCGTGCACGGCCACGGCACCATCACGCTCGCGGTTATCGCCACTGGCGTCTGGTGGGTGTTGGTGACCGTCGGCGTGATCGGCGGTGCCGCCCTGCTGCGGACGCCCGACGGGACTCTCGTTGACCGATATGGGATCCCCAATGGGCTCACCGCACTCCGTGGCTACGCGTGTGTTCCCGTGCTGTTCATCGGCACGCTGACGCTGCCGGGGCGCCTCGGCCTGGCCCTTTGGGGCAGCATCGGCGGGTCCGTCGGCCTCCTCGACGCAGTGGACGGTTTCATCGCCCGCCGGTACGGCCCGGTCACCGTCCTGGGCAAGGCCATGGACCCGTTCGGCGATGCCATCTACTTCGTCGTCGGGGCGATCGGCTCCTGGGCGCTCGGGATTCTCCCGCTCTGGCTTGCGGTGTTGATCGTTATTCGCTACTCGGGACCGGTCCTGCTGACACCGATCGTCCTGCTCACCGGACGCCGCCCAGAGCTCGTGTACACGGTGTGGGGTCGACGCAACACGCTGTTCACCGGGATCGTGATCTTCGCCCTCTACTGGGTCCGCCTCTTCTCAGGACCGGTCGACATCGTTGCGTTGATCATCGCGATCCCGACACTCGTGCCCACGGCCTTGCTCCACTTCGTGGCGCTGTTCCAGCGGGTGGCCGCGTCGCCGCGGGCACGGTGACGGTCCGGGGTCAGGACCCGGAGGGGATGAGCAGATCGCGGAGGTGCAGCAGCCAGCCCTCGGGTGTGAGGCCGTTGGCCACAGGGACGTAGTTGCAGTCGAATCCGTCCGCGAGGACGCGCGTCAGTGCGGCATCGTCGAATCCCACGCCGACGAGGCGGGCGATGTCACCCGCGGCAGACGCAACGGTGTCTGGTGAGGCATCACGGGCAAATGCATGAAGGGCGGCATCCGGAGTCGCGTGGTCCTGCTGCCAGTCCTGGTGGTAGTAGCCGGCCAGCAGCTGGGCGAGTGCCGGATATTCCGTCGCGGCGTTGTCGATCGCGATATCGATATCGATGATGCCGTTCATTGTCAGCGCTCCTGATGTCTCTTGTGGCGATGTGGGGATCGGGTCGGGTACGCGGTGACGAGCGTGAACCCGCCTGGCAGTTCGTCGTTGCGGCGCAGCACCAAGCGGACGGCCGTCACCTGTGTGGGGACCACCACGCCCCGGCTCACCTCGGCGTAGGTGAGCACGTGACCGATCACCTCGCCCATGTCCTCGACAAAGGTGAACGGTGCGCCCTTGTCCCGGCCGGCAAGCCACGCGGTGATGTCCGAGCTGCGCCGCGTCACCGCGATGTCGACGCAGCGCTGCGCGGTGGCGCGGCTGACGAAACGACCGGCCGCGGCCACGCCCTCTCGAAGGATGCGGCGCATCTCGTCGCCCGGCCGCGTGTCGACGTGCCGGCGCAGCGTGTGGCCGCCACGCCCCTCGTAGACGCTGAGGTCCTCGACCGGGATCCGGCGAGGGCGTGGCCCCAGACCCGGCCGGTCAATGCCATCGAGCATGTCTCTGTCCTCCCGCGCCTGGCGATGAGCGGCAGATGCGTGCCGCGATGAGCCGCAGTCTCTCCGGGCTCGACGGACACGGCGCAGACGTTTGACCGGATGGGTCGCGAACGCATAATCACGGCGCCGTGCTCGCTATCCTCAAGCCGACGCCTGCGCCCGGGTTCGTGATCGGCGACGTGCCAATGCCGTCACCCGCGGCCGGCCAGATCCTGCTTCGCGTCGCCGCCGCATCGGTCTGCGGCACCGACGTGCATCTCTACGACTGGAACCCGTGGGCCGCGGCACGCGTGCATCCGCCGCGTGTGGTCGGCCACGAGGTCTGCGGCGAGGCGGTCGCGTGGGGTGACGGCGTCCAGGGACCGCCGATCGGGACCAGGGTTGCGGTCGAGTCGCACATCGTCTGTGGCCACTGCGACGAGTGCCGTCGCGGCGATTTTCACGTGTGCGAGAACACGCGCATTTTCGGTGTCGATGTTGATGGGGCATTCGCGACACATCTCGTCGTCCCGGCCGCCAACGTGTGGCCGGTCGGCGATGCGGTTTCCCCTGATGTCGCCGCCGCCATGGAACCGTTCGGCAACGCAGTGCACGCGTGCTCGTACGGCGATCTCGCCGGGCGCACGGTGGTGGTATTCGGCTGCGGTCCGATCGGCTGCGCGGCGATCGCCGTCGCCCGCGCCCAGGATGCGGCGCGAGTGGTGGGGGTCGATCGCAACGCGTACCGTCTCGACCTCGCCGAGCGCATGGGTGCAAACGCGATCGTCCGCGCGACCGACGACGCGGTCGATAGCGCGGTTCGTCAAGCCGCCGGCAGTGCCATCGACTGCGTGCTCGAGATGAGCGGATCGCCGGTTGCGGTGGCCTCGGCGACGCGCCTGGTGCGTCCCGGGGGGTGGATCAGCCTGCTCGGGATCGGCGACGGGCCAGATGTCGTCGACCTCTCCAGTGACGTCGTCATGAAGGGTCTCAGCCTCTATGGCATCGCCGGCCGGCGCATCCCCGAGACCTGGGAGCAGGTCACCGCGTACGTTCGAGAGGGCGTCATCGACGTGCGCTCGCTGATCACGCACCACTTCGCGCTTCACGAGATCGATGGCGCGATCGCGCTGATGAAGTCGGGTCAGTGCGGCAAGGTGACGCTCACCCCTGAGTAGCGCGCGGGGTATCGTTGAACGCATGGTGACCAGCGCAGACGCGTCGCAGGCGGTTCAGGCACTCGACGCATCACTCAACGAGGATCTCGACGCGTTGCGTCGCGATGGATTGTTCCGGCCGCTGCGCGTGCTCCAGTCCGCGCAGGGCCCCGAGGTCGAAATCGCGGGCAAGGCGGTGATCAGCCTGTCCAGCAACAATTATCTCGGTCTCAACACGCATCCGCGGCTGGTCGAGGCGGCCTCGCGCGCGGCACTCGAATGGGGCGCGGGCACGGGTGCCGTGCGCACCATCGCCGGCACGCAGACGCTGCACGAGGAATTGGAGCGCCGCCTCGCGGCGTTCAAGCGCACCGAGGCGTCGCTGACATTCCAGAGCGGGTATGCGGTGAATATCGGTGTCATCGGCTCGATGCTCGACCAGGGTGACTGCGTGGTGAGTGACAAGCTCAACCACGCGAGCATCATCGACGGCATCCGGTTGACCAAAGCCGATCGGATCCTCTACGAGCACGCCGATCCCGATGACGCGGAGCGTGCGCTCAGCGAGGCGCGCAGCAAGGGATACCGGCGCGTCCTGCTGGTCACTGATGGCGTCTTCAGCATGGACGGCGATATCGCGCCGCTTCCCCAGCTCGTCGAACGCGCGGAGCATTACGGCGCGGCGGTGATGGTGGATGACGCGCACGCAACCGGTGTGCTCGGCACCAATGGCCGGGGCACCACCGATCACTTCGGTCTGCACGGCAGAGTCGCACTCAACATCGGCACGCTGAGCAAGGCGATCGGCGTGGTGGGCGGCTATGTCGCCTCGTCGCAGATCGTCCGGGACCACCTGATCCACAAGTCGCGGCCCTTCCTCTTCTCGTCATCGCATCCACCCGCGGTGGTCGCCGCGTGTATCGCCGCAGTGGATGTGCTCGAGCAGGAGCCGCAGCTCATGGAGCAGCTCTGGAGCAACACGCGCCACTTCAAGAGCGGACTTCGCGAGCTCGGCTTCGACATCGGTGACAGCGAGACCCCGATCACCCCTGTGATGTGCGGCGAGGCTCCGGTCGCGATGCAGCTCTCCGACATGCTCCTCGAGCGCGGAATCTTCGCCCAGGGCATCGGGTTTCCCACCGTCGCGCGAGGCAGGGCGCGGGTCCGCACGATCGTCTGCGCAACCCACACTCACGAGCAACTCGACCGGGCGCTGCTCGCCTTCGAGGAGGTCGGCACGCAGCTCGGGCTCATCGGAGGACGCCCGCAGGCGTAACGCGATGGCACCAACACGCTTCTGCGAGTTGCTCCCTTCGCGCGCTGGGAAGCGATAGCGATGGCACATCGCACCGCTGCCGAGCTCGAGGAGGAGCGGCTGGAGATCCTGGCCGCGCAGCGTGACCGAGCCGCCTTCGCGCCGCTCTACGAGCGCTACGTCGACCAGATCCACGCCTACGTCTACACACTCACCCACGACATGGAGCTGGCCGACGACGTGACCGCAGCAACGTTTGCCAAGGCGATGGAGGAACTCCCACGCTTCGAATGGCGCGGCGTTCCGTACTCGGCCTGGCTCTACCGCGTCGCCGGCAACCTGGTGTCCAGGGAGCGCCGCCGACCGGGGTGGATTGAGCTCGAACCACGCATGCTCCCCGACGCCGGCGCCGATCCCGCGTTGCACGCCGAGGAGAACGATCGGGCCGACGAAGTACGCGCCGCCGTTGCCGGCCTGCCCCACGACCAGCGCCAGGCGATCCTGCTTCGCTTCGGCGGCGACCTGCGCAATCGCGAGATCGCCGAGATCATGGGAAGGAGTGAAGGAGCGGTGAAGCTGCTCACCTTCCGGGCGCTGACGTCGCTGCGCAAGCGTCTCGGCGCACCGATGCCCGCGGAACGTTTGTCGAGGTCGGGATCGTGAACGTTGAAGATCGCCTCGACTCCGCGCTTGACGGCGACATGCTCGCTGTCGCCGCGGCGCGGGAAGTCTCGGCCCTGGTCGAGACCGGCGACGAGATCGGCAACGCCATCGCGGCCTGGACGTTGAATCCGGCGCGGCGAGCCGACATCTATGCGGCGGCCCTCGCGATCGCGGACGCAACCGGTTTCGGCGAACGCGTACGCGCGCTCGGGCTCGACCGCCGGGTGCAGGCGGTCGCCGGCGGGGCCGTCGTCACCCTAGCCGCAGCAGCGGCTGTCGGGGTCGCCATCGCTCGTGGCAGGCGCCACACCGAAGCGCCGCTGAGTGCCTGAGCGCGGTGGTGGACCACGACCCGGAGGTTCCCGACGCCGAGCGTGAGCGCATCCGCCAGCGGGATCGCAAGCGCGAGCGCCGCATGGTGGTTGACAACGCGGGCATCAAACGCGTGCTCCCGGCGGTGGCCGAGAAGCGCCGCAAAGCGGCCCAGGGGCCGCCTCAGGACTCGGAGAGCTGACCGCTCAGGACTTCCATGTTGGAGGGAGTCGGGCTGCCTCCGGCAGGCTCGACGGTGGCGGCGATGCTCTTGTACCCGGCCAGGCTTCCCGGGATAACCGCCGTCCACGCGCCGCCGGCCGGTGCGCGGCTGAGGAACGCGACCCCCTTGGGTGAGCCCTGCGGTGGGATGAGCCAGACCTCGTAGGTGCTGGTACTGGGGAGCGCCTGGAGCCCGGTCACAGTGAGCACCGCCGGTGTCCCGCTGGAGCTGACGTCGAGGGTTCCGGTCGCAGTCGTTCCCGAGACGGTGTAGGCGACGGGCGCCTGTGATCCCATCCTGCCGGTGGCGCCCCAGATTCCGAAGGCGATGGCCGCTATCACCGCGGCGGCTCCCACCGCCGTGAATGTTCGGCTCGCTGGAATTGCCTCGATCAGCCGCCGCCACCGCGACACCGGCGGCGACGCGGTTGCCTCCGCGTAGACCTGGGACATGAGGTTGCGGCGCAGACGGGCGGGCGGGGGCTCGACGTCGAGTGCGGATGGCAGCAACGAGGCGAGATCGGCATATTCAGCCGCCGTGTGCCGGCAGGTCGGGCAGGTCGTCAGGTGACGCTCCATCGCGTCTCGATCCGACGGCTCGAGCGCGCCGACAGCCTCGAGCGCGAGGAGGTCGGCGACCTCGTCGTGGCTCATTGGGTCTGCCATGGCGTCTCCAGGCGATCGGCGAGGGTGATGCGCAGCTTGTCGAGCGCGATCCGGACCCGGCCTTTGACAGTGCCGAGCGGCACCTCCATCGCGGTGGCGATCTCGGACTGCGAGTATCCGCCGTAGTAGGCGAGCTCGATGGTCTGGCGCTGCTCGGCGGGAAGCTCGGCGAGCGCCTTGCGGACCTCCTCGCCGCTCAACTCGAGGGCGACGGCCGCCCACGGGTCGCTGACCGCCGGCTCGATCGATTCGCCCTCGATGGGTGTGTCCAGCCGCTGCCGGGTCCGGTCGCCGCGCAAGCGATCGATCGCACGGTTCCGGACGATGGTGCAGATCCACGATCGAAGTGATCCGCGGCCGGGCTCGAAGGTGGAGCCACGGCGCCAGACGGCCAGGAACGACTCCTGCACCACGTCCTCGGCCGCGCCTCGGTCACTCAGGATGCGCAGAGCGACGGTGTGGGCGAGGCCTCCGTAACGGTCATACAAAGCTTCGATCCCCTCGGGCGAATGGGCAGAGATCGAGCGGACAATGTCGTCGTCACTCAGGTGCACTCTCATGCTCCGACACGCGCTCGGGGGTTGCGCATCTCCTGATACGAACGTGCCCCAGCCCTCGGATCACTTTGGAACGCGTCATACGGACGCGGAGCCACGCGAGCGGCCTTAGGAGACTTTGACGCGGCTGCCGCGAACCCGGGCCGCCGTCGACTGGAGCAGCACCGGCTCGTCCGGCTGCTGGGCGACGATCGCGGCAGCGGTGGGCCGAAGGCTGGTTGCCGCCGGACCCTCGAAGACCACCTTGACGGCGCCGGCGGCAGTGCCCGCCTGCGCGATCGAGAGCGCGGCGGCGTACTCATCGAGCGGGAACCGGTGGGTCACCACGCCGTCGACGGGGAAGCTGGAATCGCTCAGCCACTCGCGAATCGTGCCGAAGGTGCGCTTGCCGTCCGGCTCGCGGCCGTACGAGGCGGCACCGCGCACCGTGAGCTCACGTGCCCAGATCAACGACCACTCGATCTCGTGACGGCCGGAACGGCCGCAGAGGACGAGGGTGCCGCCGGCGCGCAGCAGGCGGACGGCCAGATCGATGCTTAGCGCCGAGGCGCGGCAGTCGAACACCACGTCGACCCCGCCGTCGAGGACGGGGAGACCGCCACCGGCGGGGCGCATCACCCGGGCCTCCATGTGCTCGGCGGTCTTCTGGAGCATCTGCTCCGAGGACCCGTGCCAGACCCGGTTGGCGCCGATCGAGCGGATCGCCATGAACGCGGCGTTGGGGTCGCCGTTGAGCGGAGCACTCTCGCGATGACGCCGGCCCATCCGAGGGCGGGTGGTGCTCCGAGCATCGTGCAGCACGATGATGTCGAGATCGGGATGCAGGCGCCGGAGGGTTGCGACGATCAACCGGCTCAGCGCCCCTGACCCGATGACGACAGCGGTATCACCGCGTCGCGACCAGCGCAGGACCGCGTGGAGCGCCGTGGCCGCCGGCTCGGCGAGGACGCCGCGCTGGTCGGAGATGCCGTCGGCCGGAACGAGCATGTCCTCGTGGACGAGGAAGCCCTCGCTCCAGCCGCCGCCCGCCCGCTCGCTCGAGCCGACCGAACGGCCGGAGCACAGCGCCCCGCCACGATCGGCGTTCTCGCAGAGATGGGTGTCTCCGGCCCGGCAGCGACGGCACTCGGCGAGGCCTTTGTGGGCGCAGCGCAGGGTTGGCTCGACGAGGACACGATCGCCCTCGTGCGCCCAGCGCGTCGAGGAGGCGCGCTCCACCACGCCCACGACCTCGTGACCGGGGATGAAGGTGCCAGCGGAGGCGTATGCCGTGAGAACGTTGGGCACCGGGTCCCGGTGGACCAGGGCGAGGTCGGTGCTACAGATGCCCGCCAGCGCCGGCCGGATGAGCACCCAGCCGGGGCCCGGAGGAACGGGCGTCCTGACGTCGCGCACCTCGACCGGAAGCGAGGAGCTCGGCTGCGTGCGCCGACGCCGGCCACGGCCCCTCCGCCCGGAGCCGGGGTCGATGAGGGTCGGGTCGACGACTAGTGCACGCATCGGGCGTGCTCCAGGTTGAAATGGCCGCGAGCAAGCGCGGCAGTGAACTCTCTCATCGCCTCAAGTTGTGAGGATACCGTCGCTCACCCTTGATGTGCAGCATTGACAATGGGGCTGATGACCGATCAGCCACCGCCTCCGAGCCCACCCCCGGTTGGCGTGGGCGGATCTCCGCCCGGCTGGGGTTCGCCGCCACCAGGCTGGGGATCACCGCCGCCCGGGTGGGGATCGCCGCCGCCGGGATGGGGATCGCCGCCTCCCGGGTGGGCTCAACCTCCGGCGTGGGGAGCCCCGCAGCCGGGCTGGAATCCGGGCTTCATGCCGTCCCAGGTCGGCTCCGGGCGCTTCCGGTCGCTGTCGGTGGGAGAGTGGCTCGACGCCACCTTCACGCTGTACCGGCGCAACTTCGTTCTCATCGCGTCGATCAGCGCGGTGGTGCAAATCCCCTACGCGCTGCTCACCTGGCTGCTCTTCGAGCTCACCGGGGTGGCCACCTTCGTGCGATCACCCTTTGCGTCCCTGGGCAGCCAGACGATCACCCCGGCGCAGGCGCAACAGCTCCTCAACTCGTATCTCGGTGTGCTTGCCGTCACCGTCGGGCTGCTGCTGCTCAGCCTCCTGGTCGTCGTCCCGCTCGGAGAGGCGGCCACGACCCGGGCGGTGAGCGATCGATACCTCGACCGGGCGAGCTCGCTGCTGTCCGCGTACAGCGCCGCATGGGGCCGTCTTCGCTCACTCGTTGCGATGATCCTCATCCTCGTCCTCGCGTATGCGGGCACGTTCGCGGTGGTGATCGCGTTCGTGGCGTTGCTCGGTGCCGTCGGAGCAGGCGGTCTCGGGGCGCTGCTGGCGGTGCTCGCGTTCCTCGCGCTGATCCCGGTCCTGATCATGGTCTACGTGCGAACGGTCGTCGCCGTCCCGGCGATTGTTCTCGAACGCGTGTCGGGATGGGGCGGGCTGAAGCGGAGCTGGCAATTGATCAGCGGACGCTTCTGGCCCACGTTGGGACGCATGGCCCTGCTCGCGATCATCACCGCGATCATCTCCTCAGTGATCAGCGCCATCTTCGAAATTCCGGGATCGGCGCTCGACCCCAACAACACCTTTGTCTTCGACCAGGTGGCGAGCGCGATCTCTGCCGTGTTCATCGCTCCGGTCACCTACATCGGGGTGACGTTGCTGTACTACGACATTCGGATCCGCAAAGAAGGCTTCGATATCGAGATGCTCGCACGCTCGCTGTGAGGCGTCTGCTCGTCGCGGTCATTGCGGGCGCTGCCCTGTTCACCGTTGCGGGATCCACTGCCGCGCCCGCTCGGGCCGCGAGTCCGTGCGTGACGCTCGAGTATCTGGCGTTGCTCGGTCGTGCCGAAAGCGCGCTGACCGCGGTTCCTCCGCAGCCGCCGGCTGCACTCACCGCCGTCACCGAGGCCCAGAATCTCGCACCCGCGTCGACAGCGGATCTCGCCCCCATCGTCGCGAACCTCACGGCTACGCCGCCCGGCATTGCCGGCGCGAGGCAGCGGCTCGATCTCATCGTGACCACCCTCGCGTTGCCCTCGGGTTCGGCGTGCCACGTCGACTCGCAGGCGGCCGAGAACCTCCTGCACCAGGTGTACGCTTCGTCAGTTTTTGCCGATCTCGACCAGAATCAACCTGCGTCGATCTTCGAGCGTATCGGCGCCGCGATCCAGTGGATCCTCTCGCACCTGTTCGGCCTGCTCGGCCAGGGCGGTTCGATCCTGCTCGGCCTGCTCGTGCTCGCTGCCATCGCCGCGTTGGTCATCTACCGGCTGCGCGGTGTCGCCGGCAGCCGTCGTGCGCGTGTAGCGGACGAACCGGCGACCGCCGGTGATGACCCGGAGCGTGAATGGACCCTCGCGCTCGCCGCGGCACAGCGCGGCGACTATCGCGAAGCGATTCGGCGTGCCTTCCGCTCGGCACTGCTGGACATCGCCGACCGGCGGGCGCCTGTCGATCGCGCCTGGACGACGCGCGAGATGCTCGCGACGCTGTCGGCCGATGCGGATCTCCTCGCCGTGGTTGCCCCTGCTGCTGCCTCATTCGACAAGGCGTGGTATGGCGGGGAAGCGGTCGGCGCTGATGACTGGGAGGTGGCGCGCGCCCGCTGTGAGGCCGTCCGGCGCGTCGCTCGCCGTGCCGCGGGGGCGCAGCACCATTGAGCCGGCCGCCGCTCTCGGCGATGCTCACCCTGATCGCTGCACTCTGCATCCTTGCGGTCATCGCGATCAGCAGCGCGATCCCTCCCAACGACCAGACCAACCCGTCATCGCGATCGGCAGGGAGCCTGGGCACGCTCGCCCTCTACACATGGTTCTCGGACCTGGGCCTCGACGTCGGCCGGATCACCGGGAGCTTCGATCTCACCGGCAGTGACGTGGTCTTCTGCTACGACCCCACCGTCGCGCTGACCAGCTCGGACGTCAACGCCATGATGTCCTTTCTCCGCGGAGGCGGCGATCTCATCCTCGTGGTCACGCCGGACAGCCTCGCCGATGCGGCGCCCTTGCTCGGCCGGCTCGGGGTGAACCCATCCGCGACTGCAGGGAGCGGGGTCGCGACCGTCGCGCAACCGTTCGACAGCACTGATCGCGTTCAGTCTGTGCCGGTCTCGACCGGGCTCACCTTCTCCGACCAGGCGCCGCTGGTTCCCATGCTTGTGGAGCATAACGAGGTGGTGGTCGGCGTCGTGCACGTCGGCACCGGAGGGCGCGCGTACGTCCTCGGCGATACCCAACCACTGTCCAATGACGGCCTCCGCCATCCCGACTCCTCGTTCCTGGCCCTCAGCCTGTTGCAGCGTGCGCGTGGCGGCCGGATCAGCTTTGACGAGTATCACCACGGCGAGGGGACAGAGACGAGCGGAGCCGGCGCCATCTTCGACGGCCCGGTCGGACTGGCGACGTTGCTCGTCGGCTTCGTCGTGCTGCTGGCGATCGCGCTCAACGGCCGCCGGCTTGGCAAACCAGCGCAGGACGGTGGCGACGCGCGGGTGCCGACCGCCGGCGCCTACGTGACGGCGATGGGACAGCTCTTCGCGCGCAGCCGTCAGCGCGGACCGATCGCCGCACGCTACGCCGAGGAGCTCAAACGGAGAATCGGCAGCGCGACAGGGGTGGACTGGCATCTTGACGACGCATCGTTCTGCGCAGCGATCTCCGTTGCCAACCCGCAGGCGAGCGGTGGACTCGAAGCGCTGCTCGCCCACGCCCGGTCGCTCGCCGCCGGGCGACCGGAGGAGAGTGAGCTGCTCCGCCTCGCACGCGACGTGGATGCGTGCGAGAGGGAATGGACCGGTGCACCAGTTGGCTGATTCTGCGAGCGCGCAGGGCACAATGCCACGAGTGGCACCTGCGAACGACGCCGTCGCCCTGCGCGGCGCACTGCACGAGACCATGGGTCGAGCCGTGGTCGGCCAGCTCCAGGTCATCGACGGGCTCTACATCGCCGTCCTCTGCGGCGGCCACGTGCTCCTCGAAGGCGTGCCCGGGACGGCGAAGACGTTGATGGCGCGCACCCTCGCCGCTGCGCTCGACGCGCGTTTCACGCGGATCCAGTTCACCCCCGACCTGCTCCCATCGGACATCATCGGGACCAGCGTCTACCGCCCGGACTCGGGGACCTTCGAGTTCCGTGAGGGCCCGATCTTCACCGACACGCTGCTCGCAGACGAGATCAACCGTGCCCCGGCCAAGACGCAGTCGGCGCTGCTCGAGGCCATGGAGGAGCGCCAGGTGACGTCGGACGGTGAGAGCCGGCCGCTCGGCGATCGATTTCTCGTGGTGGCAACGCAGAACCCGGTCGAGTACGAGGGCACGTATCCACTCCCGGAAGCACAGCTCGATCGGTTCTTCTTCAAGCTCGAGGTGAACGTTCCCGAGCCGGCGACCGAGGTGGTGATGCTCCGCCGCGTCGACGGCGGCTTCAACGCCCATGACCTCGTGGCCGCGGGAGTGAGCTCGATCATCGACGCCGCAACCCTCAAAACGGTGCGCGCCGAGGTGGCGGCGGTTCGCGTTTCCGACGAGGTGCTCGGTTACATCTCGGCAATCGTCACGGCCACCAGGACCAGCCCCGACCTATCACTCGGCGCCAGCCCGCGTGGATCGATCGCCCTGCTCCTCGCCGGCAAGGCCATGGCCGCGATTCAGGGGCGTGATTATGTGGTTCCCGATGACGTCAAGGATGTCTGCATCCCCGCGCTGCGGCACCGGATGATTCGACGGCCCGAGGCGGAGATCCAGGGTGTGTCCGAGGTCGCCGCGGTCCAGCGGGCGGTGGGCAGGGTCCCAGTCCCGAGGTGACGTCGCGCGGCGCCGGTCTCCTGGTGGTCGCGGTCGCGGTCATTGCAGCCGGAGCGGCGGCAATGGCAGTGTTCGTGGTGGGACTCGTGCTGTTCGTCGCGGTCCTGCTTGGGATCGCCGTCGACTCGCGGCGAGCGCCGGGCAAAGCCGTGCTCCGGGTTGAGCGCGAGTGCAACGACCTCCTCTCCGTCGGCGTCGCCAACCGCGTGACTCTCGCGATCACGGCTCGCGCCGCGGGCGCTTCGGCGATCGTCAGTGAGCGCACTCCGGCACGACTCCATCCGTCGCGAACGCGATGGAACGTGCAGCTTCCCGCTCGCCTCGAGTACACGGTCACACCGGTTGCGCGCGGCGACGTCGTCCTCGGACCGGCGGTCGTCCGCGTCACCGGCCCATGGGGCATCGGCTGGCGGCAGACGACGGTCGCTGCCACGCGTCCCGTCCGCGTCGACCCGAACCTCGCTGCAATCGATGTCTACGAGGCGCTGGCGCGTCGCGGTCAGCTCGCCGAGCTCGGTTTGCGAACCATGCGTCTGCGCACGGAGGGCAGCGAGTTCGACCGGGTACGAGAGGCGTTTCCCGACGATCCCTTGCGTGCCATCAACTGGCGTGCCACCGCCCGGACCGGCCGCCTGATGGCCACCGATCTCATCCCCGAACGTGCCCAGCCCCTGGTGATCTGCCTGGACCACGGCCGCCTGATGGGGATCGGCGCCGGCGAGCTCACCAAGCTCGACCACGCGATCAACGCCGCGCTGCTCCTTGTGCACGTTGCCCTTCGTGCCGGGGATCGCGCCGGAATGCTCGCCTTCTCCGACACGGTCACCGGAACGCTCCCGCCGCGCGCCGGCACCGCGCAGTTGCGCCGCTTTCTCGACGCGACGCGCCCCATCCAGCCGGGCGAGACGGAGGCCGACTACGACGATGCGCTCGCGTATTTCAGCCGCTGGCAGACGCGTCGCTCGCTCGTCGTCATCTTCACCGACGTCCTCGATCTCGACCAGGGGAAAGCGCTGATCCGGCAGTGCGTTCGCCTGCGCCGCCGTCACCTGCCGCTGGTGGTCACGGTCCGCGACCCGGCACTCGACGACGCCGCGAATGCCGTGCCGCGAAGCGGCGACGATGCCTACGCGCGTGCTGTCGCCGGCGGTCTCATCGCCGATCGCGACGACACGCTGCGCATGCTGCGCAGCTCGGGCGTCGAGACCATCGATGCCGACGCGCGCACGCTGTCACCCCGTCTGGTGAACCGTTACCTCGACCTCAAGCGGCGAGCGCGCCTCTAACAGCGGCGCGCTCACCGCTCGTGCTCAAACGGCCTTGCCCGCGAAGTTTCTTCGGGTTGCAGGGTCGAGCAGCAGCGCGTAGAGGACGATGACCTGGAGTACGAGGTACACGATCAGGACGATGTCCCCGCTACTGCTGTTCACGCGGGCAAAATCCGCGAGGGCGATGATGATGCTGATGACGTCGAGGACGATGATGATCCAGCGTGCGACCTGCGAGGGGCGTCCCACGATGATGCCGAGGATGAGGTCGACGATGCCGATGATCAACGGCACCACGGCGATCGCGAAGAAGACCGCTCCGGCCGCATTCACGAATGAGTTGCCGAACTGATTCGCGTAGTTGTCGTAGCCGGGGATGTTGTGCAGCGCCGCATGCCCCGCGGTGAGGATGTACACGCCGATCGCAACCGAACCAGCGGCGATGAGGATGATCAGGATCGCCTTCACGATGATGATGATCTGCGCGATCGTCAGCCAGAAGGTTCGCTTGTGCACCTTGACGACGACCGGCTGCGGCAGCGCCTGGGGCGCGTACGGCATCTGGCCTGCGTACGCGTTACCAGGGGAATAGGGACCCTGTGGTGGCCCGGCGGGGGGTGGGCTACCGGGAGGCGCTACGCCGGGCGGGTCCGGGGGTAGGCTGCCTGGTGGTTGGGGCGGCAGTGCTGCCACGTTGCTCTCTCCTCTTCAGTGGTGCCGCCTCATCCGGCGAGTCGGTGGCCGGATTCTAGACTTTGCGGACCACGAATGTGCTCGCGATCTTGTCGTGCCAGCCTTGCTTGCGCGGGTCGAAGGCAGCCCAGATGAGACCGATGTAGAGTGCGATGATGCTGATCACATAGCCGAAGAAACGGCCGAGCGACCTGCCGATGCCGATGTTCTGGCCGGTCGCGGCGTCAACGACGTGGAGTCCCAGCATCCGCTGGCCGAGTGTTCCACCGAACTTGGACCAGAGGATGACGAAGTACAACAGTTGGACGCCGAGCGCGATCAAATACCAGTAGCCGGCCGAGCCGATGTACGTCGAGGAGCAGATGGTCGCCAGCGATCCGGACTGGGCGGCGATGTTGATGCAGTTGGCGTAGGAGCTGATCGCGGATCCCTCGACCACGAAGAAGACGATCGCGAAGGGCACCCCGACGATGATCCCGTCGATCAGCGCCGCGGCAAAGCGGATCCAGAATCCCGCATACGCGATACCGGGAGCCGGTCCGGCTTGCGGTCCCGCGTAATACGTCGCCACCGGGTATGCCGGAGGCGGGGGCGGCGGGAGGTACCCCTGCCCTCCGTCCCACTGACCAGGCGCCTGAGGCGGGGGTGGCGGCAACCCTCCTGTGGTCATCGAGGCAGGACACTAGCAGGCTCGCCGGGTTTGTGACCGTTGCAGCCAAAACGTCACCTCAGGTCGTCTCCGGCATCGCCTCCACTGCTGCGATCACCGCACGCGTGATCTGTGTCGGCGTGGACGCACCCGAGGTGACGCCAACCTTCCGAACGCCACGGAACCACGAGGGATCGAGGTCTGCGGCGGTATCGACGAGATATGCGGGGCGGTGGCCCTTTTCGCGAACCACCTGCACGAGTCGCTGACTGTTGCTGCTGCGCGCGCTTCCCACCACCACCACGCAGTCGACGTCGTCGGCCGCAAGCACCGCGGCCTCCTGACGTTCCTGGGTCGCACGGCAGATCTCGTTGTGGACTTCGATGGTGGGGAAACGCTCAACCAGCCGCTCGATGATGGACTGTGTGTCCCACATGCTCAGTGTCGTCTGACACGTGACCGCAAGCGGCCGTTCGTCGGGCAGTTCGAGCGTGTCCACCTCGTCGATGCTCTCGATCAGGGTGGTGTGCTCAGGTGCGATACCGAGCACGCCGGCGGGTTCGGGGTGACCCCGCTTGCCGATGTAGATGACGTGGTGCCCGCTCGCCACCAGCTCACGAACGAGATCGTGGGTACGAGTGACGTCACTGCATGTTGCGTCTACGAGGTTGAGGCCGCGCGCACGTGCGGCCTCGACCACCGCCGGCGATATGCCGTGCGCGGTGAAGATGAC
>PKYW01000051.1:259-24445 GCA_003132805.1 Candidatus Dormiibacterota bacterium | reverse complement strand
GTACGAGTGACGTCACTGCATGTTGCGTCTACGAGGTTGAGGCCGCGCGCACGTGCGGCCTCGACCACCGCCGGCGATATGCCGTGCGCGGTGAAGATGACCGTCCCTTCGGTGACCTGTTCGAGCGCCTTCATGCGGTCCGGTTCGGCCACCAGCGCGACCCCGGACTCCTCGAGCTCCCGGGTCACGTGCTCGTTGTGGACCAGGTACCCGAGCATGGTGACCGGCTCACTGCCCGCGCGGGCGGCGCCTTCACGTTTTGCGATCCGTATCGCTTCCACCACGCCGTGGCAGTAGCCACGCGGCGTGATGCGGACAACGTCCATCAACTCCAGTCTACGCGGGGGTTTCGGCAGGACGATCGAACCGGGGGGCCCGTCGCCGTCCTCGTGGCTGCCTCCCGGCCAGGAGCAGCCACGAGTAAAGGAGGACCCCCACGGTCCCCCCGATCGCGAGCTTCACGCCGTCCGGGAGCGAGCTCGGAGAGACGAACGCCTCGAGCGTCCCGGCGATGATCAGCAGGCTCGCGGCGCCGAGCACGAGCATCACGGCGCGCACCGCCACCCGCGCCAGCGCCTCGCCGCGGCGAAGCTGCCCCGGGCGCAGGATGGCGTCGCCGAGCATCAGTCCGGTGCCGCCGCTGATCACGATGACGCTGAGCTCGAGGATGCCGTGCGGCACGATGAGCGACCAGAACTGGTAGTTGTAGCCACCCAGCTGGACGGCGGCGGCGACGGTCCCGAGCATCCACCCGTTGCTGAGCAGCACCAGGGCGGTTGGAATCCCGAGCAGGATCCCACCCGCGAAGCA
This sequence comes from Candidatus Dormiibacterota bacterium, assembly GCA_003132805.1. Lineage (GTDB taxonomy): Bacteria > Chloroflexota > Dormibacteria > Aeolococcales > Aeolococcaceae > Palsa-851. The sequence goes on along the minus strand of PKYW01000051.1, from coordinate 23,635 downwards.
GATCAGCGCCACGCGAATGTTGTTCTGGATGATGAATGCCGCCGCAAACGGCGCGTCCTGCACGCCGGTGCCGATCTGACCGCGAGCCATCTCGTCGAACAACGATGGCGGGACGAGCGACGCGCGCAGATCGGGGCGCAGATCCACGGCGAGCCACCCTGCGATGAACCCGACCACCATGAGCGCGAGGCTCGCGACGATGTAGGGCCATGCGGCGCGGAACGAGCGGGGGAGTGCCGTGGCGAAGAACGGGGCGATCGCACCGATGCGCCATGCCCTGCCTCGGTACAGCAGCGGATGGGCTCTTGCGCAGAGCGTGTTGAGGTACTCGGTGATGGGCGCATCGGGGTAATCGCGGCGCGCGATCGCGAGGTCGCTCGACGTCTGGCGAAGCAGCAGTCCGAAGCGCTCGATCTCACTTGCGGACTGGTTGCGGAGACGGCCACGCTTGGCGGTCTTGATCGCCGCTTCCAACGCGCTCCAGCGCCCCTGGCGCTCGGCGATGAACGCGTCGAGGCTCACGGGTACCGCTGATCGAGTTGCAGGTAGACGCGCTCGATGAAGAGCTCGGGCGGCCAGAGGCGCTCCGGTGCCCCGGGTGGCAGCCCGAGACGGTCGAGCAGTCGCTTCGCGATGTCGGCGGCGAGATCGGCACGGAGCTTCGGGGTCAGGCCCGGGCGCGAGAGAAAGACACGGAGCGCGTCGCGCTCGAAGCCACCGATGCGGTCGAGCCCGTCGATCGGCGGCCCCGCGTCGGGTGTGCGCAGGATGATCGGCGGCGGTGCCACGGCCGCGGCGAGTGATACCACCGCACGGTCGCGAACGACGATCGTTCCGGCGCCGAGGTCCCCGAGGCGGCGTGTCTGGGGCTGGAAAAACATGATCACGATGCCGATCAGGACGACTCCCACGTCGACGACGCGGATGACATTGCGCACGGCGAGGGCGCCGAAGTCGGCTGCGGATCCGTCCACCCGGATGACGCGGAGACCCATGGCGCTCTTGCCGGGGGTCTTGCCGCCGGTCACCGCCTCGGCCACGAAGAAATAACCGAAATAGACGAATGCGGCGAAGAAGGCCGCTCCCGCATCGGCGAAGCCGGCGCCCTCCGAGCCGGTGACGAAAACGCTCGCCACGGCTCCATACAGCAGAAGCGCGACCAGCGTGAGCGGCACCGCCAGAAGGTTGTCGAGGATCTGCGCCACGAGCCGGCTGCCGAGCCCCGCGACGCTGTACCCGAGGGTGACGTTGTCCGAGGTCTTGACACTGATCGTGTCGAGCTGGCTCGAATTCACCGATTCATCGTCGCACGCGCGCCGCCGGCTGCCGTGATTGTCGCGAGACGGTCACCGGCGCGCGGTCACTCGATGATGGCGACCGTCTGACCCTCCTGGACCACCTCGCCCTCCGTCACCAGGATGTCGGTCACGGTGCCGGACGTGGGACTGGTGATCGGAATCTCCATCTTCATCGACTCGAGGATCATCAGCGTGTCGTCCTCCTCGACGACCTGACCCAGCTCGACGACGATCTTCCAGAGATTGCCCACCAACTCGGCCTTGACCTCGGTCACGTTGCCCTCCTCATACCGGTGGCACGCCGTGCTTGCGCCAGGCGCGTCGCTGCCGTTTTGTCGCAGCACCTTCGAGTGCGTCGATGATCACTCGCCGCGTGTCGGCGGGGTCGATGATGTCGTCGACCATCGCCCATGACGCCGCGATGAACGGGTCGATGGTCTGACGCACAGCTGCCGCATACTCCGCGCGTGCGGCGACCGGGTCGCTCGCTCCGGCGATCTGCTTGGTGAAGATGATGTCCACGGCGCCCTCGGGACCCATCACCGAGATCTCGGCGGTCGGCCATGCGACCAGCGTGTCGGGTTCGTAGCCGCGTCCACACATCACGAAGTACCCGGCTCCGTACGCCTTGCGGAGCACCACGGTCACCTTGGGGACGGTCGCCTCGCTCACCGCGTAGAGCATCTTGGCGCCATGTCGGATGATGCCCTGCTTCTCCACCTCGGTGCCGACGATGAATCCGGGGACATCCTGAAGAAAAACCAGCGGGACGTTGAACGCATCGCACAGCCAGATGAACCGAGCCGCCTTGTCGGCGGCGTCAATGTCGAGAGCGCCTCCCTTGATCATCGGTTGACTGGCAACGATCCCTGCCGACCGGCCGTTGAAACGCACGAGAGCCGTGATGATGTTGCGCGCGAATGTCGGCTTCACCTCGAAGACGTCACCGTCGTCGGCGAGACGCTTGACCACCTTGCGCATGTCATATGCAGCGCGCGGATTCGTGGGCACGATCTTTCCGATATCTTCGATACGCCGCTCGCGGGTATCCGCGGTCTGCAGACGCGGAGGTTCCTCTCGGTTGTTGGACGGCATGAAGGAGAGGAACGTGCGGACCGCGTCGATGCACGCTGCGTCGTCGTCGACCTCGAGATCTCCAACACCGCTGACGTAGCAATGGACCTGGCTTCCGCCCATGGCATGGTCGGTCGTCTCCTCGCCGGTCGCGGCCTTGACGAGGCGCGCGCCCCCGAGCGACATGCTGCTCGTCTCCTTGACCATGGGGACGAAATCGGCGAGACCGGGAATGTACGCGGTGCCCGCCGCGCACGGGCCGAGCATTGCCGCCACCTGCGGAACGACGCCGCTCATCTGCACCTGCTCGAAGAACAGCGCGCCGCTCCCGGCGAACGTGCTCCCTGCAGCCTCCTGAATTCGTGCCCCCGCTGAATCGAGCAGCCAGATCATCGGCAGGCGGTTGAGCATCGATTTCCTGCGCAGCCGAGCCACCTTCTGCTCGCCGATCATTCCCATCGACCCGGCCATCACCGTGAAGTCATAGGCGGCGCAGTACACGCGGCGTCCGTTGACGAGCCCTTCGCCCGTGACCACACCGTCTGCCGGTGTGCGTTCAGGCTCGGTCACCGCGCCGGTCATCGAATGCTGATGGGCGAGCAGGCCGAGCTCGACGAACGTGCCGGCGTCGAAAAGGAGGTCGATCCGCTCGCGCGCGGTGAGCTTGTTGCGGTCGTGCTGCCGGGCCACTCGCTCCTCGCCACCCATGGCGAGGGACCGCGCGCGGCGTTCACCGAGCGTGGCGTTGAGCTGGTCGAGGCTCGGCGTGTCCGAGCCGGTGCTCATCGCGGTACGAAAGGTCAGGCAGCGACGCCGATGATCCGGCCGTCGATCCAGCCGGTCCACCCGTTCGAGCAGATCACTCGGGCCCAGGCACCCCGGACCTCGGCCACCTGGATGGGCAGGCCTGGAGCGAGATTGGCGACCACCGGCCCGGACGGATCCGGGGCGCCCCATGCGCGGAGACCCTGCGGCGGCACGGAGTGGCTCGGCGCCCATCCGCCTGCGCCAGGTTGCGGCACCGGCTGAGCCTGCACCGGCTGAGCCTGGTAGGGCTGCTGCACCGGTTGCGGCGTGTAGGCAGGTTGCGTCTGCACCGGCTGCGCCGGTTGCGGTGTGAAGCTCGGGGTGGGCAGTGGATGGCCGACCGGGATCCCGGATGGGATCGAGCTCGGCTGGGGCAGCGACGGGCTCGGGGAGGGCTGGAACGTCGACGCGGCAGCGGCCGCAACCGGGGTGGAGTCCGGCTCGGCGTCCGCATCCACGGCATCGGACGCGACCACGGCGGCTTCCTCGTCGACCTCGGATGCCGTTTCGACACCACCGATGGCGTCGAGCAGTGTGCTGGTGCGGGCGAGTTCTGCGACCGCCTGCACGAAGGTGTGCTTGCTCAAACCGTCGAGGTAGACGTACGTCTGGGCGACGACGGTGGTGTCAGCGCCGGAGCGCTCCACCGACGCGGTGACTGAGCCCGGACGCGATGCGATCAACTGGTTGGCGGCATCGACGTCGTCGCCAGTGAGCGTGACGCTCCGCCGGATGGTGACTCGATCAGCGCCGTCCGCCTTGAGCACCACCAGCTCGACAGGCGCCGTGCTCAGGGTTCCCGCCTTCAGCCCGAACGAGAAATCCGTGCCCGGCTCGAAGCGGTCGGAGGCAATCTCCAGGTCGTCATCGGAAGAGCACCAGGTGGTGATGCTCTGCTTGACCTCGTCAGGTGTCATGAGTTTGATCTCCTCTCCGCGTCCAAGACTTCGGCGACTATACGGTGTTCACGATGCGTGGGCCGGATGCGCAGCGGCCCCGCCCATCGCGAGCAGGCCATCCAGCACATCACCGATCTTATTGAGTGCGAGCGAGAGATGGCCCTCCTCCGGGAGGAGGTGCACCTGCGCTCCGGGGATGTGCGCGGCAAGCCAGGCACCATGCGCCATCGGGACCATTCGGTCCGCGCCCCCTTGCCAGACGGCCACGGGCGTCTGGATCAACCCCGGATCAAATCCCCATGACTTGAGGAATGCGAGGTCGTCGTCCCGCCAGCCCGCGATGCCGGTCGACACGGCCCGACGCATCCTGCCGGCCATGTATTCGGCGTACCCGCCGGTGAGCGCTGCCTTGTCGACGTCGCTGACGAGATCTCCCAACGCGGTTGCCATCTCGGCGGGCTGGACGTCGTGGAGGGTGGCGGCCTCGCGCTCGAGGTACGTCTCGAGGGCGTCCTGACCCTGCAGGGTCGCCCCGAACTCTTCGATGTTTTCCTGGCCCATCCCGGCGAGCCAGTCAAGCCCCTCGGCCGGGTACGGGGCGACACCTGCGAGTGACGCAGTCGCGATCACGCGGTCGGGCAGCAGCGCCGCACACGCCAGCGCATGTGGCCCGCCCCCTGATTGACCGGCGCAGAAGAACGAGCCGATCTTCAACGAGTCAAGGATCGCCTGCGCGTCGGTGGCCACGTCGCCAACGGCGCGTCCCGGCATGGCCGACGACGTGGCATACCCGGGGCGGGAGAACGTCACCAGGCGCAGACCGCGCTTGCCAAGCTCCGCCACCAGCGGTGGATAGGCGCCCGCCGCGGACGGCGTCCCGCTGTGAAACAGGAAGCAACGTCCGTCTTCCGGTCCCGCGGAAACGACTTCGAGCTGACGTCCGTCAGGCGCCTGGACCATGTGCGTGCGTGGTTCGGAACTCATCGCCTCATGGTACCGAGCGATCGGCGAACGTGACGGCGTTGCCGCTTTTCAGGGCTCGAGGTCGTGCGCGGTGGCGTGTGATGGTTGATACAGACCGATGTCTCCGCCACCCGGAATGCGCATGCGCGTCATGCGTCCGAATCGCGCGGTGGTGATCGGCGCCGAGAACTCAACGCCCCGGGCGGTGAGGTCGGTGACGGTGTGATCGATGTCGTCGCACATGAGGAAGAGCTCATGGTGACCGCTGGGCGACGCCTCGCCGGCGGGATGGACGCCGAGCTCCGCAGGTGGCAGCTTGAAGATGAGCCACCCGCCGTGGATGTCGACGTTCGCCATCCCGAGCACATCGCGAAAGAAGGCGCGTGCCCGGTCGGGGTCGTCTGCGTACAGCACTGCGTGTGCGGCGGTGATCACTGCGGGTCCCGTCCTTCCCACCGTCCCTCGCCGACGTCTTGCTCATTCATGGGCGGCTCCTCTATATGGACGGCTCAAGTGTCGCAGCAGGGCGTCTCAGCGCGTCGAACGGGACCGCGGAGTCAGATCGAGCGGGCTGTCACGGGCTGATAACACGCCGGGCGTTCGCTGCGACAGCGGATAGGCTGCCGGAGGTGAGCCGTTCTCTGAGGCCTGCCCGGCTGATCATCGCCATCGCCGCGGCGCTGCTGGTCGCGTACGCGGTCGTCTGGTCGCAGGTGAGCAGCATCGACGTCGGCCGGAGTGACTTCACCGCGTTCTACGTCGGTGGGACCCTCCTTCGCGAAGGACACACGGGTGACCTCTACGACGAGGCGGTGCAGCAACCCTTGCACAGTCGCCTCATCGCACCGGACCGCGAGGGGAACCTTCCGTTCGTCAACACGCCCGTCGCTGCGGCGCTGGTGCTGCCCGTGACCTTCCTGCCGCTGGCAACCGCCTATCGCCTCTGGGGGATTCTCGAGCTTGCCGTTCTCGTGCTTGCCGTGGTGCTCGCCATCCGGTGGGTCGACTGGCCACCCGGGACGCCGCGCGTCTGGAAGGTGGCTGCGGGTGCCGCGGCGCTGGCGTCGATGGGGACGTGGACGACGGTGATCCAGGCCCAATGGACTCCCATCCTGGCGCTCGGGATCGTGCTGGCATATCGAGCGTGGAAAGGGGGCCACCATGCCACGGGGGCCGCGCTGCTGGTGGTCTCGGCGGGGATTGCGAAGCCGCACTTGGCACTCGGGCTGCTCGCCTTCCTGATCGGCTGGCGCCGGCGCGGGATCATNNGCGAACATGCTGAGCTTCATCGGGGTGGTGGGATCGTTGTTCGGCAGCGGTTTCGCCGCGCACCTGGTCGGCCTCGCGGCCACTCTGCTCGCTTGTGCGGCGGCGGTTTGGCTCGGCATGCTGGTCCGCCGAGACCCGAGGCGGCTCGACACCGCGCTGGTGGGGGCCGCCGTGCTCTCGCTGGTGGCCTCGCCGCACGCATATTCGGATGACCTCGTGATGCTGGCTCCGGCGCTGGTCATCGGCCTGGCGGCAGCCGCCCGGCGCATGACCGTTGACACGCAGCTGACGGCGACCTCGCCGGTGAGCATCGTCTTTGGCGCGTGGGCACTCATCACCCTGGCCGCCTTCGCCGACTTCGCCGATGCGGCCAAATTCCCACCGGGGCAACTCTCCGGCTGGGCGCTGGTGGTTGCCGCAGCGATCGCGATCGTCGCGTCGCGACGATCGGACCAGCCCGTGGCGGCCGCGACGCTGAGGATGCCACCGCTCGCCGGTGCCCGGACCCGTACCTAGTCGGTAACGTCCCCGGCGCCTGCAAGCCGCGCGGGTTAGGGTGCTCCCGCAGATGCCTTTCTCCGGCCTTCGGACGCCCGGTGCGGCGGACGTCGCCGATGCGCGCCCGAGACCCTGGGTCATCGCCGCAGTTGCGAGTACCGCCGGGTCGATAGCGATCGCCGTCGCGGCCGTCCGCAGCGCCGTCATGTTTCCCCAGGTCACCGACTACGCCGGGGTGGCCGCGACGCACCAGGCGCAGGCAGCTGGGCTGGGCTGCATCTATTCGAAAACGGTGCAACTGGCCGGGCTGCACCTGGTGCCAGGGGCGGTGCTTCCTCAGACGGCTGCGGGAATCGTCTGGCACTTCAACGAACCTCCCGTGCTGACGCTGCTGGCCGCGCCCTTCGCGGGCCTGCGGCTTCCGATCGCCGTCGACGTCTGGGAGGTCCTTCTGTTTGCGGCAATCGCTGTCTGTGCATCGCTTCTCTGGCGCGGACGCGCCGGGCTGCCGGCCTGGTTGATGGCGGCCGTGATCGGAGCACTCCTGCTCAACGAGATCGCGAACACCGACTTCAGCCTCGCTCAGAACGATCCGCTGCTGCTCGTGGTCGCGCTGCTGGCCATCGAGTTGATGCGCCGGCACCTCGACGTGGCCGCCGGCATCCTCATCGGGGTGGTTGCGCTCAAACCGCAGCTCGTGTTCCTCGCGGTGATCGCGCTGGTGATCCACCAGCGCTGGCGGATTGTCGCCGCCTGCGCGGCCACCGTCGCCGGGATTGGTGCCCTCTGCGTCCTCATGGTCGGGCCATCGTGTAGCCTCCAGTGGCTTGGCAGCGCAACACAACTTGGGGAATTTCAGATCGGGATCGGACTTCCGGGCACCATCGCCCGATGGACCATGAGCACGACCGCAGCCGAACTCTCCTTTGTGGCGCTTGCCATCGTCGCGGTCGTCGTTCTCGTGCGCATTCGCTCGCGCGTCGACACCACGGTGTTCTTTGCGATCGCGCTGGCTCTGGCGGTCGTGATCGGACTCCACACCGTGGCGTATGAGGTGCTCTTCCTGGCGCCACTCGGGATGGCCGTCGCGGTCTCCAAACCCTGGATGGTGGTTGCCACCGGGTGGGCGTTCACAGTGGCCCAGGTCATCTATCCGAGGGGTGCCGGTCCCTTTCTGACGACTGAGGTCGTCCCATTGGTGGCAGTGACCGTTGCGGTTATCTTTGTCGTCCGCCGCGGCGTCGATCGCGGCCTTGATCAGGAGCAGGCGGCCACGACGCGGAAAACACACGACCTCGCCGCGGCGATGTAGATGGAGCGGCAAGCACAATTCGACCACGACATCGTCGTCGTCGGCGGATGCGGCCACGTGGGACTCCCGCTGGGCCTGGCCTTCGCCGACAGCGGCCTCGCGGTCCGGCTCTATGACACCGACGCGAACGCGGTTGACAAGGTCAACGGCGGATCGATGCCCTTCGCAGAGGTGGGCGCGCCGGAGGTACTCGGCCGGGTGCTCGCTGCGGGGCGGCTGCACGCGACCACCGACGCCGAGACGATCGACCGCGGCGAGCACATCGTTGTTGTCGTCGGCACGCCCGTTGACCGGTATCTGAGCCCCGATGTCGAGGCCGTTGCTCGCGTGCTTGCCCCGCTGACCGGCCATCTCGTCGACGGGCATCACGTGGTCCTGCGCAGCACGGTGTACCCCGGGGTCACCAAGCGTGTCGCGAGACTCATCGCCAAGCAGGGGCGTGATGTCGATGTGAGCTTCTGTCCGGAGCGCATCGCGGAAGGTCACGCGCTCCAGGAGCTGCGCTCGCTCCCGCAGATCATCTCCGGAACCACTCCACGCGCGGTGCAGCGGGCTGGTGAGCTGTTCGGGTGTCTGACGCCGGAAACCGTTGAGCTCGAACCTGAGGAGGCGGAGCTCGCCAAGCTGTTCACCAACAGTTGGCGGTATCTGAAGTTCGCCGTCGCCAACCAGCTCTACATGATCGCGAATGACAACGGGCTCGACTACGAACGGATTCGACAGGCGGTGACGTTCCACTACCCGCGTGCCGCAGATCTGCCCGGCGCCGGGCTCACGGCTGGTCCGTGCCTCCTCAAGGACACGATGCAGATCACCGCGTTCGCCGAGAATCGGTTCACGCTCGGCCACGCCGCGGTGATGGTGAACGAGGGGATTCCGCTCTATGTGCTTGGAAAGCTCGAGCAGCGCTTCGACCTCACGGGGATGACCGTCGGCGTTCTGGGGATGGCGTTCAAGGCCGAGTCCGACGACCCGCGTTCCAGCCTGAGCTACAAGCTCAAGCGCATCCTCACTGGCAAGGCGGCGCGAGTCCTGTCCAGTGATCCGTACGTCACCGGCGACCCGGACATCCTCCCCTTCGAGACCGTCGTGGCGGAGTCCGATCTGCTCATCATCGCCGCGCCCCACCGTGCGTACGGTGAGCTGCGCACCGACAAACCGGTGGTCGACATCACCAACCTGCTCGGCAGGGGCGTCACGGTTTGAAACCACGCGTCAGCGTCGTCATCCCCGCGTACAACGAGGGTGCCGCGGTGGTGCCGTTCCTCGATCGGATCTTCGAAGCGATCACGCTGCCGGCGGAGGTGCTTGTCGTCTACGACACGGTCGATGACTCGACGGTGCCGTTTCTCGAGAGCTACGCGAAGCGCGAGCCGCAGCTGCGGCCCGTGCTCAACACGCTTGGGCGCGGACCCGCGAAGGCGCTCCGATTCGGTATCGGACAGGCGACCGCCGACGTCGTCGTGGTCACGATGGCAGACGGTAGCGACGACCCGATGCAGATCGATCAGCTCACCCGGCTGGTGGAGCGCGGTGTGGTCGTCGCATGCGCATCGCGCTACATGCGAGGTGGTCAGCAGGTCGGCGGTCCGTGGATCAAAGGCCGCGTGTCGCGCCTCGCAGGAGTGTCCCTGCACCTCATCGCGCGTGTCGGCACCCACGACGCGACCAATTCCTTCAAGGCATATTCGCGGGCATTCGTGGAGCGGGTCGGCATCGACTCCGACGCCGGCTTCGAGCTCGGGATCGAGCTGGTCGCAAAGGCCCGGCGCCTCGGCCTGCCGGTTGCCGAGCTGCCGACGATCTGGCTCGACCGCACCGACGGCACATCCAATTTCAAGGTCAAGGCGTGGATACCGCGCTACCTGCACTGGTACCTGTATGCGCTCGGCCTCAGCGGCCGCGAGGGCGGCGGCCGCGGCCGAGGCGACGGCTCGTGACCCGCGTCCTCGTCACCGGTTCGGCCGGGTTCATCGGTGGGTACGTGGTGGAGGAACTGCTCGAACGCGGGTACGAGGTCGTCGGCATTGACAACGAGTCGAAATACGGCCACGTCGTCCGATCCTTCGACAGCCATCCGGCATACAGACTCATTCGAGGCGACGCACGCGACGCCGACCTCATGAGCGACGCGCTGCATGGTTGCGACCATCTGATCGCCGGGGCGGCGATGATCGGCGGGATCTCGTACTTCCACACCTACGCATACGATCTGCTCGCCACCAACGAGCGAATCCTTGCGGCCACGTGCGACGCGGCGATACGAGCGCACCGCGAAGGCTCGTTGGGCAAGGTCACCTATCTGAGCTCGTCGATGGTGTTTGAATCGGCGACGACATGGCCATCAGCCGAAGGCCAGGAGCTCGAGGTCCCACCTCCGAAATCGTCCTATGGCTTTCAGAAGCTGGCGGTCGAGTATTTCGCTCGAGCAGCTCACAGTCAGCACGATCTGCCGTATACGATCGTCCGCCCGTTCAACTGCGTCGGCGTCGGTGAAGGCCGAGCGCTCGGCGACGTGGAGATCATGAGCGGCAACGTCAAGCTGGCAATGAGCCACGTGGTGCCGGACCTCGTGCAGAAGGTCATCAAAGGACAGGACCCGTTGCACATCCTGGGGAGCGGGACTCAGGTGCGGCATTACACGTACGCCGGGGACCTCGCCAGGGGGATCGTGACGGCGATGGAGAGTCCCGCCGCCCTGAACGACGACTTCAACCTGTCGACTCGCGAATCGACGACGGTGCTGACGCTCGCCGAGAAGATCTGGCAGAGGATCAAGGGCGGCGACGTGCCCTTCCGGTACGTGAGCGACCAGCCGTTCGAGCACGATGTTCAGCGCCGAATTCCCTCAGTCGAAAAGGCACAGCGCGTGCTCGGGTTCGAAGCCACGACGACGTTGGATCAGATGCTGGACATCGTCATACCCTGGATCGAGCAGGCGATCACCGCCGGCGCGATCTGACCCCTCGCTCGGGCTCCCGATCTGATGTGACCGGCCGCGCCGCGGATTAGAGTCCCGAAAGATGAACGCTGTGGTCATCGGCTTCGGGCTCGGATTCTTCGTCGCGCTGCAACTGGGTCCGATGTCGCTGTTTCTGATCAGGTCGACCCTTCGCAGCGGCTGGCGAGTCGGCTTTGCAATCGGGGCGGGTATCGCATCCATCGATGGTCTGTACGCAGCGGCCGGCGCCGGCGGTGCGACGCCGCTGCTGACCATCCATCCCGTGCGCATGGCTCTTGGACTCACCGGCGCTCTGGTGCTCGTCATCCTCGGCGTGCGCACGCTGTACAGCGCGATCCGCGTGCGAGTCGGCGCTGAGACTCTGTCCGAGACAGCCAGTCCACGTCGGGCGTTCCTCACCGCGTTGGGTGGGACCGCTTCCAATCCGTCGACTATCGTGTCCTGGGGCGCCATCTTCGCCGCGGCAAGCACGGCGGGGCTCGTGCATACCACTGCTTCCGCGATCCTGCTCGTGGCCGGCGTTGCGATCGGCAGTCTGACGTGGGTCACGATGCTCGCAACCGGCGTCGCGTGGGCCGGCCGATCGTTGAGTCCACGGGCAATTCGGATCACCGACGGTGTTGCCGGCGCCGGCATGGTCGGGTTCGCTGGCGTGCTCGCGTTGTCGACATTGGTAGCCCCGGCAGGAATCGAACCTGCGCGCACGGTTTAGGAAACCGCCGCTCTATCCACTGAGCTACGGGGCCGCAATCTTCAATGCTATCCGCTCAACGTCACGTCCAACTGCGATTGGCACTCCGGAGCGAAACCGTCGGGAAGGGGAGATTCGAACTCCCGACCTCACGGTCCCGAACCGTGCACTCTAACCTGGCTGAGCTACTTCCCGGCGCCCGGCCCGGATGATACCACCCGCCTCAGCAGGCCCCTGTGACGCCCTGCATCGCGGTGGCGGGAATCGCATACTGAGGCAATCGCGCGGTGCCGCCGCGCCAGGAGTCCAGGTATATGGGTCGCATCACCATCGACATGACCATCAATGCTCCCGTGGCCACGGTATTCGCGTACGTCGACGACTATCGCAACACCACCAAGTACATGAGGGACCTGGTGAAGTGGCAGCCGACCGGCAAGGTCACGCACGGCAAAGGTGCACAGTTCGACGTCGGCATGAGGGCGGGTCCGACGACGCTCACCTCTGTGGTCGACATCACGACATGGACCGAGAACGCAGCGATTGGCTGGCACTCCAACGAAGGCTTCAAGCAGGTCGGTCTCTGGGCGTTCAAACCCAAGGGTGAGAAGACGCAGGTGACCTTCGACATGGAGTACGAGTTTGGTGGCGGCATCGCCGGCAAACTGCTCGGTCGCGCCGCCGAGCCGATTGTGCGCGGCAACCTGCAGCGGTCCGTCGAGACCCTCAAGCGCAATACCGAGAAAGTTGCGGGTCCGAGGCCGGTGCCGAAACCAGCGCCGAAAGCCAGCACAAAAGCTGCAACAAAGGCCTCCGCACCAGCTCCCAGGAACAGCACAAAAACTGCAACAAAGCCAGCAGCACAAACGAGATCCAGGGCGAAGAACTCGTCAAGAAACCCTTAGAATGAATCCATTCCCGGCAGAACGAACCGGGCGAGGAGCGAGAATCATGGCGAGCGACAAGACAGGTTCCAACGGACACGAGCCCCATACCGGCGGCGTGCGCGTCAAGCGCGGCCTGGCGGAGATGCTGAAGGGCGGCGTCATCATGGACGTGGTCACGCCGGAGCAGGCGAAGATCGCGGAGGATGCCGGTGCCGTCGCAGTCATGGCCCTCGAACGCGTTCCGTCCGATATCCGTCGCGACGGCGGTGTCGCTCGCATGAGCGACGTGAGCCTGATCAACGAAATCATCGCGGCGGTGACCATCCCAGTGATGGCGAAAGCCCGCATCGGACATTTCGTCGAGGCGCAGGTGTTGCAGTCGCTCGGCGTCGACTACATCGACGAGTCCGAGGTGCTGACACCGGCGGACGAGGAGCATCACATCGACAAGTGGCAGTTCGACGTGCCCTTTGTCTGCGGAGCGCGCGACCTCGGCGAGGCGCTCCGGCGCATCGGTGAAGGCGCGGCAATGATCCGTACCAAGGGCGAGGCCGGAACCGGCAACGTTGTTGAGGCGGTACGCCACATGCGCGCCGTGCAGGGTGGCATCCGGCGAATCGCATCGATGCGTCCGGAAGAGTTGATGGCCGAGGCGAAGCATCTCGGCGCACCCTTCGATCTCGTCCAGGAAATTCACAGCACAGGCAAGCTGCCCGTCGTCAACTTCTCCGCCGGCGGTATCGCGACTCCGGCCGACGCGGCACTGATGATGCAACTCGGCTGCGACGGCAACTTCGTCGGCAGCGGCATCTTCAAGAGCACCAATCCCGAGGCGTACGCAAAGGCGATCGTCGCCGCGACAACGTACTACGACAGGCCCGACGTCATCGCTGACGTGAGCGCCGGCCTGGGCAAGGCCATGCCGGGACTCGACGTCGCCTCGATGCCGGCTGGAGAGCTGCTCGCAACCCGCGGTTGGTAATGCTGCCGCGGTGCTGCTCGGGGCGTACACTAGTGGTGTGCGAATGACGCGAAGCCTGCCCCGCCAGGGACGGAGCGACCGCGTCCGCTGAGAGGGAATTGACCATCCTTCGGGTAGGCGTTCTCGCCCTCCAGGGCGACGTCCGGGAACACCTGATGGCACTCCGCGGCTGTGGCGCGGAGGCATCGACGGTGCGCACCCCCGCGGAGCTCGACGATGTCGACGCGCTCGTCCTGCCCGGTGGAGAGTCCACGACGATGAGCCGTCTGCTCCAGGTGTTCGGTCTCGAGGCGCCCCTCCGCGAGCGTCTGGCGGGGGGGATGCCCACGCTCTCCACGTGCGCCGGCCTCATCCTCATGAGCCGCGAAGTGCTCGACGGCCGCCCGGATCAGATCGCTCTCGGCATCCTTGATGTCAGCGTCCGCCGCAATGGCTACGGACGCCAGGTCGAGTCGTTCGAGGCGGACATCCCCGTCGTGCCGCTTGGGGTCGCTCCCTTCCGCGCGGTCTTCATTCGCGCGCCGCTGATCGAGCAGGCCGGCGCCGACGCCGAGGTTATCGCCAGTTTCGGCAGCAACCCAGTGGCGGTCGCCCAGGGACCGCACATCGGTCTCTGCTTCCACCCGGAGATGACAGACGATTCACGCCTGCACCAGCTGTTCCTGGACCGCGCGGCGGCAGCACTCGAGGTCAGCGCGGCGTGATCATCCGCTCGGCATCCTTTCGCGATCTCGCGCGCATCGAGCAGCTGTATCGGGAGGCCACCGAGGACGAGCGCCACGGAGCGCAGATGACCCTCGACAGCCCCGTTCCCGAGGCGACGTTGCTGCGCCTCTGGCAGGCGCTCACCAAGTCGCTCTCCTCGCTCGTTCCGATCACCGACGTGTCGGAGGAGATGCTGGTCGCCGAGGACACCAAGGAGGGCGTTGTCGGGTTCGTGCAGGTCCAGTCGCTGTCGGTGCGTCCGCGCTCGTGGCAGATCCTCAATCTCTGCACCTCGACGACTGCGCACGGTCATTTCGCCCGTGCCGAGCTGCTCGACGGCATACGCAATCGCGGTCTCGAGCACGGGGTCCAGCGCGTGCACGTACGCCTGCCTCTCGACCATCCGCTCCTGCCGGTCTTCCTCGAGCACGGCTACACGCAGTTCGCGACCGAGCAGATCCTCTATCGCGACCAGGCCACCGACGAACCCGAGCCGTCAGTGAGATCCGCGCTCATCCGCGCGGCGCGCCGCGATGACATCGGGGCGATCTACCTGCTGTACCTGCGTACGACGCCATCACAGGTGGCCGCGGTCGAAGGCCCCTCGCTGAAGACGTGGCAGTCTGGCTACGCGCAGGGCCTCATCGCCGGGATGGGCCGCGACAACGTGCGGCACCTGGTTGTCGAGCGGCCCGGGATCGTTGCGTGGGCGGCCATTCGCCCGCCGACGGCAGCGCAGCCGGCGAGCCTCAGCATGATGGTCGAGGGACACGACCCCGGATTGCGTGATGCGATCATCGATGCGGTGCTCGCGGAGCTGCCATCAGGACCCGCGTCCTGCGTGCTCCGCCACTACGACTCCGAACTGATCCGGGCGCTCCAGCAGCGCGGCTTCGCCGTGTACGGCACGCAATTGCTGCTGATCAGCGAGCTCGGTGAGAAGGTGCGCATCAATGCGCCGTCGCGGCGCAAGAAGCCTGTGCTGATCCACGCGGGGATCGCCCGCAGCGTTCCATCGAGCTCGCCGTCCGCCCCACTCCGCGTCCTGTCAACGACCACACCGAGGAGACAGAGATCGTCGTCCAGATGATGCCCTACGGATCCTCATGGGAAGAGGAGCTCAACCTCCTCTTCGCAGCGCTCCCACCGCATATCGCGTCTGCCGCGCGACGTCTCTCTCAGGGACGAGGCGATCTCCTCGAGATCGTGCTCGATCTTGGTCGCGAGCCCGAGGCGCGGTTCACCGACGGTGAGGCGATCCTCGACTCCGCAAATGTCGGCAACGCCGAGATCGACTACGTCACGGAGCACGTCGGTCTCTTTGGTGACGACAACCGGGCGGGAATCGAGCGCACCCTGCACCGGATCAGCGCCATCCGCAATCGCAAAGGCACGATCGTTGGGCTCACCTGCCGGGTCGGGCGCGCGGTCACGGGGACCATCGACATCATCAAGGACATGGTCATCAGCGGCCAGTCGATCCTGCTGCTCGGCCCGCCCGGTATCGGCAAGACCACCATGCTGCGCGAATGCGCACGCGTGCTCAGTGATGAGTGCGGTAAGCGCGTTGTCATCGTCGACACATCGAACGAGATCGCCGGCGACGGCGATATCCCTCACCCGGGCATCGGGCGCTCGCGGCGCATGCAGGTCAGAACGCCGGCACTGCAGCACGCGGTGATGATCGAGGCTGTTGAGAACCATATGCCGCAGTGCATCGTCATCGATGAGATCGGCACCGAGCTTGAGGCCGTCGCAGCGAGGACGATCGCCGAGCGCGGTGTGCAGCTCGTAGGCACGGCGCATGGATCCAACATCGATTCGCTGCTGGTGAACCCGACACTCAACGACCTGCTCGGCGGCATCCAGACCGTGACCCTCTCCGACGAGGAGGCGCGGCGCCGCGGTACGCAGAAGTCGGTGCTCGAGCGCAAATCGCCGCCGACGTTCGATGTGCTCATCGAGATCCAGGAGCGGGATCGGGTGGTCGTGCACGCACCACTTGCCGAGACCGTCGATGAGGCGCTGCGCGGCCGGGTCCGCCCGCCACAATTGCGCACCCGCGACGATGCGGGAGCGATCGTGAGCCGCGTCGACACCAGCGCCGCCGCGACCAGGCCGTCGCCTTTCGAGCCGGCGCCATTTCCTGGCGGCGGACGTGGCGGCAGGCGGACCCGCGAGCGCCGCCGGCGTTTCGACGTCGACGAGTACATCGCCGGACAGCAGCGTCGCGAGCGCGAGTGGGAACCGCCGGCGCCGGCGGTTCGCCCCGGACCACCGCTTTCGATCTTTCCCTATGGAGTCTCACGCAATTACCTCGAGCAGTCGCTTCGAGAGATGCGCCTTCCCGTCCGCATCCAGCACCACGTCGACGACGCCGACCTCGTCCTCACCTTGAAGAACTACTACCGGCGCCACGACTCGCCGGTGCGCGCCGCGGAGTCGTCGGGCATCCCAATCCACGTGCTGCGCAGCAATACGGTGGCGCAGATCAAAGGAGCACTTGCTCGCGTGTACGGCGTCGATGCGCCTGCCCAAGAGCCGGATGACGAACCGGACGGAGACACCGAGCCCGCGATGCAGGACGTCCTCGAGGGGATCGAGCAGATGCAACGAACCGGTAACGACGTCGAGCTCACACCGCAAAACGCATACGTGCGCAGGCTGCAGCACCAACTTGTCGAACAGCACGCGCTCACTGCGCGCAGCACCGGTGACGAACCCAACCGCCGACTCGTCATACTGCGACCCTCGGAATAAGCTGTTCGGGCGAGGGGTCCGACGGCGGGGGAGTTTGATTGACATGGGCGCGTGGCGCGGCTTCTTCATCTCGTTCGAAGGGCTTGATGGTGCAGGCAAGAGCACCCAGGTCGCATCCCTTGCGGGCGCCCTTCGCCAGCAGGGTCATGACGTCGTCACGGTGCGGCCGGACGAGACTCCGCTCGGCGAGATCCTGCACAGCTTCGTGCTCCAGCATCAGCGGGGACCGGCGCTCGAAGCATGGGCCGAAGCGTTGCTCTTCACCGCAGAGCGCGTGCAGCTGCTGCACGAGACGATCCTCCCCGCGCTCAGGCGTGGAAGCGTCGTGATCGCCGATCGATACGCTGATTCGACGATCGCATACCAGGGCGGCGGACGCGGCATCCCCACAGCCGATCTGCTCAGGCTGCACGCAGCCGCGTGCGGCGACGTCTGGCCCGATCTGACCATCTACCTCGCGATACCCGCCGCCAGCGCGGCGCAGCGGCAGCGCGCCCAGCAGCTCCCGCTCGATCGCTTCGAGGTCGCGCCCGAGACGTTCCACGCCGCCGTTGAGGGCGCGTTCGAGCAACTTGCGGCGGAGCATCCGCGCCGGTTCGTGCGTATCGACGCCACCCGCCCCGCAATCCTCGTCTCGCGCGACGTCGAGAAGGTGATCGTGCAGCGCCTCCCCGCGGCGGCACCGAACGCACCGCAGCTGAGGTCGGCGAACAGCCTCTGACCCGCGCCGCTACGGGAGCGGGTCTGATCCCTCGCTGATGTCGAGGACCACGTCGGCCGCTGGTACAACGCGTTCGACACGACTGCCGGCCAGATGCACGCGCACACCGGGAATCCCCGGAGCGCCCGGATCCCACCCCAGCGCGTGCAGCTCTCGCGCCTCTCCCCAGGTTCGCGCCTGGCGCTGCTGGCGCCCGTCGGTGAAGGTCATGGTCCCGGGCCGCGTCGCGAAGCCGAAGCCGACTCCGCCACCGGTGCTGAGGAATGCGTGCACATCGGTGAGCACCGTCGTGGCGTCGAAGAGCTCCTCCGAGCTCGCAAGCGCCGCGGCGAGGCTCGGCATCCCACCGGACTTCGCAGCTTCGCGGACTCCCGCACGCTGCGCCACCTGCTGCGCACGTTCGCGCCTGCGCCGCTCGGTGGCCAGTTCCGTGGCGCGCATACGGATCTCGCGGAGATGCTGTTCGTACGGCGCCATCGCCGCGATGGTGGCGCGCTCGGCGGACTGCAGCTCGCCACCAATGGCGTCGAGACCATCGTCGCTCAACTCACGAAGCGCGTCGGGCTCGACCTTGTCGCCGAGCGGGGGAAGCTCCACCCCTGGGCACTCTACTCGCAGCCCTGCAGCGCATCGCGGCGCGTGCGCGTCCATTTGCTGTATGACGCATGCAGCCATCATCGAAAACGAGGGAGGCACTGCTCGTGGGTCAGGTTCTTCACGACGCCGTCCGCTTCGAGCGCGAGGGCGCGGTGGTCACCCTCACCATCGACCATCCCCCGGCAAACGCCGTGAACGGCGACGTCGTCAACGGCCTCGCCGAGGGGCTCGCCAGTGTCGAGGCCGACGAGTCCTGCCGTGCGCTGGTCATCACGGGGAACGGACCCAAGTTCTTCTCCGCCGGCGCGGACATCTCCGGCTTCGGCGCCGGAGCGGATGCGATCGGCAAGGCCACCGATCTGACCCTCCTGTTCGAGGCTTCGCGACTCCCAGTCATCGCCGCCGTCAACGGCATCGCGTTCGGGGGTGGCTGCGAGCTCACGCTTGCATGCGACGTCCGTATCGCGGCGCGTACCGCGCGCTTCGGCCAGCCGGAGATCAAGCTCGGCATCATCCCCGGCTGGGGCGGCACCCAGCGCCTGCCGCGGCTGATCGGCACGGCGCGCGCGGCCGAGCTGCTGCTCACCGGTGACCCGATCGACGCTGACCGCGCGCTGGCGATCGGCCTGGTTGCTGAGGTCGTCGAGCCGGACGAGCTTCCCGCCGCGGCGCGGCGTTGGGGTGAGCTGCTTGCCTCGAGGGCACCGCTGGCGCTCGCCGCCACCAAGCGAGCGATGCGGGCTGGGGCGCAACTTCCGATTGCCGAGGCATTGAAGGCGGAGCGCAGCGAGTTCGTCGCGCTCTTCGCAACCGACGATGCCCGGGAGGGGATCGCCGCGTTCATGCAGAAACGCCCGCCGGAGTGGAAGGGACGCTAGTGTCCGCGGCGGTGACCGCGATCATCAGCCCGATCGCGCTGGTCCTGCTCGCCGGCGCGTCGCTGACTGCGAGCGTGCTGCGCTGGCGAAAGCTGCTCGGTGTGATGCAGCGCTCCACGCGCAGTGAGAGTCGCCTCGATCACCCGCTGGCGCGTGTGCGAGCCTTCTTCGTCTACGTGATGGCTCAGGGGCGGCTGCTGAGGTGGCCGCTTGCGGGTGTGCTGCACGCGTTCATCTTCTGGGGCTTCCTTGTCCTGCTCACCGCGATCGCGCAGGGCATCGTCGAGGCGCTCTGGCAGGGATTCCAGTTCCAACAGCTCCCGGGGAGCGGAGCGATCGCGTTCCTGCAGGACCTCTTCTTCCTGGTCGTCATCTGCGGGATCGCCCTGGCGCTCTACAACCGGCTGGTCATCAACCCGACGCGTTTTCGGGGAAGCCACCGCGGTGACGCCATCCTCATCCTCGCGTGGATCGGAGCGCTGCTCATCTGCATGGAGCTCAACTACGCCACGCGTATCGCCGAAGGCGCGCCCGAGGCACTCGGTCAGTGGCGGCCCGTCGCGTCAGCGCTCGCAAGCATCTTCCGCCCGCTCGGCGCCGGCAGTGAGGCACTCATCGTCCTGCACGGCATCTTCTTCTGGGCGCATCTGACTCTCGTGTTCGGATTCCTCGTCTACCTCGGCTACAGCAAGCACCTGCACATCATCACGTCGGTCCCCAACGTGTTCTTCAAGAACGAGCGACCGAAGGGAGCGTTGCGCACCCTCGATATCGAGGCCGTGATGAACGCAGAGAGCGAGGCCGACCAGCACTTCGGCGCGGGCGCACTCGAGCACTTCTCATGGAAGGACACGCTCGATCTCTACACGTGCACGGAGTGCGGACGCTGCCAGACGCACTGCCCGGCATACAACACCGGCAAACCACTGTCGCCAAAGACGCTCATCACCGACCTGCGCGACCTCGCATACGAGAACCTCGCCGGTGGATACGCGGCCACCAGACACGATGCGCACGTTGCGCAGGACCCAGGGGCGACCGACGGTGGGGCGAACGACGGTGCGGCGATGTGGACGAGCGGAGACCATCACCCCGCCACGGAGCACGATCTGCCCGGGCACTTTCAACCGTCATGGCTGTCGCCGGAGCAGGTTGCGGCAGCAGTGCCCAACGACGGACTACGGCCGTTGATCGGCGGCACGATTCTCGAGGAGACGCTCTGGTCGTGCACGACGTGCGGCGCATGCATGGATCAATGCCCCGTGCTGATCGAGCACGTTCCCAAGATCATGGACATGCGCCGCCACCTCGTCCTCGACGAGTCGCGCCTGCCCAGGCAGGCGGAATCGGCGCTGCGCAACATCGAGAACGTCGCCAACCCCTACGGGCTGTCCCAGCAATCCCGAGCGGACTGGGCAAAGGACCTCGGCGTGTCCTTCATCTCCGACAAGCCCGACGCCGAGTACCTCTACTGGGTCGGCTGCGCGGCGTCATTCGACGAGCGTGCGAGGACGATCGCCGCCGCGCTCTCCAAGATCCTGCAGGCGGCCGGTGTGGACTTCGCCATCCTGGGCACCGAGGAGAAATGCACCGGTGATCCCGCGCGCAGGATCGGCAACGAGTACCTGTTTCAGGAACGTGCAAAGGAGAACGTCGAGGTGTTGAAGCGCCACAACGTTCGCAAGATCATCGCGTCGTGTCCCCACTGCTTCAACACATTCGCCAACGAGTACGGTGACTTCGGCGGCGACTACGAGGTCATCCATCACACCCAGCTGATCGATCGCCTGCTCAAGGAAGGACGGATCACGCTCGACGCCGCCAAGGCGCAGGAGGAGACCATCACGTATCACGACTCCTGCTACCTGGGACGCTGGAACGACATCTTCGCCCCGCCTCGCGAGATCCTCGAACGCATCCCTGG
This sequence comes from Candidatus Dormiibacterota bacterium, assembly GCA_003132805.1. Lineage (GTDB taxonomy): Bacteria > Chloroflexota > Dormibacteria > Aeolococcales > Aeolococcaceae > Palsa-851. The sequence continues at coordinate 2,408 of PKYW01000051.1, read as the reverse complement.
TCTCAAGGTCGTGGAGATGGCTCGCAGCAAGAGCGAGGGGATGTGCTGCGGCGCAGGCGGCGGCAGGATGTGGATGGAGGAGGGTCAGCCCCGGGTGAACCACCGCAGGGTGGACGAGGCGGTGGACACGCACGCCACCAAGGTCGCGACCGCATGCCCGTTCTGTCTCGCCATGTTCGATGAGGGCATCTCAGCGAAGCAGATCGGCGGCACGCTCGCGGTGGACGACGTCGCCGTCTACGTGGCTCGGGCGCTCAAGGATCCGGCCACGGACTGACCGGGCATCCCGGCTGAGTCAGATCCCGGTGCTCAGATCGGGCGAGGCACCCGCTGGTTCTGCAATGTCTGAAAGCGCGCCCCGCAATCAGCGCACTTGAAGCCGGGCTGGTCGTACCCGGTCTGCCGATCCCCGAAGGTCAGCGGTATCAACCGTGTGCTCTCACAGCGCGCGCACGGCGGATCCACCGGCAGCCGGAGGTTTTGAGGCATTGCTAGAGGATGGCACGTCCACGAAGGTGGCGCATCGGCGAGCAGGCAGGGCACACTTGGCTGCCGGCGGCATCCGGGTATCCGTCCAAGGAGGCAGACAGTGGCAGACACCGAAGTGGTCGACGCGTACAGTCCCGAATGGGCCGACGCCTTCAAGGCCGAGATCAACAAGTCGCCGGTGTACAAGCAGGCCGCTGCTGGTTGGGAGGGCACCGTCGGCCTGGTCGTCCTCGCCGAGCCCGACAAGAATTTCCCCGAGGATCGAGGCGTCTTTCTCGATCTCTGGCACGGCGAGGCCCGCGATGTCCGAGTCGGGACCCGCGAGGATGCTCAGCAGGCCAAGTTCGTCATCACCGGTGCCTATTCGCGCTGGAAGCAGGTGGCGCAGAAGGAGCTCGACGCCACCAAGGGAATCATGCTCGGCCGCCTGAAGCTGAAAGGTGATTTCCCAACCATCGTGCGCTACACGAAGGCCTCGCAGGAGCTGACCAACTGCACCACTCGAGTGCCGGTCCGGTGGCCGGACGAGGCGTGATCGGATGAGTCCCCGGCGAGCCGGGAGCGGCGATGAGGGACGCCTGCTCGTCGTCGGGGCCGGGACCATGGGAGCGCAGATCGCTCAGCAGGCGGCCCTCAATGGGATCGACGTCTCCCTCGTCGACGTTAATGCGGAACATCTGCAGCGTGCCATGGCGTCGAACCGTCAGTGGCTCGACCGCCGGGTCGAGAAAGGCCGGCTCGAACGCGCCGATGCCGACGCTGCGGGAAGCCGGGTGACGCCCACGACGGACCTGGCAAGCGCGGCATCGGCGTCTGCGTGGGCCATCGAAGCGGTGGTGGAGCTGCCATCGGTCAAGCGGGAGATCTTTGCCGAACTCGATGCCCATCTCCCGGCACGCGCCGGCATCGCCACAAACTCGAGCAATATCGTGGTGTCACGACTCGCGGATGCGACGGCGCGTCCAGAGCTCTGCTGCAACATGCACTTCTTTCACCCGGTGCTGGTCATGGACCTGTGCGAGGTGGTGCGCGGGCCGGAGACCTCCGACGAGACGTGCGCTCGCGCGATTGCATGGTCGAAGCGGATGGGACGGACGCCGATCCTCGTGGAGAAGGAGATCGACGGCTTCATCGTCAACCGGATTCTCGGATCCGCCTCGCGCGAGGCGTTCTCGCTCCTCCAGGGTGGGGTCGCTTCCGCGGAGGACATTGACATCGCGGTCCGCAAGGGGCTCAACTGGCCGATGGGCCCATTTCAACTGGCGGACTTCTCCGGCCTCGACACGGTCCTGACCATCCGCCGGGACCGCATGGAGCGCGATCACGCTCCGGGAGATGTCGCGACCGTCGCGATCCTCGAGCGCATGGTGGGTGCAGGCAGGCTCGGCCGCAAGAGCGGGCGCGGCTTCTACGAGGACGGCGCGCCGCGCGCCGCCGGTAGCGAGGAGTTCGATGCGGGCGCGCTCGTCGAGCGCTTCGCGCTGAAGGCGCTGATCGAGTGCTGCTTGCTGCTGGAGGAGGACGTGGCGTCGGCACGTGACATCGACGTCGCGCTGATGGCCGGAGCCGGGCTCGTGCCGCCGCCGTTCGCGCGGGCCGACGCGAGCGGGCTGGGCGAGGCTCTCGAGCGACTGCAGCGAGCCGCGCCGGAGTGGGGCGA
>PKYW01000051.1:0-203 GCA_003132805.1 Candidatus Dormiibacterota bacterium | reverse complement strand
ACCCACCGGCCAACTCGATCACGATCGAGCTGCTCGACGCCCTCGACGCGCTCTGGCGCGGCGTCGTCGAGGCAGGGTCGGTGCGCGCGCTGGTGATCGCCTCCGCCAACCCGACGCTGTTCTGCGCCGGCGCAGACATCAAGGCCTTCGCGACGATGGACATCGACGGCGAGCGCGAGCTCGTCGAGCGCATGCAGGCGCTG
>PKYW01000098.1 GCA_003132805.1 Candidatus Dormiibacterota bacterium | reverse complement strand
TGGAAAATGTGGGGTTCACCAATCGGCATCACACGTTCTTCGAGATGCTCGGCAACTGGTCGATCGGCCACTACTTCAAAGAGGGGGCGATCGACTACGCGTGGGAGTTCTCCACCCAGGTGCTGGGCCTCGACCCCGACCGTCTCTGGCCGAGCATCTACCCCGATGACGCCGAGTCCGAGCGGCTCTGGGTGGAGCGGATCGGCGTCCCCCGCGAACGCATCTCGCGGTTGAGCGAGAACTGGTGGGCGGCCGGTCCGACCGGTCCGTGCGGGTACGACAGCGAGCTGTATTTCGACTGGGGCGGCCCCTGCTCCTGCGGGCGGGCGGACTGCACCCCGCAGGACGAGTGCGGGGGAGACCGCTTCGAGGAGTTCTGGAACCTGGTGTTCATGGAGTTCGACCAGCAGCCCGACGGCTCGCGGCCCTTGCTGCCCAATCCCACGGTCGATACCGGCCTGGGATTCGACCGGATCGTGGCGATCGTGCAAGGCGACCGGACCGGCTATGGCACGGATCACTTCGCCCCGATGGTCGAGGGCTTCAAGTCCCGGGCGGCGGCGGACACCTCCGACCCGGCGCTGGAGCGGTCCTTCTACGTCCTCGCCGACCACCTCCGCGGCGCCGGGTTCCTCATCTCTGCCGGTGTCCTTCCTGCGAACGAGGGACGCGGTTACGTGCTGCGCCGCCTGGTCCGGCGAGCCGCCGTCCATGCGCGGCGTGTCGCGCTGCGGGGTGGCCTCGCTGCCGGCACCCCCGACCTGGTGGCGGTCATGGGCCCTCCGTATCCGGAGCTCGTCGAGTTCCGCGATCTCATCGAGGCAACGCTGCGCGCCGAGGAGGAGGCATTCGCGCGAACCCTCGACGCGGGGACCGAACGGCTCGCAGCGCTGCTGTCGACGAACCCCACCCGAATCAGCGGTGCCGATGCGTTTCGTCTCTACGACACCTTCGGGCTCCCAATCGAGTTAACGACCGAGATGGCAGCCGAGCGTGGCGCAACGGTCGACCTCGAGGGATTCGAGGCGGCCATGCAGGAACAGCGTGAGCGTGGTCAGGCGTCAGCGCGCCGCGTCGGGTTCGCCGGGGCCGAGGCCCTGCCGCCCACCAGGTTCGTCGGCTACGACCTGCTGGAGACGGACTCGACAGTGCTCCGGATCGGCCTGGACCGCGAGATCGACACGCTGCGCGCGGGCGAAAGTGGGCCGGTGCTGCTCGACGTCTCACCGTTCTATGCGGAGGCCGGCGGACAGGTCGGCGACACCGGGTCGCTCTCGTGGCCGGAAGGCAGCGCTGTGGTTCGTGACACTCAGCCGGTTGCCGGCAGCGACGCCCGGGCACAGGACGTCCTCGTCACAACCGGCGAGCTCCGGCCAGGCCAGCACGTTCATGCGCAGGTCGACGCCGAGCGCCGCGGCCGGATCGCGCGTCATCACAGCGCGACGCACCTGCTCAACCGTGCCCTTCGCGAGGTGCTCGGCGACGGCGTGGTGCAGCGAGGGTCATTCGTCGGCCCGGACCACGCCACCTTCGACTTCTCGTTCCCGAGGGCGCTCACTCCGGAGGAGCTCGCCGACATCGAGCATCGCGTCAACGAGGGCATCCGGCGCAACCTCGAACGGACCGTCGCGCTCATGCCGCTCGCCGACGCACGCGCCAGCGGCGCGATCGCGCTCATCGATGAGGCGTACTCGCCCGACGTGCGCGTGGTGGACTTCGGAGGCTGGTCCCGGGAGTTGTGCGGCGGGACGCACGTCACCAGGAGCGGAGACCTCGGGGCCGCGATCATCGTCTCCGAGAGCAGCATCGGTCAGGGGATCAGGCGCATCGAGATGGTCTCCGGCGAGAGCGCCGAGGAGCGCTGGCGGCGAGTCGGTGCCGCACTGCAGACCACGGCACGCGCCCTCAAAACCCGCCCGGAAGAGGTGCCTGAGCGCGTCAGCGCGCTCCAGGAACAGGTCCGGAAGTTGAGCCGCGAAGTCACCCAGGCGCGTCACACGGCGCCGTCGACCGTCCCCACCGCGGGGGCTGTCGTCGAGGATGCCGGAGGCGTTCCCTTCGCGCACCTGCTGCTCGATGGCGACGTGGACGCCGACGGAGTGTCCCAGGCCGGGGACGAGCTCCTGGCCGATCGCCTGCAGGGTGACGGCGTCGCCGCGGTGCTCGGTCCGGCAACGCTCGTCGTCAAGGTCGGCGGCCGGGCACTCGACGCAGGCATCCACGCGGGCACGCTGGTTACCAGTGCGGCTGCGATCACCGGTGGCAAAGGCGGTGGCCGGCCCGACCTCGGCCGCGGCAAGGTCGGCGACCCGACGAAGCGCGAGGCAGCGGTGTCCGCGCTGCGTGACGCGATCACTGCCACCATGGGGCACGCAGCCTGATGCCGAAGCGAAAGTTCGCGCTGCTCAAGCGGCGCGAGGAGTTCCAGAGCCACTTCACCGTCCTCGACATCGGCACCGAGTTCGTCAAGGCGCTGATCGTGAAGCGCGAGAACGACAAGGGCATCGTGCTCGGAGTCGGCAAGGTGCGCCAGGCCCAGAACCACATGCAGGCGGGCGCCGTCGCCGACCTCCAGGCGGTCATCGACAACTGCGACCGAGCGCTCACCGAAGCCGAGGACATGTGCGAGACCATTCCCGGTCAGGCGGTCATCGGCATCGCCGGCGAGCAGGTGCGCGGCTTCAGCACCACCATGACCATGCCGCGGCCACAGCCACAGGCCCGGATCACCCAGGCCGACCTTGCCACCGCGCTCCAGGCGGTGCAGCGACGCGCGCTGCGCGAGGCGGTGCGCCAGATGTCGCACGACCTGGGCGTCCAGGAGGTCAACGTCAAGTTAGTGCATAGCACCATCACCGCGGTGCGCATCGACGGGTATGCGGTCAGCAACCCGGTGGATTTCCAGGGACACGTGGTGGAGATCACCGTGTTCAACACCTTCGCGCCGCTCACGCACATCGGCGCGCTGCAGGCGATCGCGCAGGAGCTCGACCTCGAGCTCGTCGCGACGGTCGCCGAGCCGTATGCGCTCGCGCGCGGATGCGCCTCGGCGGAGTCCAGCGAGCTCGGCGCCATCTTCGTGGACGTCGGTGGTGGGACGACCGACATCGCCGTGGTCCGGCGGGGAGGCATCGAGGCAACGCGGATGTTCGCGCTCGGCGGACGGTCGTTCACCAAGCGGCTCGCAACCGACCTCTCGATGGACCTCGACGAGGCTGAGCGTTTCAAGGTGGCCCACTCCGAAGGGCACCTCGCCGCCGAGCAGAGCGCGATGGCCCGGCGCGCGCTCACCCCGACAGCCGAGGTCCTCGCCCAGGGCGTCGCGCTGACGCTCGAGGAGCTCGCCGGTCCCGACCCGCTCCCCGGGTCCATCTGCCTCGCCGGTGGTGGCTCTGCGCTCCCCGAGGTCGCCGAACAGCTGCGNNGTCCTCGGACCGGGTGACGTGACCGGTGTGTATGACACGACCGGGCTCCTGGTCGGCAGCCAGGACGTCACACCGATGGGGCTTGCGCGTCACGCCGTGACGCTGGAAGATGACGCGGACGAGCCCCTGGGAGGACTCATGCGCCGCGTTTTGAAGACGATGAAGGTATAGGCGCCGATGCCCGCTGTTGTCGTTGCGAAGGCCGACGATGAGATCGCGGATCTCATCGACCGGATCCGCTCGTCCACCGATCTGGACGTCGGGCTGGTGGTTCCCGGGTCGAGCCGTGCACTCGACACACCGCTGAACGTTCGCTTGCTCGCCCAGTTCAGCAACCATTCCGGCCGCCGCACCTCGATCGTCACCGAGGATGGGCGCCTGCAGCAGCTCGCGCGCGCCAGCGGGCTGCCGGTCTACGGGTCGGTCCCCGCCTTCGAGCGCGGCATCGAGCTGGCCGGACCTCGCGTCGGGGGCGCGGCCGTCGCTCGTGGTGTGACCGCAGGCGCCGGAGGCGTCGCTGCCGGAGGCATGGCGGCCGCCGTCCTCGAACCGCCTCCCGCACCGCCGCCGTCGCCTCCGCCTGTCAGTCCGCCCGCGCATACGCCGCCCGCATCCCGGCTCGAGTCACGGCGGGTGATCACGCAACTGCCCCCCGCGCGCAAGCCCCCTCGCGGCTGGGATCGCCGCCGATTCCTCTATGTGGGGGGTGCCGCCGTCGCGATCATCGGGATCATCCTATTCATGGCATTGGCCCCGTCGACCAAGGTGACCATCACGATCGCTGCCACGCCGCTCTCGGTCAGCTCGACGTTGCAGGGGACAACGAACCCCACCGCTGCAACACAAGCCGACCACGTCCTCACCGGTGTGGTAAGCGCCACGGCATCAAGCCAGTTCACGGCAACTCCAACCGGAACGCAAAACGTTCCCGCGTCTGCTGCGAAAGCGACTGTTGTCTTCTCAACCAATAATCCATTTCGCAACTTCAGTTTGGGGGCAGGAGAGACGCTCAACAACAGCGACATGTCGGTAGCCTTCGTCGTTACGAAGTACACCGTTATCTGCATTGGAGCTAACGCCACGACCACGTCGTGTGTTGATCCGAACACTGGACAGCCTGTACCTCCGAATGCGAACGCCGTCGTTCAGGACACCGTCGCGGGCACCAACGGCAACGTGCCGAGTAACACGCTGACCGTCTTCGCGGGAGGATCAGCCTATCCAGACATAACTGTGACCAACCCCGACGCCGCCTCCGGAGGTGCGAACGCTACGCAAGTCACCGCCGCAAGCTCCACTGACGTCGCCAACTGGAGTGCCCAGATAACCCAGATCGAAGCGACCCTCTCGACCGAGATGCAGACGCAGCTGCAGTCCCACGCGGCAGGCAAGCCCTTCGCCAAGGATCCTGCCGGCAACGGTCAGCTCACCAGCTACAAGGTGACGCCAACGACGTTCCCTCCGGCGGCCGGCACTCAGTTCACCGCGGCGACGATCACGGTGACAGGGACCTCCGAGGCAGCAATCTACGACCCGGTCGCGGCCCGCAACGATGTCATCGCCGACCTCGACAAGCTCGTCAAACCGGGCGACGTGCTGGCCAACGGCAGCCTCACCACGCCACCGTGCGAGGTGACCCAGTCCAACGTCAACGGCACAGTCGTCCTCGCCTGCTCCGCGACCGCGTTCAGCCAGCCGACCGTCAACCTCGACACCCTCAAGGCCCAGCTCACCGGGCGCAACCCGGGGAACGCTCAGAAGATCATCGAGAGCAATGTCGAGAAGGTCCAGGGCGTGACCGTGTCCGAGTGGCCCTTCAAGCTCTTTTATCTCCCGTTGCGCGCGTCACAGATCGATATCGTCGAGAACTTCGTCGCGACCTCAACCAAGTCGCCGTGAGCGCGACCGGGGACGGCACCGGTCACAGACGCGCTCTCGGCATCGATGTCGGCTCAGTTCGAGTCGGACTGGCGATCTCCGATGAGACGTACACCCTGGCCACCCCGGTTGCAACGGTCCCCAACGAGTCGAGAACGCTGTGGGCACGCATCGCACGCGAGATGGAAGATCGCGATGTGGACCGCGTGGTGATCGGATTGCCGCGTCGGCTCGACGGCAGCGAAGGCGAAGCAGCGGAGCACGCACGGCAATTCGCGGCCGAGCTTGCGAAGCGGACCGCCACGCCGATCGAGCTCTGGGATGAGCGGTTTACCACCACCATTGCCGAGCGATCCCTGATCGAAAGCGGGGTGCGCCGCAAGCGGCGCCGCGAGGTGATCGACGCGGTGGCCGCGGCAGTCCTGCTCCAGAGCTGGCTCGACGCTCGCCGGCTTGCAGCAGCGCGGATGGCACGGTGAGCACCAAGCCGCTCCGGCTCTGCCTGGTCGGTGCCGGCATCTCGCGCTCGCCGAGCCCGGTGATGCACCAGGCGGCCATGCAGTGCTCCGGCGTCGAGGGGACGTACGTCATCCGTGACCTCATCCCGGAGGACATCGATGCATTCGTCGCCGAACTTCGTGAAGGACGCTACACGGGCTGCAACGTCACCACCCCGTACAAGGCGGTGATGGCCGCTCGATGCGATTACCTCGATGGCGACGCGGAATCGCTCGGCGTCGTCAACACGATCACCGTCAGCGGAGGACGATTGCTCGGCGTCACCACGGACTCGGACGGCTTCGAACTTGCGCTGAGCGAGGACTCGATGTGGCCGCGCCAGGGGGCCACGGCGCTCGTGCTGGGCGCGGGCGGCGCCGCCGCCGCGGTCGCGCTGGCGCTCACCCGAGTACCGCTGCTCCGGCTGCGCATCGCGGCTCGTCGGGACGCTGCCGCCGCCGACCTCGTCCGGCGTCTGCGCGGATCCGGCGACATCGCCACCGTGCCGTGGGATCGTGACGCCATCGCGGCGAGCTCAAGGCACTCGGCGATCGTGGTCAACGCGACACCGGTCGGGCTGGACTCCCTGCCCTTCGACCCGCGGTCGGTGCCGCCGGCGTGCAGCATCGTCGACCTGCGCTACCGTCCGCGTCCGGTCGACGTGGTCGCTGCTGCCATCGAATCGGGCCATCGAGCGAGCGACGGGCTGGAGATGCTGCTGCAGCAAGGACTGCTGAGCTTCCAGATCTGGACCGGGAAGATCGCACCCGCGGGTGCGGTGCGCAACGCCCTGCTCCGGGCAGTCGAGGCGTGAATGCCCCGCTGGTCATCGCCGGCGTCACTGCCGCCGGTGGTCTCGTCGGGCTGGGATCCGGATGGCTCGCGGTCGCGCTCGAGAAGTTCGAGAAGCTCGAGGACGAAGAACGCCAGGAGCGCCTCGAATACGAACGGGACATCGCCGAGGAGTTGACCAGGGCCGCGGCGGCAGGGGAGGAGCCGGAACCTGCTCGCCCCTGGGCAGGCGAACGTTATGGCTGGACCTGGCTGGAACGCTGGCTCTCGCCGGCGCTCGGAGCAATCGGCTTCGGTACTTTCGCCGCGCACGAGCAGTTCGGAACGGGCCTGCTCATCCATCTCCTGTGGATCACGATCTTCGTGCACGTGGTCGACTTCGACCTCAAACACCGCCTCATCCTCAACGTCATCACGTACCCGGCCGTCCTTGCGGCGGTCGTGCTCAGCGAATGGTCGCCGCGGCTCACCGTGACCGGCGCGGTGATCGGCGCGGTCGGGGTGGCGGCGTTCTTCTTCGTGCAGAACCTGGTCTCACGGGGGAGCATCGGTCTCGGCGACGCCAAGCTCGGGGCGCTCGTGGGCGCGGTGACCGGCGCGGGCCCGACGAGCGCGAGCCTCGGCGCGGTCTATGCCGTGATCGCGGGAGTCTTCATCGGAGGCGCGACGGCCATCGTTCTCCTGGTCACACGCGTCCGCAAGCTCAAGGACCCGATACCCTATGGTCCGTTCCTCTGTGCGGGTGCAGCGCTCATCCTGTACCTCGGTCCGTGACCCGCACGAGTCCAGGGGTTCGTTGAGGTAAGCCAATGCCGACGCAGTTGATGCCGGGAGAGCGGTCCATCGCGCTGGTCCGCCAGCACTGGTCCGTGCTGGCAGGTCATGTGCTTGGCGCGATCGTCGTCATCGTGGTCGCGATCGTCCTCGACGTGAAGCTGCCGACGAAGGTCGGCTCGACGTCGATCTCCACCGTCAAGAACATCGTCGCGCTGGTGCTCATCGTCGCGTCGGTGCTCTGGGCCGGTCTGCGCATCCTGCGCTGGCGATTCGCCACCTATCACCTCACCGACCGGCGAATCATCATGGAGGGCGGCATCCTGTCGAGGACCGCGGAGACGATTCCGCTCGACCGCATCCAGAACACCGTGATTCACCGGCCGTTCGGCGACCGTCTGATCGGCGCAGGCGACATCGAGATCGAGTCGGCCGGACGGGACGGCGTCGAGGTGCTCCATCGCATTCCCAAGGCAGAGGCCTTCTACAACGAGCTGCTCACCGAGATGAACACGCCTCCGTCCGCGGGGGCGCCACCCCGTCCGGCAGGCCTCTGAGTGAACGACCGCCTTGCGCGGTCAGTGGCGCCCGGCGAGGGCAGCGATGCGACGGCGAGCCTCGCGGGCGGCGCCATCCGAGCCTTCGCGGACCACCTCGCGGTAGGCGCAGATCGCCCCGATCACATCACCGTGAGCGTCGAGCAGCCGGGCGATCCGGAGGTGCTCCTGGGTCGTCCGGTCAACGCCGATTGCCTCGCCCATGCCCAGCAGTCTTGGGGTCCGCATCGGACCTGACACGGACGAACCGCCGGCGCGGTTGGGTGCAAGGATGGGGAAATCGGCGCCCGCCAATACAATCCGCTGTACATGCTTCGATTTCTCACGGCCGGCGAGTCGCACGGCCCCCAGCTCACGGTGATCGTCGAGGGCATGCCCGCGGGTGTGTCAATGGACGCCGTGCGCGATATCGATCCAGATCTGCGCCGCCGCCAGGGTGGTCACGGCCGGGGCAAACGCCAGCAGATCGAGCAGGACGTCGCTCGGATCGTCAGCGGAGTGCGCGGCGGCAAGACGCTCGGATCGCCGATCACCCTGGTGGTCGAGAACCGTGACTGGGAGAACTGGCAGGGTCCGATGCAGGTGGAGGCACGGGGCTTCAAGTCCAAGCGGGTCACCCGGGTCCGACCCGGTCATGCGGACCTGGCGGGGATCCTGAAGTACGGATTCACCGATGCGCGCGATGTCCTCGAACGGGCCAGCGCCCGCGAAACCGCCGCCCGGGTGGCTGCCGGTGCCGTGGCGAGGACATTGATCGCGGCGGTCGGCATGGAAGTCCACTCGTGCGTCGTGCGAATCGGCGACGTTCACGTCCCGGTGCCGGACGCGGAGGTGGCGTGGGACGCTGTCGAGCGCTCACCCGTGCGCTGCGCCGACGCCGGCGCGTCGGCCCAGATGGTCGCCGCCATCGACGCGGCACGCGAGCGTGGCGACACGCTCGGCGGCACCGCGTACGTGGTGGCCTCGGGCGTTCCGGCCGGACTTGGCAGTTACGTGCACTGGGACCGCCGCCTCGACGGACTCATCGCGCAGGCGATGTGCAGCATCCCGTCGGTCAAGGGCGTTGAGCTCGGTGCCGCGGTGCTTGCGGCGCAATCGCCCGGCTCGGAGGTGCACGACGAACCGCGCTGGGATGCGGAGCTCGGCTTCCGCCATCTGACCAACCGTCAGGGCGGTCTCGCCGGTGGTGTGACCGACGGCGAGCCGGTCTGGGCGCTCGTCCACTTCAAGCCGATATCGACGCTCCTGCACCCGTTACGCAGCGTCGACATCCACACCGGCGCGGAGATCAACGCCCACTACGAGCGCAGCGATATCTGTGTCGTGCCCGCAGGGGCGGTGGTTGCCGAGGCGATGCTTGCGTGGGTCATCGCCGCAGCCGCGACGGAGAAGTTCGGCGGGGATACCCTCGGTGAGATGCGACGGGCGGTTGCCACGCATCGCCGCGCCGTCAACCGGCTGCGATGAGCGCGATTCGTCGCATCGCGTTGGTGGGGCTGCCCGGCTCGGGCAAGAGCACGGTCGCCCGCCTGGTTGCGCAGCGCCTCGGCTGGGACGCCGTCGACATCGACGACGAGATCGCAAGGAGCTCGGGCCGATCCGCTGCGTCGATCATCAGCGGGGACGGTGAGGCGGCCTTCCGTGACCTCGAGCTCATCGCCCTCGAGCAGGTGCTCCGCAGGCCGGATCCCCTGGTGATCGCGTGCGGGGGCGGGCTGATCACCACGGCGGCCGCCCGCCGCCTCCTCACCGAGCTGACGACGGTCGTGTGGCTCGACGCAGCCGACGAGGTGTTGATCGGGCGAGTCGGTGACGGCGCGGATCGCCCGATGCTCGGCGGGCCGGCGGCGGCAGGGATTCCGCAGCTGCGCACCGGCCGCGAGCGGGCCCATCAGGCGGCGCATATCCGCGTCAGCGCGGGCGAGGCGCCCGAGGCCGTGGCGACCCGGATCGCGACAGCTGTCGACGGTGCGATCCGCGTCCACCTCGCGGAACGCGCCTACCACGTCGAGGTGCGCCCTGGGGCCCTCGACGACGTGGTACTGCACCTTCCGGGAGGTGCCACGCGGGTCGCGCTCCTGGCCGATCGAGCGGTACGGGCCGCCTCCGAAAGGCTGGTGGCGTCGTTGCGCAGCGCAGGGATCGCCACAACCGTGGTCGACGTCCCGGGCGGCGAGCAGCTCAAGACCTGGGAAACCGCCGGCCGAATGCTCGCGCGCCTCGGCACCGCGGGCCTGCAGCGCAACGACTGCGTGGTCGCGCTCGGTGGCGGCACGGTGGGCGACCTCGCCGGATTCGTCGCCGCCACCTATCTGCGCGGGATTTCGTGGGTCAACGTGCCAACGACGCTGCTCGCGATGGTGGACAGCGGCATCGGCGGCAAGACTGGCGTGAATCTCCCCCGAGGCAAGAACCTCGCCGGAGTCATCTGGCAACCGCGCGCGGTGATCTGCGATCCCGAGGTCCTCGCCACCCAGGACGACCGCTCATTCCGTTCCGCATTCGCCGAGATCGTCAAGTACTCGATGATCGTCGAGACCTCACTCGTCACCGACCTCGACAGCAGCCTTGATCGACTCCTCGGGCGCGACAGTGATGCGCTGACCGGCGCGATTCGCGAGTCCTGCTCCATCAAGGCGGCGATCGTCTCGGGCGACGAACGCGAGGCGGGCAACCGTGCGGTGCTCAACTACGGGCACACCGTCGGTCACGCGCTGGAGGCGGCAGCCGGGTTCGGCGACCGTCTGCTCCACGGCGAGGCGGTTGCCGTGGGGATGCACGCTGCGGGACTGCTCAGCGTCCAGGTGCTCGGATGTCCGTCGGGGGATATCGACTGGCAGGATGAGATGATCGGCCGGTGCGGGCTGGCGACGACCACGGTGTTTGATCCCGGGCAGGTCCTCGATCACATGCGCGCGGACAAGAAGAATGTCGGCGATCGGCTCGGCTGGGTCCTCCTCGAAGCGAGCGGGCGCCCGCGAACCGGTGTGACAGTTCCTGAAGCCGCGGTGCTCGGCGCGCTCGACGCGGTGCGGGCTCGATGACCACGATCCTGCTCCTCAACGGGCCCAACCTCGCCAGCCTGGGCGAGCGCGAACCGGACGTGTACGGGACGGTCACGCTCGCCGCCATCGAGTCCGCGGTCCGCGATCGCGCCGCGACGCTCGGCCTCGAGGTGCGCTGCGAGCAGACCAACCACGAGGGCGCGATGGTCGACATCCTCGAGTCGGAGCGTGGGCGAGCTGCCGGGTGCATCGTCAACCCTGGCGGGCTGACCCACACCAGCGTGGTGCTCGCCGACGCGCTCCGCGCCTTCGCCGGCCCCATCATCGAGGTGCACCTGTCGAACATCCTCGCCCGCGAACCGTATCGGCGGGTGTCGCTCTCGGCCGAGGCGGTGGTGGCCGTGATCGCGGGGCTCGGCCTGCAGAGCTACGTCCTCGCAGTCGAGGGACTGGCTAAGCTGCTCGAGGACCCGTCGACCACTGGGAGCTCCGCATGATCACCGCCTCCGACCTGCGCCCGGGCGCAACCGTCGAACGCGACGGCGACCTCTTCGAGGTCATCGACTTCTCGCACATGAAGCAGGGACGTGGCACCGCCGTGGTGCGCGCCAAGCTGCGCAATGTGACAACCGGGGCGGTCACCGACGAGACGTTCCGTCCCGAGGAGAAGTTCGGTCGCGTTCGCATCGAGCGCACCGAGGCTCAGCTCCTCTACAAAGACGGTGAGAATTACGTCGTGATGGACAACACCACGTACGACCAGGTCACGCTCAGCCCGGAGCAGCTCGGCAGCGGCGTCGATTACCTCAAGGAGAACGACAACCTCTTTCTCCTGCGCTTCGATGACCGCGTCCTGGGTGTCGACCTGCCGACATCGGTGGTGCTCGAAGTCACCGAAACCGAACCCGGCTTCAAGGGTGACACCGCCAATGCGTCGTTCAAGCCGGCCGTCGTCGAGACGGGGCTCGCGGTGGACGTTCCGCTGTTCGTCAATCAGGGTGATCAGATCCGGGTGGATACGCGCACCGGCCGCTACGTGGAACGCGCATGACCGACGTCGAGGAGCCCGAAAGCCTCCAGCTCCGTCCCGCGACGAACGGTCGCCGCCAGCTCGGCACGACGCGCGTGGCCAATGAGGTCGTGGCATCGATCGCCGCCTTTGCGGCGCTCCAGGTAGCGGGGATTCACTCCATGTACCACCCCGGCGGCCAGCAGTTCGATCGCATCGTCCGCCGCTCACACGCACATCGCGGCGTGCGCGTGGAGATGCGCGACGACGCGCTGCACCTGAGCCTATACGTGGTGATGGAGTCGGGCGGCAACGTGCCGGTGGTTGGAGCCGAGGTGCAACGCCGCGTGGCCGACGCGATCGACCGCATGCTCGCCCTGCGCGTCGAGGAGGTCAACGTCTTCGTCAGCGAGGTCGCCTTCGCGTGACGCCTGCCGTTTCAGGCACGGGGCGCCGGCGGCGTGGTCGTGAGCTCGCGCTCCGCGTGCTCTTCGAGATCGAGGGCACGGAGAAGGATCCGGACTTCGCGTTGAAGTACCAGGGTGAGGACCTTCGTGCCACTGCCGACGTGCGCGCATTCGCGCGCACCATCGTGCTCGGCTGCGTCGATCATCTCGACACCATCGACGCGGCGCTTGCCGCTGCCATGGAGCATTGGTCGCTCGTCGACCTCGGCAAGGTCGAGCGTGCCGTGCTCCGGCTCGGCACCTTCGAACTGCTCTACATGGAGACGACCCCGGTCGCGGTGGTGATCGACGAGTCGATCGAGCTGGGACGCGCATACGCGGGTGACGAGGCTGCGCAGTTCGTCAACGGCGTGCTCGGTCATGTCGCGCAGGAGCGAGTGTGACCGCGCCGGTCTGCTCGGTGAGCGACCTGACACTGATGGTGCACGATGCGCTCGCTGCACGCCCCGAGCTGGAGGATGTGCTCGTCGAGGGCGAGGTGAGCAACCTCAAGGCGCACGTCTCCGGTCACCTGTACTTCACGCTCAAGGACGCGCAGTC
Source organism: Candidatus Dormiibacterota bacterium (assembly GCA_003132805.1). Lineage (GTDB taxonomy): Bacteria > Chloroflexota > Dormibacteria > Aeolococcales > Aeolococcaceae > Palsa-851. Next base: position 26,838 of record PKYW01000098.1, on the reverse strand, counting down.
GGCCATCTCGTGCGTCTGCTTTCGCACCAACGCGCTGCGCATACCCTTCCGGCCCGACAACGGCATGACCGTGGTGGCGCACGGATCGGTGCAGGTCTATGGACAGCAGGGGCGCTACCAGCTCTACGTCGATCGCCTCGAACCGAGCGGCGTCGGCGCGCTTGCGCTGGGCGTCGAGCAGTTGAAGCAGCGCCTCAGCGCGGAAGGACTGTTCGACGAGCGGCGCAAGCGGCGCCTCCCGTTGCTGCCCCGGCGCGTGGTGGTCGTGACGTCGCGCAGTGGTGCAGCGTTGCGCGACGTTTGCACCGTCATCGCGCGCCGCGCGCCCTCCATCGGCGTGGTCCTGTCGCCGGCGACGGTACAGGGCGATGGAGCGGTGGAAACACTGATTCGCGCATTGCAACGCGCTGACCAGGTGCGCGATGCCGACGTGATCCTGCTCGTGCGTGGTGGTGGTTCGCTGGAAGACCTGATCGCGTTCAACAGCGAGTCGCTGGCACGCGCGATCCGCGCGACGCGCCTCCCGGTCGTGACCGGTGTGGGACACGAGACGGACACGACGGTCGCCGACCTGGCGGCGGACCGCCGAGCGGCGACGCCATCGGCTGCCGCGGAGCTGGTGGCGCCGAGCGTGACCGCGCTTCGCGAGGATGTCGCGGCGCGGCACGCGCGTCTCGGGCTTGCTCTCGTTGGCCTCGTCGGGGTTCACTGGCAGCGCGTGCACATCGCCACGCTGCGGCTGCGCCAGGCGTTGACGCACGAGACGTCGTTGAAACGCCGAGCCCTCAGCCACGAGTTGTCGCGCTTTGCCGTTGCGCACCCGTCGCGACGAGTCGAGCTCGAGCGCATTCGCCTGGGGCGAACTGCCGAGCGTCTCCAGGACACGACCGTCCGTGTCACGGTCGCTCGCCGCGCAGCACTGACGACGCGGACTGCGCGGCTGGCTGCGCTCTCACCGCGGCGCACGCTGGAGCGTGGGTATTCGATCACCTCCGACGCGGACGGGAGGGTCCTGACCGACGCCGGCGCGGTCCAGGCGGGTGCGCGCCTGCGCACCGTCCTCCGCCACGGAAGCCTCGAGAGCATCGTGGATCGGGTGAAGACCGGCTCCCCGTCTTCGGACGAACAGATGTACGATTCAGCACCGGCGCCGGACGACCAATGACAAAAGACCGCGTGGAGGACGGCATCACGGGACTCACGTACGAGGCTGCCCTTGCCGAGCTCGACATCCTGATCACCAAGCTCGAGGGCGGCAGCATCGCCCTCGAGGAGGCGATCGGCGCCTACGAGCGCGGCGTCGTGCTCGCGCAATACTGCGCCGAGCTGCTCGAGCGCACCGAGCAGCGCGTCAACCAACTCGTCGTCAGCGCAAGTGGGGCGATGAGCGAACGGCCGCTCGAGGCGTTCGGCGCACCGTCCCCCGAACCGGCGCCCGCCGCACCGCGACCGGAGCTCGCACGACCGTCCGTTGCGCCCACCCCGGCGCGGTCGGCGGCGCCGCGCATCGATCCGGACGACGTTCCCTTCTGACTGCGCGAATACACATAAATGTAGTATAAATGGGAACCATGACAGCTGTGTCCCAGGCGCGTCGGATCGATCTGGAGCTGGTCGCTCGCGGGCTCGCGCCCAGTCGCGAACGAGCCCAGGCACTGGTTGCCGCCGGTCTCGTCGAGGTTGATGGCGCGCGGGCGACCAGTGCCGACCAGCGCGTCGCAGCCGCCACGCCCATCCGCCTGCTGGGCCGCGATCACCCGTGGGCGAGCAGGGGAGGGCTCAAGCTGGCACCTGCACTGGATGCGTACGGCATCGACTGCACCGGCCGCATCTGCCTCGACGCGGGCGCGTCGACCGGCGGATTCACGGATGTGCTCCTGAGTCGCGGAGCGTCGTGCATCTACGCAGTGGACGTGGGTCGCGGGCAGCTTGACCCGCGGCTGGCGAACGATCCGCGCGTGCGGGTGATGGACCGGACCAACCTGCGCTCCCTGACATCGCTGCCCGGTCCCGCGCCCGACCTCGCGACCCTCGACCTGTCATTCATCTCCTTGCGCGTCGTGCTGCCTGCGGTGGTCCAGCTGATCGCGCCGCATGGCGCGGATCTCGTTGCCCTGTTCAAGCCGCAGTTCGAACTGGGCCGCAGCGCGATCGGCAAGGGTGGCATCGTCCGTGACGCCGCCGCCGCCGAGGAGGCCGCGGCGGAGTTTGCGCGCTGGCTCGAGTCCGAGTTCGGCGCAGCGGCTGAAGAGCCGATGCCGTCCCCGGTGCGCGGCGCAAAGGGGAATCTCGAGTGGCTGGTCGGGGCGCGCCTCGTCCATGTCGCAGCGGCGGACGGGATCGAGCCATGAGCTCGGTACCGAGCATCGGCTTCCTGCTCCACCCCGGAGAACAGGTCGTGGTCCAGTCGGCCATAGCGCGCGCCCAGGCCTGTGGCTACGCGGCATGGACCGCGCTCGAGGATCCGGAAGGAGCGATGCAGGAGCACGGTGCGAGCACGTCGCTGCTCGTGACCCTCGGAGGCGACGGCACCTTTCTCTATGGCGCGCGTCTCGCCGCTCCGCTCGGGATCCCCGTCGTGGGCGTGAACCGGGGACGGCTCGGCTTTCTCAACGACGTCGAGATCGACGCGCTGCCCGAGGCGATCAGCCGCTTCGCCGCGGGCGACTACACCACGCAACGCCGGGCACTGCTGGAAGTCACCGTCGACGGGGCCGATGCGCCGATCCTCGCCATCAACGAGATCGTCGTGCGAGCCCGCGACGTCAACGTGGTGCGTCTCCGCGTCGACGTGGACGATGACCTGCTGGGAGCGTTCGACGCCGACGGCATCGTGGTTGCCACGGCGACGGGGTCCACCGCGTACGCGCTCAGCGCGGGTGGTCCTCCCGTCGATCCGCGTGTCCGTGCCGTCGTGGTCGTGCCCATCGCCGCTCACGCGGTGATCAGCCGCCCGGTGGTCATCCCCGAGCAACTCGACGTCCGTGTGACCGTCGAGCGCGGTCGCGTGTTCGTCGCTGCCGACGGCCGCTCGATCGCGTGGCTCGCCGACGGTCAGAGCGTCGTGGTGAGGCCGGGGCCGGAGCTCGAGGTGGTGCGCTTCGCCGACTCGCCGTCATTCAATTCGCGCCTTCGCCAGAAGTTTCGCTACGGGATCCCGCACAAGGACCTGCTCCTCGAGCCGGTCGATGACGAGACGCCCGGAGCCGAGGGAGGCACGAATGGCCCTTCGTGAGCTCCGCGTCAGCAACCTCGCGGTCATCGAGGAAGCGCGCCTGTCCTTTGACGATGGCTTCAGCGTGCTCACGGGCGAGACCGGNNGCGCGTCGCCGCGGTCTTCGACAATCCGAGCGTCCGTCTGCGAGCGCGCCGGGCCGAGCTCGGCATTCCCGACGACGACCTGATCACCCTGTCGCGGGAGGTGCCGGTGTCGGGACGAGCGACGTGCCGTGTGGACGGTGCGCTGGTGTCGCAAGCCGTGCTCCGTGAGCTGGGCGATCTGTGCGTTGACGTGACCGCACAGGGCACGAGCCATCGCATGCTCCGGCGCAGCTGGCAGCGCGACGTGCTCGACGCCTTCGCCGGGCAGGAGGGCGCCACCGCCCGCGCCGGCACCACGGACGCAGTCAAGGCGTGGCGGGCCGCAACCGATGCCGTGATCGCCGCCCGGCGTGCTGCCAGCACCGGCGCCGCCGAACTGCAGCGAGCGCGCGACCTCGTGGACGACCTCGTACCGATCGGGATCCGGCCCGGAGAGGACGCCGAGCTCAACGCCGAACGCCTCCGCCTCAGGCACGCGGCTCGAATCGCCGGCACCTCGCTGGCACTGGCCGACGCCAGCGGTGGGGACGAGCATTCCGCCGCCGACCGGCTCGCCGCGNNGGCAGTCGACCCAGCGCTCGCCACCTTGCTCGAAGACGCCGATGCGCTCGTCGACGGACTGCGTGAGCTCGCGCTCGATGCCCGACGCCACGCCGAGGAGATCAGCGTCGATGAGGCGCGGCTCACGGAGATCGAGGAGCGGCTTGACACGCTGACGCGCGTGATCCGCCGCCACGGATCCCTTGAGGCGGCGCTCGTCGAACTCGAGCGTGCCGCCTCGCTCGTGGCGACCATCGACGGTGAATCGGGCGCGGTCGGCAGCCTCGAGGCGTCGGCCGATGCGCACCGTTCGGAAGCGGGCAANNGCCGCTGACGCCCGCAGCGCGCCGTGACCGCGGAGCTTCGGGCGCTGGAATTGCCCCACGCGCGGTTTCGGGTGATCCTGACCCGGAGCCTCGACGTCGACGGCGTCGATACCGGAGATGGCACACCGGTCCGCTGCGGTCCTGCAGGCATCGATGAGGTCGACTTCCGTCTCGCACCCAATCGCGACTCCGTCCCGATGCCGCTCGACGAGGGACCGTCCGGCGGCGAGCTCGGCAGGCTCGCCCTGGCCTTGAGCGCGGTCGTGAGCGAGGACGACGCGCCCGTGCTCGTCCTCGACGAGGTGGACACCGGTATCGGCGGCGAGACCGCCGCCCGGGTTGGCGACGTTCTGGCCCGCATCGGCCGGGGACGTCAGGTGATCGCGATCACGCACCGCCCGGAGATCGCCGCTCGCGCCGCGACGCATCTGACCATCACCAAGGCCGACCGTCCCGGCGGCCCTCAGGCGACCGCAGCGGTGGTGACCGGAGACGAGCGCGTGTCCGAGATCGCGCGACTCATGTCGGGCAGGACGACGGCGGCGGCTTTGATCCGCGCTGCAGAGCTCCTCGAGGAGGGGGCGAGCGGCGATCGGGGCACCCCCGGCGTCCGTACCATGTAGCGATGCAGCGGGAGGAAACGGGCACAGCCTCGATCACGGTGGACGCCCCCGGGTTCCACGGAAGCCTCGAGGAACTCGTCGCACGGGCAAACCGTGGCGACCTCGACCTCACCGAGATTTCAGTGAGCGCCATTGTCGAGGAGGCACGGAGTGCGCTGGAAAGCCCGGAACGCCAGGGCGACCTTCGCGCCGTGGCGGACGCCCTGGCGCTGCTCGCACGGCTGGTTGCGCTCAAGGCGACGGCGGTGCTGCCGGACCAGGACACAACCGTCATCGAACCCGAGGACGACCAGTCGACCGACGCCGGCAGGAGGCTCGCCGAGTACCGGCTCTTCAAGGCCGCCGCTGAGGCGCTGCTCGCCGAGGCTGCCACCGAGGGCGCGCGCAGCTTCCTCGGGCTGGTGTCCACCGAGGTGATTCCCGTCGAGCGGCTGCGCATCGCTCCGGAACGTCTGGCGGCAGCCTTCCGGGCGGTCCTCGAGCGCCTCAGCGACACCGACCCACTCCCGGTGGCGATCACCTACTCGGTCGAGGACAAGGTCCGGCTGCTCCGGGACCGCCTGACGCTCGGGCCGCTCGAGTTCGAGGAGGTGTTCGCGGGCGTCAGCAGCAGGCTCGAAGCGGTTGCCTGCTTCCTCGCGCTGCTCGAGATGCTCAAACGCGGCGAGGCGACCGTGGAGCAGCGAGACGCGTTCGGCCCCATCACGGTGACCGGCCTTGGATGACGTGCTCGTTCTCGACGTGTTCGGTCGCGCCACCGTCCCGGAGGGGACGGCCGACGCCGAGCCGGAGGACCTCGCGCCGGCGCTCGAGGCGCTCTGCTTCGCGCTCGGTCGCGAGGTCAGCATCGCCGAGGCCGCGGCCATCCTCGAACGAAGCACCGCAGCGGTGGCGCGGTCTGCCGGGGTGCTGGCCATGGACCTGCGCGGTCGCGGATTGATGCTCCAGCGCTCCGACGAGTCGATCCAGCTGGTCACGCGGCCGGAGATGGCCTGGGCGGTGCAGCGGGCACTCCACCCGGAACGGCCGTCGCGGCTCAGCCGGGCGGCCATGGAGACACTGGCGATCGTCGCGTATCGCCAGCCGGTGACCAAAGCGGTCATCGAGTCGATTCGCGGGGTGGACTGCGAAGCCGTGCTCGAACATCTCACCGAGCGGCGCCTCATCGCCGAGGTGGCGCGCCAGGAGACCCCCGGGCATCCGCGCCTGTTCGGCACGACCCTGCGCTTCCTGCAACTGGTCGGACTCGAACGCATCGAGGACCTGCCGCCGGTTGCCGAGAGTGCGGTGCTTCCCAACTTCGAGTGAGCGCCCAACCAGCGGAGCGGCTGAACAGGTTTCTCGCCCGTCGAGGCGTCGCGTCTCGCCGGGGCGCCGACGAGCTCATCGCAGATGGTCGCGTGACCGTCAATGGGGAGGTGAGCCGTCTCGGCGCGGTCGTCAGCCCGTCGATGGACCGGGTCAGCGTCGACGGACGTCGCATCCCCGCCCGCGCAGTTGCAGTCACTATTGTCCTCAACAAACCGGCGGGCGTGGTCACCACGCGCAGTGATCCATACCAGCGCCGCACCGTGATGGACCTGATCGAGCCCGTCCCCGGGCTCGTCCCGGTAGGGCGGCTCGACGCCGACAGCCGTGGGTTGCTCGTGCTCACCACCGACGGCGACCTCGCCCATGCGGTTTCGCATCCCCGTCATGGCGTCACCAAGCGATACCTCGCAACCCTCGACCGCGCCATCTCGCCAGAACAGCTCGATCAACTGACGATCGGTGTCGAGCTCGAGGACGGTCCGGCGCGAGCCATAGCCGCGAAGCGATCCGGATCGGACTCGGTCGCCGAAGTCGTGATGGCCGAGGGACGCAAGCGCGAGGTGCGGCGGCTCTTCGCGGCGATAGGCCTCGACGTCAGGGACCTCGTCCGCATCGCCGTCGGTCCGCTGGAGCTTGGCGCGCTTCCGGAAGGGGAGGCGCGGGCGCTGCTCCCGGCTGAGCTGTCGTCGCTGCGCGCGGCTGCGGGCCTGCAGGCGCCGGCCCGGCGGTCGCGGTGAGCCCACCCGTGATCACCATCGACGGTCCGGCGGGGAGTGGCAAGACGACGCTCGGGCGGCACCTCGCCACGACGCTCGGACTCCCCCTGGTCGACACCGGCCTCTTCTATCGCGGGGTCATGGTTGCCGCCGCACGTGCAGGGATCGCCCCCGACGACCGTGACGCGCTGATCGCCTGTGCGCGAAGGACCGAGGTGATCATCGACACCGATCCGACCCACGACGACGCCGACAGCGCGGCGCTCATCGACGGCATCGATGCGGGTCCCGCTTTACGCGACCCCGCCAACGCACCGCTGCTGGCGTCGATGAGCAGCATCCCCGAGGTGCGCGCCGTGCTCCTCGAGGACCAGCGCGGACTCGCGCGCGACGGCGCCGTCGCCGTTGGTCGCGACTGCGGCACCGTGGTCTTTCCGCACGCGCAGCTCAAGCTGTATCTCATCGCGTCCGAGACGGTGCGCGCGCAGCGCCGCGCCTCACAGTTGCGCGGCGACGGTGCAGATGCCGACAGCGCGTTGATGCGCGGCGAGATCGGCTTCCGCGATCGTCTCGACGCCACACGGAGCGCCGCGCCGATGCAGCCCGCAGCCGACGCCCACGTGCTTGACACCGGCGAGCTCCGTATCGATGACGTGGTCCGCACCGCGCTGCAACTCTGGACTGACGTCACGGCAGCAACGGGGTGATCTACGCCGTCTTTCGGATCGGCGTGCGCCTGCTCGCGTGGATCATCCTCGGCCGGCGCCTGCGCATCGACGGGATGGACAACCTGCCCCGCAGTGGCGCGGTCCTGGTGATCGGCAATCACGTCGGCACCGCCGAGCCCGCGCTGACCGGCGTCTTCGTCCCGCGCCGCGACGTCTACTACATGGCCAAGCGCGAGCTCTTTCGCAACCCCCTGCTGGGATGGCTGTTCCGGATGAACCACGCCTTTCCGGTGGTGCGCAACACGGCGGATCGCGCAGCGCTCCGCCAGGCGCTCGCCGTGCTCGCCGGCGGCCACGTGCTCCTCGTCTATCCGGAGGGGACCCGATCATGGGATGGACACGTCATCGGCGATGTCCAGGCTGGCGCGGGTTTCATAGCCCGACACTCGGGCGCGGTGATCGTCCCGGTCGCCAGCTGGGGTTCGGAGCGTGTCATCCCGCGGGGATCGTGGATGCCGAGACCGGCAAACGTCGAACTGCGGATCGGTGAGCCATTCCACCTGCCCGCAAACGGCCGCGACGGCCGGCCGCTCTCCAGCCGGGAAGCCGCCGCGCTCATGATGGAGCGCGTGATCGCATTGCTCCCCGGGGAGCGACGGCCCGTGGGAGCGGAAGCGCTCTCCATCGGGGGGAGTTCGCCCGCCGCGTGACCACGGCCCCGTCGCACCTGGACCACCTGGTCGCATTCGACCTCGAGACCACGGGGCTCTCGCCGCGAAGTGACCGGATCCTCGAGATCGGCGCCGTGCGGTACGACCACGCGCTGCGGCCGATCGACGAGCTCCAGGTGGTCGTCGATCCGCAGATGCCGATCCCGCTGGCGATCCAGCGCCTCGTCGGCCTCAGTGATGACGACGTGCTTGGAGGCCCGGCGCCCGCCGAGGCGGCCTTCCAGCTTGCCGACTTCTGCGGGGACGCCGCGCTGATCGCCCACGGCGGCACGTTCGACCTGCTCTTCCTGCGAGCACTCCTCTCTGACTCGTTCGGTTCGCGGCTGATCTTCGACACCCTCGACCTCGCCAGGATCCTGCTCCCCACCTACGAGAGCCACAGCCTTCCGCTGCTGAGCCGCCGTCTCGGCATCGTCCACGAGCGTCCGCACCGTGCGCTGAGTGATGCGCGCGCGACCGGAGAGCTCTTTCGCATCCTCATCGGCGCCGGGCGCAAGCTCCCCGAACCGACCCTGGGGCAGATGCGCCACGTCGCTGCGCAGGCGCCCGGAGCCCTGGACGCCTTCCTCAACGACGTGATGCTCAGGCCGGAACTGGACGCGGTCCCCCCCGTCGATCACACGGCGGTGCCGCCGTCACCACCGGTGCCTGCGGCTGCGAAGCGGCAGCGGGCGGCGTCGGACACGCGGAGTGTCGGCGAGGCAGCTGCCGAGCAGCTCGGGCCGTCAGGCCCGCTTGCGGTCAGCGAAAGCTACGAATATCGAGAGGCCCAGCTCCAGATGGCGATGGCGATCGGTCAGACGCTGGAACGGAAGCGGCGCCTCATGGTCGAGGCCGGAACGGGCGTGGGCAAGTCGCTCGCGTACCTGACCCCGCTGGCACTCTGGGCGGCGCGAACCGGCAAGCGCGCGGTGGTCGCGACCCACACCGTCAATCTCCAGGAACAGCTCGCCGATCGTGACCTGCCGGCAATTGCTGCCATGCTCGACGAGCCGGTCTCTGTCGCGGTCCTCAAAGGCCGCAACCACTACCTGAGCCTGCGCCGATGGCAGCGCTTCCTGGCCTCCTCCGACGTGGTGGGCCGCGAGCCCGACCTGGTGTCGATCCGCTTCAAGCTCAAGATCCTCGCCTGGCTGGCCACGACCAGGAGTGGTGACCGTTCCGAGATCTACCTCGCGGGCGACGAGGAGCAGCTCTGGCGACGCATCGCATCCGACGTCACCGATTGTCTCGGTCCCGCGTGTGCCAACTGGCCCAACGCGCGCTGTTACATGGTGGGAGCGCGCCGGGGTGCCACAGATGCAGCCATTGTTGTCACGAACCACGCGCTCCTCCTCGCCGGCACCGAGCGGCAGGGACAGGTGCTCGGACCGTACGAGGCGCTGATCATCGATGAGGCGCATCACCTCGAGGCGGTGGCCACCGAGCAGCTCGGCGTCGCCGTCCGCCTCGCCGATCTGACCCTCATCCTCGACCGCATCCCCGCGCTGCCAGGGACACCGCTCGGCACAGATCTCGAGCGCTGCCGCGAGGCGGGACAGCGCCTCTTCGGCGATGCCAAGGGGTTCATCTCCGCGCGCCTCGGCGGCGAGCACGCCTCCAACGGCCGGATCGGTCTCTCCGAGGCGATTCGGAGCGACGCGGGATTCGGGTTCGTCGAGCGCGCCGCTGTGCACGCCGCCGGCGTGTTCGAGCGCACCGCCGGCGTGCTCGCGGCGGGATCGGCGGACGGTATGCAGACGGCTCTCCTGCCCCAGCCTGATCGCGCCGAGGACGAGCTCGAGCATGCGGCGGTGGCCCTGGCCGGGCTCGCCGCGGCGATCGATCACGTCGTCGTCCGGCCCCGCGACGGCATGGTCGCCTGGCTCGAGATGCGCGCTGAGCAGGCCGAGCTCCACGAGGCGCCGGTCGACGTCTCCGGCCCGCTCGCCGAGACCGTCTTCGATCCGGCTGAATCCGTGGTCCTCACGTCGGCGACGCTCTCGGTGGGGGGCAGCTTCGATTTCATCCGCCACCGGGTGGGCATCGGCGCGACCGCCGAGGAATTGACGCTGCCGTCGCCGTTCGACTACCTGCGTCAGGCGCTCTGCATCCTGCCGGAGGACGCGACCGCATACGACGACCCAGCCCACGACCTGCAGATGACCGCGCTCATCGACTCGATCGCCGGCCGCCTGGACGGGCACACGCTGGTGCTGTTCACGAGCTACGGACCGCTCAAGCGCGTGTGGGCGCTCCTCCAGGAGCGTCTCGACGCCCGCGGCATCGCGAGCCTGGCCCAGGGCCTGGACGGCACCAGACGGCAGATCCTGCAGAGCTTTCTCGCGGATCCACGGACCGTCCTGCTCGCGACCAGCAGCTTCTGGGAGGGCGTCGACATCCCCGGGGACCGGCTCCGCTGCGTGGTCATCGACAAGCTGCCCTTCCCGGTGCCGACCGATCCGCTGGTCCGTGCCCGCTCGGAGCGGCTGCGTGATCCATTCGGCGAGTACATCCTCCCGCTGGCGATGATCAGGCTCCGCCAGGGTTTCGGGCGCCTGATTCGGAGCGCATCGGACCGTGGCGCAGTCGTGCTCTGCGACCCGCGCCTGCGCACGCGCCAGTACGGGCTCGGCTTCCTCGCCGCCCTGCCCCCCGCACCGCAGGCGGTCGCCGCCCTCGACCGGGTCCCGGCGATGGTCGATGGGTTCGTGAACTCGGGGACATTGCCCGATACCGTGGGAGAATCAGGTGGATGGTCCTCGAACGATCTCGAACCGGCGTGATTCCGACACAGGAATCGGTGCCTGAGGCAACCGCGTCCGAGCCGGAGCCGATCACGGCACCCGACCCGTCCGGCGCGGTGATCGTCGCGCTCGCGCAGTTCTACCCCCGGCTTGGTGACGTCGGCGTCAACGTCGCGGCGCATCTCACCACCATCGCCGCAGCAGCGGCCGGCGGAGCAGGCCTGGTGGTGTTCCCGGAGCTTTCACTTACCGGGTACTTCCTCAAGGACCAGGCGCCAGAGGTCGCGCTCACGCTCGATTCTCCGGAGGTGCACGCGCTCCTGGACGCGTCGCGCGCCGGCGACATCGACGTCGTCGCGGGGCTGATTCTCGAGAGCGACCAGCATCGCTTCTACAACGCATCGCTCTACATCAGCGGTGGCGACGTGGTGCATGTGCACCGCAAGGTCTACCTGCCGACGTACGGGCTCTTCGACGAGCAGCGCTATCTCGCTGCCGGGGATCGATTCCGCGCGTTCGACGCGCCACTGGGCCGCCGCACCCACCACCACTGGCGGGCGGGAATCCTCATCTGCGAGGACCTCTGGCATCCGACGTCCGCCGCGCTGCTCGCGCGCCAGGGCGTGGATCTGATCATCTGCCCGTCGGCATCTCCCGGCCGTGGCCTGCTCCAGGGTGAGGCCGTCGGCACGGCGAGCAGCTACGACGTCATGACCCGCACCTACGCACAGCTCTTCACGACGTACCTGCTGTACTGCAACCGTTCCGGTTTCGAGGACGGCGTCGGTTTCTGGGGCGGTTCGCGAGTCGTCGATCCCTCCGGCAGCGTGGTCGCCGAGGTCCCTGGAGCGCAGGAAGCGGTCCTCTTCCACAGCATCGAACGCAGCGCGCTCCGCCGAGCGCGTGTCGCCTACCCACTGCTGCGCGACGAACGAAACGATGTCAACGACGCCGAGACCGATCGACTCAGACGCCGACACACTCGCGGTTGACGCCGCCTTCGTCATCGAGCGACTCCGCGGCTTCATCGCCGACGGGGTGCGCAAGGTGGGATTCGAGCGCGTCATCGTCGGGCTCTCGGGAGGTGTCGACTCCTCGCTGGTGACCGCGCTCGCGGTGTCGTCACTCGGGGCTGACAACGTCGTCGCCGTCTTCATGCCCTATCGGAGCAGCGATCCGCAGTCGCAGATCGACGCGCTCGCCGTCTGCGACAGCCTCGGCATTGCTGCCAAGGTTGTCGACATCACACCGCAGGTGGATGCGTACTTCGAGCGCTTTCCGGACGCGGATCGGACGCGCAGGGGCAACAAGATGGCCCGTGAGCGCATGTCGATCCTTTACGACCACTCGATGGCCGAACGCGCGCTCGTGCTCGGCACGTCCAACAAGACCGAGCTCCTGCTCGGCTACGGCACGCTGTTCGGGGACATGGCAAGCGCGCTGAACCCGATCGGCGATCTCTACAAGACGCAGGTGTACGCGCTCGCTCGAGCGCTCGAGCTGCCCCACAGCGTGCTCACCAAGCCGCCGAGCGCCGACCTGTGGGTGGGTCAGTCGGATGAGGACGAGCTGGGCATGCGCTACGCGGTGGTCGACAGCGTGCTCAACCTGCTCGTCGACGAGCGACGGAGCCGGGCAGAGGTGATCGCGCTCGGGTTCGATCCGGGCGACGTCGACGCCATCGTCGCGCGCGTCCGTGGCAGCCAGTACAAGCGCCGTCCGCCGGTGATCGCCAAGTTGAGCAACCGGACCATCGACCGGGAGTTCCGCTACCCGCGAGACTGGGGTCGATGAGCGATCTGACCGGGACACTCGCGGTCGTCGCAACCCCGATCGGCAACCTCGAGGACATCACGCTTCGGGCGCTCCGCGTGCTCCGCGAATGCGACGCCGTGATCGCCGAGGATTCGCGCCGTACCAAGACGCTCCTCACCGCGAACGGGATCCACAAGCCGGTGCTGTCACTGCCCGCATTCGACGAGCGACGCCGTGTGCCGCAGTTGATCGAACGGCTCGAGCGCGGGGAGACGCTCGCGCTCTGCACTGACGCGGGGACACCCGTGCTCAGCGATCCGGGAGCACTCCTGGTGCGGGCCGCACTCGACGGCGGCCACCGGGTGACGCCGATCCCCGGCCCGTCAGCGATCACCGCGGCGCTTGCAACGAGTGGCTTCCCAGCAAGCGCCTTCTGCTTTCTCGGCTTTCTGCCCCGCACCGCCGGGAAGCTCGTGCGTGTCCTCGAGGAAGCCCTGCGCGAGGATCGCACCATCGCGTTCTTCGAGTCGCCGATGCGCATCACCAAGACGCTCCGCCTCGCGACCCCCATCCTCGGTGAGCGGCCGCTCGTGGTCGCGCGCGAGCTGACCAAGATGCACGAGACGCTGCACCGCGGCACCGCTGCGTCGCTCGTCGAGGAATTCACGGCACGCCCGCCGCGCGGGGAGTGCACCGTTGTCGTCGGAGCGCTTCGGTGACCGAGGGTCTGCCCCCGCTCGTCGACACGCACTGCCACCTCGTCCTGCTCGAGGAACGCGGACTGCTCAACCAGGCGCTCGAAGGGGCGCTCGCCGCCGGTGTCGACGAGATCGTGTCGGTCGGGCTCAACCTCGAGGACTCCGACCACAACCGCCGCATCGCCGAGGAGCACGCCGGCGTGTACTTCACGTGCGGCTGGCATCCTCATGAGAAGGCCGCCCCCGACTCGCGCGAGCTCGATGCGCTGCGCGAGCTGTTGCGACACCCGAAGGCGGTCGCGGTGGGGGAGGTGGGGCTGGATCTCTTCTTTCGGCCCGGCTATCACGAGGTACCTCTCGATATCCAGGAGCGTTCATTTCGGCTGATGCTCGAGCTCGCACGCGACGCCGGCAAACCCGTGCTCATTCACGATCGCGACGCGCACGACGAGGTGCTCGCCGCCGTTGCCGCAGTCCCCGGAAGCCGGGGAGTGATGCACTGCTTCAGTGGCGACGCCGCCTTCGCCCGGCGCTGCGCTGCGCTCGGCTTCATCGCGTCGTTCTCGGGGATCGTCACGTTCCCGCGCTCGGAGAACATCCAGGATGCGGCGCGCACAGTTGCCGACGATGGCTTCGTCGTCGAGACTGACTCGCCGTTTCTCAGCCCCGCCCCGGAACGCGGCAAGCCGAATCTTCCGGAGCGAGTGGCGATCACGGCGGCGGCGGTGGCGCATCTGCGCAAGAGCCCAGAGGCTGAGGTGCGCGCCGCCACCACCCGGACCGCCCACCGTGTTCTCAGGATGACCGCTCCCAGCATGGCCGCCACGCGTGTCTGAGGACGGCCGCGCCGCACGCGAGCGCCAACCACTCGACCTGACCGACCCACGGACGCTCACCGCGGTGGGCCGGCGCGTCGGGTTGCGGCGGGACACCAACCTTGGCCAGCACTTCCTCATCGATCGCGACGTGCTCGACGCCATCGTCGATGCGCTCGACCCCGACGCCGACAGCGAGGTCCTCGAGATCGGCTGTGGGCTGGGAACGCTTACCGGGGCACTGGCGGCACGCGCGCGCCGTGTGGTCGCGATCGACATCGACCCCGCGTGCGTGGCGGGGACCGCGATCACCCAACGCGCGAATCCGAATGTCAGCGTGCTCGAAGCGGACGCTCGCAACGTCGATCCCGCGGCGCTCGGTTTCAGCGAGGGGTGGCTCGCCACCGGCAATCTTCCCTACCAGCTCACCGGCCTCGTGCTCATGCGCCTGGTGGAGGCCGAGCAGCCTCCCGCCCGAGCGGTGGTCCTCGTCCAGCGCGAGGTTGCGGCACGCCTCGCCGCCGGGCCAGGCGACTGGAGCCTCGCGACCGTCGCGATGCGAACCCTGGCGGACGTCGAGCGGATCCGCGACGTGCCCCCGGAGGCCTTCGATCCGCCGCCGGCGGTCCACTCGTCGATCATCCGGATCGTGCCGTCACCGAAGGCGGACCCGGCGATCCGGGCGTCGATGCTCGGGCTTGCCAAGCCGCTCTTCCAGTCGCGGCGCAAGACCCTGCGCAACGGTGTATCGCGGGCGCTCGGCGGAGATCTCGCTGGCGCGGGTGTCGCCCTGGAAAAATCAGGCATCGATCCGGGGCGCCGTCCGGGTACGCTTCGCCTGGATGAGTGGGTGCTCCTCGCTCGCGCAGTCGCGGAGGTGAGGTCGGTCACGCGATGAGGCAGCGAATCCCTAGCACGGCCAGCGAGCCGGACCAGGACGGTCCGGTTGCGCCGCTCCATGCCGCCCGCCCGGCGATCACCGCTGCCCCGGAGCAGCGCAAGGGATTCGCCGCGATCCTTCGCCGCCGCGACTTCCGCTACCTCTGGCTGGCGCAGCTGCTCTCGCAGCTTGCCGACAAGTTCCTCATGTTCACGCTGCTCGTTTTCATGTACACGCTCACCCATCGCGCGTCGCTCCAGTCGGTGCTGATGATCGCGTACACCCTGCCGAGCGTCCTGCTCAGCGCGGCCGCAGGTGTTTACGCGGACCGGCACGACAAACGCGCACTGATGATCGGCACCAACGTCGCCCGTGCCGGTCTCATCCTCCTCATCCCGATTGCGCAGCTGTTCCCCGCGCTGCGCGGTCAGGCGTGGCCGCTCATCGTGGTCACGCTGCTGTTCAGCTCGGCTGGACAGATCTTCGCGCCGGCAGAGGCCGCGAGCATCCCGACACTCGTGACTCGCCACCAGATCACCGAGGCAACGTCGCTGTTCATGACAACGGTCATCCTGACTCTAGTCCTCGGTGTGCCGGCGGCGACGATCGCCATCGGCTTCTTCGGCAACCAGGCACCGTTCTATATCGCCACGGGCCTGTTCGCTGTAGCAGCGATATCGGTCTGGAGGGTGCGTGTCAGCCTGCGTGCTGAGCAAGCCGTCAGCGGTCCGACGCCGAATATCCTGCGCGAGTTGCGCGATGGCATCGCCATCCTCCGCAACAGCCCGCCGCTCCGCCTCGGGCTGTATCAACTGACCCTCGCCATCGTTGTGGTCTTCACCATCTTCGCCCTCGGGCCGGTGTATCTGGTCGAGGTGCTCAAGCGGTCCGACGACGAGACGTACATCGTGCTCGTGCCGGCGATGTTCGGGCTCATCGGCACCGCCGCGCTGCTGGGTCAGCGGGCGAGTTTCCCGCGCGCCAAGACGCTGGTTGCCGCGATCGCTGGCGCGGGATTGTCGCTGCTCATCATGGGCATCGTTCCGGACGTGCTTCGCACGCACGGCCTCCCCGGATTGATGGTCCCACTTGCGGTCGCGGTGGGAGTGCTCTTCGGATGCGCGCTGGGCGCGATGCTCATTCCCGGTTTCATCGTGCTGCAGGAACGGACCGACACTGAAAGCCGCGGACGCATCTTCGGCGGCATCTTCACCGTGATCAATGCGGCGGTGGCGATCCCGCTCCTGCTCGCCGGAGTCATCTCCGACCTGATCGGCGTGGCACGCGTGGTCGCTGCACTTGGCGCGATCCTGATCGTCATCGCCGCGGCGGTCTGGCGGTTCGGCCGGCAGCGCCTCCGAGCGCTCGAGCCGGACCCCGTTCCGGCAGTCATCGGGAGCGCCCACCAGGCCTGATCGCAAATCTGCAACGACGGTGTCGCGGGCCGGTGGATTGGCCGGTGTCCAGTGACCCGAGTGGGAAGCTCCGATGCCTTGCGGACCGGAGTGGCCGGCCCGGCGGAGGAGTGATGCGAGCGGTCGTGACGTGTGAGTGCTGCGGACACCGGCAGGCAATTGCCCGCCAGATCGTCCGACCTGAGTCCTTCAACCTCGTATGCCACAGCTGCGAGGGCGTGCTCCGGGTCGAGGTGACCATGAGCGACCTCCAGGCTGCGCAGCACGCAACCGGCAAGAAGACCCAACCGGTCGCCTGGGTCTAGTTCGCTCGATCCCGGGAGCGGTGCGGAGGCCACTGCTATCATCGACGGCGCTCACGCTTGCCGGGTGCGAGCCAGGGGCGCATAGCTCAGTTGGTACGAGCGCTGCGTTGACATCGCAGAGGTCATAGGTTCGATCCCTATTGCGCCCACCACCGGCTTTTTGAATACAAACCAGCCGGTTCCAGCGGTCCGCCGACTGCCTCCAGAAAAACGTAGGATGTTGCTGTCTCCGCGGGAGTCTGTGTCCTTGGAATAAACTGCTGTCGATGGCCACCGCCTTCGTGCCGGCGCCGAAGCCCCAGCGCCGCGACTATTACGACACCGCGACCGGCGGCCAGCTCGCCGTGGAGAAGGCTCCGCGGCGGGGCCAGCCAGGGGAGCGACCGACCGTCATCGACGCCGTCCACGCGCTGCTCCACCACCACAAGCTCGACTGGTCGCAGAGCACGATGCGGAACGCGGAGGACTACCTGCTCCGGGGGCGCTGGCCGGGCTACCTGGCTCACGAGGGGATCGTGTACGTCGATCAGCTCAGCACTGAGAGCTTCCATGAGTACATGACCGTCCACGCGGACGTGCTCAAGCCCGCCACGCTGATGAAGTTCCGCTGCTATGCGCGGTCTCTGGCCAAGTTCTGCAAGGAACGACCCGGGTTCGATGCGCCACTCCTGAGCGATGGGAGAGACCTGCCCAAGCCACGGATTCCGAAGCGCAAGCTGCCGATGGCGCTGAGCGTGGACGACGAGGCGCGGGTCGTCGCGGCCGCCAAGCCCGGCCGTGACCGCCTGATGGCCATGACGCTGCTCGCCACCGGGCTCCGCGTCGGAGAGCTGTGCGCGCTCACCACGGACCACCTGGAGGGCCTCAAGGGCCGCCCTGCCAAGCTGACGATCGTCGGCAACATCCACAACCGGACGCTCACCAAGGGGCGCCGGGATCGGATCGTCGGATTCCGGGACACCTACCGAAACCTGCCCCGCGACCTGCTCGAGTGGGCGATCAAGGAGCGGCCGGCGAGCCACCTCCGTGACGTGTTCCTGTCGGACGCCGACCATGCCCTCACCACCTGGGGCGTCGAGCAGCTCATGCAGCGGATCGGCAAGACCGCAGGCGTGCGCTGCAATCCGCACCGCCTCCGGCACACGTGGGCGACCCGGTGCGCCGACGCCGGCATCCCGATGTTCCACCTCCAGCTCCTGGGCGGCTGGGAGTCCGTGGAGATGGTCCGTCGCTACTACACCGCCTCCGATCTGGAAGCCGTAGCCGCGCTCGCCCGATACAGGACGTAGGCGGCTCAGCCGAGCCGGCTGAGCTCGAACTTGGGTTCGACGCCGGCCAACGTCTCGAGCACCCGCCGGGCCGTGCGCAGGCGAGTCGGTCGCCCCGCCAGGGCGTTGTACATGGTGCTCTCCGCCACTCGAGCGGATACAGCCAGCGAGTGGGGCGTGAAACCGCGTACGAGCATCGCCTCACGTAGGGTGCCCGCGACGAACGCTTGACGATCGCCGTCCCAGATCCACTGACGGCGTGAGTCGGGATTCGCCGCGACGGTGGGGGAGGACACCGTGGACGACAGCGGACGTTGCATGTCGAGGGACAGTTGAGTTTCGTGCATGGAAATGACGGCGTATCTAGCGTAGTGGGCAATCGCTGACATAGCGCTTACAGTTTCGCTTCGAGGCGTCGTTGTGAAAGTACGCGGGATGCTTGACACCTCGGCGTAAGTCGCACCTTGACACCATCCGGCGCGTCCGCCGGATATTGGACACTCCCCGCCCCGGTGGTGGTCCTGGCACGACCGATGCCAGAGTCCGTGGCCGGCCGAGTCGTCGTCCGGCCTCAGGGGCATCCCTGCTGGTGCGCGCTCAGCGCGCGCCGCGCGGGTTTGGGGCCCAGCCCCCACGGCGCCGCTCTGGCCGTCCGGCACACCCCGCGCGGCTTCCCCGCATCCCAGCCGGCACCTCGACAAGCCCCGCCCACAGACACAGCTCCAGCGGCCTCACAGACACTGCTCCCACCCTCGCACTCATCATCCTCAGTTCCCGACCTCGCGCCTTCACATCACACACACTTTCACCTGCGGTTTTTTNNGTGGGAGCGCGGTGCGCTGCATGCCGCCGGGCCCTCCGTCGACGCAGCACCGGTCGACCGCCGCGCTTCTGCGGTGGGGTGTGTCGGAGCAGCGCACATCGGCGACGGCAGCAGAGTCTCAGCGAGTCAATGCCTCGATGGGCGTCCGCTCGCGGTCGCCTCTCTCTGCGAGGGGCGAGAACCTGGCGAGCACGGGGGGCAGCGCTCGCACGGCGGCGAGAATGCCGGCGCCGCGCCCGGGCTGATCTGGCGGCGCAACGCCTCGCGCAGCGCCGATGGCGAGCGGCCAGCGCCGCGTTGACTCGGCTTCAGCGCGACGCGGTCAGGGCAGTGACGTGGTCGGCGATCAACTCTGCATGCCGGGGAGTGGCGGAGGCCGCCGCGGAATGTCGTCGCCTGAAGGTGGCCGGCGTCGACTGGACCGCCGAAGTCCGGCGCGTCGTCGACGTCTCGAACGTTGCTGAGCGGCAATGGCGTGGCGTCCCGAGGTAGCGCTAGGCGAAGTGGATGGCGCGAGCGGGCTGGTGCTAAGCCGGCTCACATCGACTTTGACACGTTATCGACGCCCATCCTGGTGGCTCGCATACCTACAGATGTCCCTTGACGGCCGTCACTGCGCATACGGGCGGGCTTACGCCCTCAAATGAGACTCAGCGCTGCGCCGCGATGCGCTCAAGTGCATCGGCCACCTCCTCCAGCGGCGCACGCGTGTCGATTTCAGCCGTCGCACCCGCACGGAGCAGGGGCTCAACCTTCGCTAGGTCGTCAAGAATCCGATTCCTCTCAGCCTCACGCTTGCCAAACGCGTTCGACCCTCGACTGGCCACGCGCTCGAGAATCACGTCCGGCGGAGCAGCCAACAGGACAACCGCGTCGAAGCGCGGGTAGAACTTTGCCTGGTTCGAAACACATCCTGAGATGAACAACACTCCCTCGCGCGGTTCGTCAAGCAGCGCTTCGATTCGATCCTCCCGCCATAGCTGCTGCCGATCGCCGGCGTCGGAACTCGGCACGTCTTCGGCATACGCGCCGTAGTCGGTGTCCACGACCAAATGTCCTCTGCGCGCGAGCTCGCCCAGAGCTGCGGACTTGCCCGTCCCAGACATCCCGGTCACGAACACCACGGTCACAACGCCACTGTACTGGGCGCAGTCAGCGCCGCCAAACGCGACGTCTGTCGGGTCCTCGGCTGTATGCCGAACAGAGGGCAACGGCGCTCCGGCCCCGCCAGGCGGCGCGGTGGTGCAGCCTGGCCCAGGCCAGCATCATCTCGCTCGCCCAAGTTGACACCTTTCCGACACCCTATTTCACGGTCACCCGCGGTTCTCGGCGGACGGAGACTCCGGGCCGATCACGGGTGCGGGTACGACGCGACGATCGACGGACACGGGCACACTCGCACTGGCCGGTCTCAAGAACCGGTAGGCCCGACTTCCCGTGCTCGAGGATGCCTTAGCGCCGTCCAGATACAGGGAGCGCTGCCACGGCAGGGAATTGAGAGTCATGATCCCGGCCATGGCCTCGAAGGGAATGTGGCGAATGATCGGCCGGCAGGTACGGTCGCGTCGCGATCGGTCGATCGCGCTCGGGGCGGGCATCCTGGTGGCCTCGGTGAGTTTCTCGCTGCTGACCGCGGACGTCACTACCAGCCAGTTGGAGGTGACGACAACCGTCGCTCACAACTATGCGCAGTCGTCCTACGACATCCTGGTCCGGCCGCGTGGATCACGAACGACACTTGAGAACAGCGAGGGGGTGATCCGTCCAGGGGCGGTCTCGGGCATTTCGGGTGGGATCACCCTCGCGCAATGGCAACAGATTCTGCGTATCCCAGGCGTGTCCGTTGCGGCCCCGATCGCAGTGCTGGGGTATGCGCTTCCCCAGACTACATTTCCGATTGACCTCACGAGCGATATGGGCACCGCATCGCGTGCCCTCTTCCGTGTCGATGTCGAACGAGTCACCGACAACGGACTCACGCACCAAGCGGATGCTCCCGTCTACGTCTACATCACGCGTAATGCCATGGCGCCAGAGCCAACGGAAGGCAACACGCTGGCGGCAGTAGCCCCGAAAGAAGTCTTGGGGCCGGGTGATGACCAACCCGTGTGCGCCGAGGTGCTGATCAGCAGCAGTCCGTTCGACTCGACTGATCGTAGTGACGGGATCGCCGCCTTTGGGAATGTGGACTGCTGGTCGTTGAAGAGCGGCCTCTCGGGCAGCACCAGCTTTGCGCCGTTCGCATCCGGCCACGCAGGGGCGCTGGTTCCGATCTATCTGCCGTTTGTGATCGCCGCGATCGACCCTGTGCAGGAAGCGAAGCTCGATGGACTCAACGCCGCCGTGGTGTCCGGCCGTTACCTGCAACCCGATGATGTGCCCAGCTATCCGTTAGCCGCGTACCCGACGTATGCGTCGGTTCCGGTGCTCGCATCGAGCCAACCGTATGCAGACGAAAGCATCGCAGCAACGGTGCAAGCGCTTCCTGCCACGGCAGCGCAGCGCTTCGTCCAGGAAGGCCCACTGCTCGGGAGTGACCTTGCCACCTTCCTCGCGGCGCAACCAGCCAAGAATCTTGAAAAGGTAAATATCGAGCCCCAACAGGAACAGAACGCGCTCCTCGACGCGCTCGCCGGGCCGGCGGAGGCGTCTCCCAACATCCCCGCGTATTGGTCCGTGGCGCCAACGACGTACCAAGTCGAACCGGATGGAGCGCTGATGCCAAACGAGGTCAGTAACGGAAATTCCACATGGACCGCCGGGGACTTCGACACCTACATCCAGGCTCCTCTCAGCGCCGAGGACGTGCAGTTCCGCAACCTCACCGAGCATGCAAGCCCGAACAACGCTGAAACGGGAGAGTTTCCTGCGCTGCTCCATTCGGTGGGAGTGTTCAATCCCAACAAGTTGCCGGGCTTCAACAGCACGGTAAGCAACGCCCTCAACGTCTTTCGCGCTCCGGGGCTTGAACCCGCGGACGCTCGTTCAGCGAAACTGCTGAGTGGGCAACCGCTCCTGCCGAACGGCAACCTGGGCGGCTATCCAACGCAACCGCCACTCATGCTCACCGACCTTGCATCCCTGCCCGCTTTCGAGGGTGGGCACTACCTGCCTAACTCTGGGGCGGCTCCGATCAGTGCAATCCGGGTGCGGGTTTCGGGGGTGGTCGGTATTGATGCATTGAGTCGCGAGCGGGTGCGTCTCGTCGCACAGAAGATCGAGACGGATACCGGTCTTGACGTGGACATCACCGCTGGGTCATCGCCGTCGCCCCGGACGATCGTGCTCCCCGCCGGACACTTCGGTCGGCCGGCTCTCGAGCTCACCGAGCCGTGGGCCAAGAAGGGTGTAGCACTGGCCATCATCCAGGGAATCGACCAAAAGAGCTTGGTGCTCTTCATCCTGGTACTGGTGGTGTGCGTGCTGTTTCTGGCGAACGGGGCATATGCCAGCGTCCGCTCCCGGCGCACGGAGTTGGGGGTGCTGGCGTGCCTCGGGTGGGGTCGCGCTGCGGTGTTTCGACTCGTGCTGGGTGAGCTCGCGCTGGTGGGTCTCGTTGCAGGCGTCATTGGAGCAGCACTGGCAGAGGCCCTCGCATTCGCACTACGTCTGCAACTACCGTGGTGGCACGCGCTGCTGGTGGTGCCGATCGCGCTGGTGCTCGCGTGCGTGGCGGCGTTACTGCCTGCCTGGGCTGCGACGTGGGGCCGGCCGCTCGACGCTGTGTATGCGGTCGCGGGCGGGGGAGGCGGTCATCGACAAGTTCTGAGTGTCACTGGCATCGCCTTCGCCAACGTCTCCCGCCGCCCAGCACGCATTGTCAGCGGGGCAATCGGCTTGTTCATCGGCGTGGCCGCGTTTGCTGCGCTGCTCGCCGTGCAGCTGGCGTTTCAGGGCCAGGTGGCCGGCAGCGTGCTTGGCGACCTGGTCAGCGTGCAGGTTCGTGGCGTGGATCTCATCGCTGCGGTCCTGGCACTGCTCCTCGGCGCATTCAGTGTTGCGGATGTCCTTGCGGTGAATCTTCGCGATCGCGCTGGGGAGCAGGCAGTACTCTCAGCCACAGGCTGGCGCCCGGCGACATTGTTCCGTCTAGCGTTCACCGAGGGAATGGTGGTCGGGATCGTGGGTGTCATTGCGGGAGGTGCGGTCGGCGTAGGTGTGGCAACACTGCTCACCGGATCTGCGCTCGCCGTAACGCCTGCAGTGGTACTCGCGGCTACGATCAGCCTTGCGTTGGTGGCAGCTGTCGTGACCTTGCCCGCGTTGCAGGCGTCGCGAACCGCGCCTGCGGCAGCGTTAGCCGAGGACTGAGCGATGCCAGGGGTCGCCGTTGTCGGACGTGGGTTGACGCGCGATTACCCCGCAGGGGAACGCTCACTCACGGCACTCGACCACGTGGACATCGACATTGACGCGGGTTCCTTGGTTGCGATTACCGGTCCCTCAGGTTCGGGGAAATCCACGCTGCTGCATGTCATCGGCGGCATGGACATCCTCACCTCAGGGACGCTGCGCGTAGGGGGAACGCAGCTTGACGAGTTGCCTCCGCGACGGCTGGTCATCTATCGACGCAAGGTGGGATTCGTATTCCAACGATTTCACCTTCTGCCCGCACTGACTGCGGCAGACAACGTGGCCGCACCCCTGCTGCCCTATGAGGCGGGTAAGAAGCTGCAACAGCGAGCTCGCGAACTGCTCGAGCAAGTGGGTCTGGGAGACCGGGCGGATGCGCTGCCGTCGCAGCTCTCCGGTGGTGAGCAGCAGCGGGTGGCGATTGCGCGAGCGTTGATTGTGGATCCGCCGTTGCTACTTGCAGACGAACCGACCGGCAACCTGGACTCCGTCACTGGGGTAGCCATCGTTGATTTGCTCATCGACCTGCACACTCGCACTGGCGCTACCCTAATCGTGGCCACGCACGACCCGGCGGTGGATGCTCGCTGCGACCATCATTTGGCGATCCGAGACGGACGGATGGAGGCTCCATCGGCTGAAAGTACGGCCCGAACGTTCGAGCGTCCCGCCTCGGCGTGACATGCGTTCTCTCGACATCCTGGATGTCGGGCCTTCGGACAGTGTTGTACTAGCAGGATGCGCAGGATCCGTGGACGACTACGCGAAATTGCGCGCGACTCGTGACCGTTCCCAGCCCAGCATCTGCGTGAGATTGACACCCTTCTTGACACCCTATAGCGCGGTCAGCTCCGAACTCTGGCGGACGGAATTCCTGTGTGACCGCCGAATTCCGAGTACACGGCGACCCTCAACGTGCACTCCCGAACGCACCAGGGACGAACTTGAAAACCGCTACGTTAGCTCGGGGTTGCGTGCCGGTTTTCCAGTCAGCGGCTTGGCGTCGGCAGGCGCTTGCGCGAGCGCACTCGCGAGGTTATGAACGCAACTCTGGGCGATGGTAGCCTGCGAGCATCGGGACTGCGACCGCCCCCAGGGATAAACAATCTCAAGCACGACGGCGTTGTTCCGGAATCGGACAATGCGCCCGTGCATGTCTCCCGCGGTGGTGCGCAGCGTCGCCCTGCCGGTCCGAAGCAATTCTGCGGCGGTCGCTCGAAGGAGATCGCCGTACCGTGTCTCCGTGTCCTCGAACCGGGCATTGAACACGCGGCTGGCCTCAGCGCCACGAGCTCGAAGCGCCTGCATCTCCTCACGTGTCGGCGAGGGCACAACGTCATCGGGACCGGAACGCAGCTCAGCGTATCCGCCGACGCTGTGGTTCTTGTGGCTGCCACGGGGGCGCCGATGCCGCGGTTCGCCGTAGCTAAGCAGCATGTAGGCGTGGGCGGGGTCGCGAATCGCCACGATCCAAATGGGCAGGGGCATGAAGGAGGAGTCTGGCACCAGCATCGGAAATCCGGACGCGATGGCTTGTCCATATCCCAGCTGACTTGACGCTCCACCAGCCTCCAACAGGCACCTCCAAGGAGCCGAAAGAGCTGCTGTTGGGGAAGGATGGAGGTGCACCTCCAAAACCGCGATCTCAGCCCGATCTCAAGGCCGGTGAGACGCACATTGACATCGCAGAGGTCATAGGTTCGATCCCTATTGCGCCCACCATATTGCGCCCACCATTGTCATGTCGCAGCGGAGATGCTCGATCTCAGGAGGTTTGACCGGTGTTCGAGCTGCAGCGTCTTCGCCCGGATCACGAGGCAGCGATCCTCGATTTCGAGATTGCGAACCGGGCGTACTTCGCCAGGACGATCAGCGATCGCAGCGACGATTTCTATACCAACTTCGCTGAGCTTTACCGGGTGCTCCTGACCGAGCAGGAAGCCGGAGCCAGCTTCGGCCACGTCCTCGTCGATGAACACGGGACGGTCGTGGGCCGTTTCAATCTGTACGACGTCAGGGACGGGACAGCGGAGGTGGGGTATCGCGTTGCGCAACGCGTGTCCGGCCGTGGCGTCGCCACGTTCGGAGTGCTGGGCCTGTGCCGGTTGGCGCTTGAGGAGTACGGGCTACACACGCTCAGCGCGGCGACCAGCAACGAGAATGTCGCCTCGCAGCGCGTGCTGACGAAGGCCGGGTTCGTTGCTGTCGGACCCGTTGAAATCGGAGGCCGGCCAGGCGTGCGATACGAACTCGTCCTGGCGAATCCCTGAACACGGCGGCGCGGTCGAGGCGTTTTCATCTCGAGGTCCGGGCCTAGACCCGTCTCCCAATTGGGTCTGCCCCCGGCACCGCCGGGCCATTATCGTGGCCATCGTGCCGAAGTTTGTAGAGGTCGCCGACCGCATCTGGGTGGCGCGCTACGACTGGGCGGACGTGAACATCACCGCGATCGGCGGTGAGCGGGGACTTGTCGTCGTGGACACGCACGGCTCCGCTGCCGCCGGACGCATCGTGCTTGGAGACCTCGATCGCCTCAGCATTGGTCCCGTGACCCACGTTGTGAACAGCCATTGGCATTGGGATCACACATTCGGCAATGGAGCCTTCCGGGAGGCCGTCCGAGATGTGCCGATTCATGCGCACGAGGAGGCCGCTCTCTGGCTGGCTGACCAGGGGGAGCGCATGAAGCAGCGATTCGCAGACTCCCCGGACGACCCCCACCGTACGGAGGTTGCAGCCACGGAGATCGTGATTCCCGACCGGACCTTCGTTGACAGGCAGGTGGTGGATCTGGGCGACCGTCTCCTCGAACTGGTGTTCTTCGGCCGTGGCCACACTTCGGGCGACATCGTGGCCCGCGTGGTGGACGCCAACGTGGTCATCGCCGGGGATCTCGTCGAGGAGTCGGCGAAACCTTGGATCGGAAAGGACTCGTGGCCTCTCGAGTGGCCAGCCACGCTCGATCGACTGCTCGAGTCCATCACTGAGCAGACGCTGGTGATTCCCGGCCACGGCGCGATGGTGGATCGCCAATTCGTTCGGGCACAGCGCGGCGAGATCGCCAAGATCGTCGAGACGGTCCGGTATCTGGCTGGACTCGGTATACCAGCCGACCGCGCGGCGTCCGAAGGCGAGTGGCCCTGGGAGGTGGACGAACGGATCCACAACGCCGTCAGCCGGGGCTACGAGACCTTGCTCGGCGCCTGAGGCGCCAACAGCTAGGACACGCGAACATTCCCAGCGTCGCCGAGGTTTGGTAGTGGGAGTTGCGGTACGTTGTTAAGACACCGCTGTGGACGGTTCCGAGCTCGGAAGCCTCATCACCATTGCGCAGGCCACCGACGTCGACCTTGAACGGCCTAACAATCCATCAGCGGCCGACAGGTTATTGCCGGAGGTGGCTATAACCTGTCCAGGAACCACGTTTGTCCGTGTTGAACCCGTACGGTGGCGAACGGATGTTTGGTAGAATGTGTGCATGGAAGCGTTCGCCATTCCGGATGCGCGAGACCGTCTCAACGAGATTGTTAATGCACTCGTCAATGAGTCCATCGACCACGTCTC
>PKYW01000075.1 GCA_003132805.1 Candidatus Dormiibacterota bacterium | reverse complement strand
GGTTTGCCCTAGGCTTGCGCCCGTCATGTCCGAACCACCGCACGACGAGCATCAACTCACGGACGGGTCCCGGAAAGCGGCGGAGCGCCGTATCCGCAACCGCGCACTCACCATCGGCTTCAGCGTCACTCCCTTTGGGCTGTCGTTTGGTGCAGTGTCGGTGGAGGCGCATCTGAGCCTGGTCCAGGTGTGCCTGCTCTCGCTGGTGCTGTTCTCCGGTGCGTCGCAGTTCGCGCTCGTGAGCATCATCGGAGNNCGGAGCAGGCGGCTCGTACTTCTCCGCTGTTGGGACCGCGTTGCTCCTCGGTGTCCGCAACGGGCTGTACGGCGCGCGTATCAACGCGCTGCTTCGACCGAGCGGATGGCGCCGATTCGTGATGGCGGCGGTCACCATCGACGAGAGCACGGCGATGGCGGTCAGCGAGGCGCCGTCGGGTAATGCGGCGCGCGCATTCTGGTCGACCGCGCTCTGTGTCTACGTGCTCTGGAACGTGTCGACGGTGATCGGTGCACTGGTGGGCAACGCACTCGGCTCGCCGGCGACCACCGGGCTCGACGTGGCCGGACCGGCGGCATTCGTCGCGCTGCTCGCGCCACGTCTCACCACCCTGCGCATGCGAATGGTTGCGCTTGGATCCGGGTTGATTGCGCTGGTGACCGTTCCGGTTGTGCCGGTCGGAGCGCCGATCCTCATCGGCGGGTTGACGGCGGTCGCGCTNNCGCGCTGCTCCTGGTGTTCGATCGATGAAGCTCTGGCTGGCGGTGCTCATCGCCTGCGCAGGCTGCGCCGTTCTCAAGCTCGCGGGTTTCGTGGTACCGGCACGCCTTCTGGAATCCGCTGTCGCGCGACGGATCCTCGAGGCGCTCCCGGTCACGCTGCTCAGCGCACTCATCTCGGTTTCCGTGTTCGCGACCGGCAATCACCTGATGCTCGATTCCCGCGCGGCAGGCCTCGCGGTGGCCCTGATTCTGGTCGCGATCCGTGCGCCGTTCCTGGTCGTCGTGGTTGCCGCGTGCGCCACCGCCGCCGGCCTGCACGCCCTCTGAGAAGCGGCCGTGGACGTCACGGTGGCGCGGCGCGGGGCGGAGTAGGGTGAAGTCGTGCACCCACACGGTCCAGAGGCGATCCACACACACGAAGTCCCGCCCGAGGCGGACCAGGGACGGCTGGTCGCGGCCCTGTGCCTGATTGGGCTTTTTATCGCCGCCGAGGTCGTCGTCGCGGTGCTCGCCCACTCACTCGCGCTGCTGTCCGACGCGGGGCACATGCTCACCGACGTCGCCGCGCTCGGGGTTTCGCTGATTGCGCTCCGTCTTGCGCAGCGGCCGCCGAAGGGTGGTCTGACATTCGGTCTGAAACGCGCCGAGGTGCTCGCGGCGCTGATCAGCGGTGCGACGCTCCTCGTCCTCGCCGCGGTGCTGGTGTTCGAGGCGGCACTGCGCTTGGCTTCACCGGTGACGGTGCAAGGAGGCGCGGTCATCGCGATCGCCGTGGTCGGTATCGCGGTCAACCTCGCGGTCACGTACCAGCTCTCACGTGCCAGCCGGCGCAGCCTCAACGTCGAGGCGAGCTTTCGCCACATCCTCACCGACCTCTACGCATTCATAGGGACCCTGATCGCGGGCATCGTGATCGTCACCACCGGTTTCGAGCGCGCCGACGCGATCGCCTCGGTCGTGGTGGCGGCGCTCATGGTGTATGCGGGGGTACGGCTGCTCGGCAAAGCGGGCAGGGTGCTCCTCGAGGCATCTCCGGCCGACCTGGATCCCGAGGTTATCGGCAAGGCGCTGGCGGCGCATCCGCACGTCGTCAACGTGCACGACCTCCACGTCTGGGAGCTGACGTCGGGTTTCCCAACGCTCTCCGCACACGTCCTCGTCCACCCCAACGACGACTGCCATGCGATCCGGCTCGACCTCGAGCGGTTTCTCGAGGAGCAATTCCACGTCGAGCACACGACCCTCCAG
This sequence comes from Candidatus Dormiibacterota bacterium, assembly GCA_003132805.1. GTDB lineage: Bacteria > Chloroflexota > Dormibacteria > Aeolococcales > Aeolococcaceae > Palsa-851. The sequence continues at coordinate 56,349 of PKYW01000075.1, read as the reverse complement.
GTTGACCACGCGCCGCCCGAGTATCTGCACGTGGAACGCCTGGTGCCTGATCGAGGCCGATCAGCGCATTGAAGGGGCTCCGCAGTCCCTTCGCTTTGTGGTGCAGGCGACAGGGGACGGGCGGCACCACGCTCAGCTTGTTCGCTCCCTCTGTGCCGCTCCGCAGTCCCTTCGCTCTGTGGTGCAGGCGACAGGGGACGGGCGGCACCGTGCTCAGCTTGTTCGCTCCCTCGGGCCGCTCCGCAGTCCCTTTCGCATGGTGGTGCAGGCGACAGGGGACGGGCGGCACCACGCTCAGCTTGTTCGCTCCCTCGGTCGCGCCACTCTATTGTCGCGCTCTCTCGGTCGCTCTCAAATTCGCTGGGTGCCGCCCGTCCCCTGTCGCCTTACAGGCTTAGTGCCGTTTCCTGCGCCTGTAGCGGCTTCGACTTCACGCTTCTGCGGCCGTGGCGCATTCGGCGCAGACGCCGAGCACCGCGAAGTGGTAGGGACGTAGCTCGAACCCGAGCCGTCGCTTGGCGCCGTCAGCCATCGCCTCGAAGAGGTCCTCCGGAGCTTCGAGGGTGGCGCCGCACACCTCGCAGACGAGATGCCCGTGCGCCTCGGTGGCCAGGTGGTAGGTGGCCGCACCGTGGCCGAGGTGGGTATGCACGACCACGCCGAGGCGCTCGAGCTCCTCGAGATTGCGATAGACAGTTGAGGCGTGGACGTCAGGCGCGAGGGTTCGGACGGCCACGAGGAGTTCCTCCGCGGTCGGGTGATCCGGTCCCTTCACGAGCGCCGTCAGGACCAGGCGGCGGGCGGTGGTGACCCGCGAGCCACCGTCCCGGAGCTGAGCGACGAGTTCGTCGACGGTGCTGCTCATGACTCAAGGATAGCCGCGACCGCCGCCCATCGCCCGGGCGACGCATCTGGTTTCTGGACGCTGTTGCGTGCTGGTCGCGTTTTGATACGCTGAGCACGCTCCTGACGTTGAGGGAACATGAGGAGGAAGCCAATGGCCGCGACGGCGTCCCGCCTGGCCCGTATCCGCGGCTCGCTGTCTCCGCGTGAGTGGGGGCGTGTTGGCGGCATGGTCGGGTTCATCATCGGCCTCTACGTGGTCGGCTGGGGGGTGTTCATCCTCGCCATCCTGCCGGAGCACTCCAAGTTCCTCGGTATCGGGGTGGCGGTGACCGCGTACACGCTGGGCCTCCGCCACGCTTTCGACGCGGACCACATCTCGGCGATTGACAACACCACCCGCAAGCTGATGTCCGAGGGCAAGCGGCCGCTCTCGGTCGGCTTCTGGTTCTCGCTCGGGCACTCGTCGGTGGTGTTCGGGCTCGGCGTTGGGCTCACGTTCGCGGCTCGGGCCATCATCGGCCAGCTCAGCCACTCGAACTCGACGGTCGAGAGCTTCGGCGGGATCATCGGCACGCTCGTCTCGGGGACGTTCTTGTACCTGATCGCGATCCTCAACCTGATCGTGCTGGTGGGGATCGTCAAGGTGTTCGTCGAGATGCGTCGCGGCCGCTACAACGACGAGGAGCTCGAGCAGCAGCTCAACGCCCGCGGCCTGATGACCCGCTTCTTCGGCAAGCTGATGCGCTCGATCCGCAGTCCCTGGCAGATGTACCCGGTGGGCATCCTCTTCGGCCTCGGCTTCGACACCGCCACCGAGGTTGCGCTGCTCGCGGCCACGGCCGGAGCGGCCACAGCGGGCCTGCCCTGGTATGCGGTGCTGAGCCTGCCGATCCTCTTCGCCGCCGGCATGGCGACCCTCGACACCCTGGACGGGTCGTTCATGAACTTCGCGTACGGATGGGCATTCTCGAAGCCGGTGCGCAAGGTCTACTACAACATCACGATTACCGGCCTTTCTGTCGCGGTCGCGATGTTGATCGGCACCATCGAGATCTTCGGACTGCTGGCCTCGCAGCTCAACCTCTCGGGTGGCTTCTGGGACTTCATGTCGAACTTCAACATCAATGAAGCCGGCTTCATCATCGTCGGCTTGTTCGTCATCACCTGGGCGGCGGCGCTCGCCATCTGGCGCTTCGGCCGCATCGAACAGCGGTGGGAGCGAGCTTCAGCGCGAAGGCGAATCACCTGACGGCATTCAGGCCAGTGTCAGGCTAGGAGACGAGCCTCGCAGTGAGGGAGCGCACTTCAGTGCGTGACCGAGCGAGAAGCGAAGGCGACAACGCATCACACGGCGTGAATGCCGTCAGTTATTCGGTCGCGATCGCTCGGAGTATGTCCACCCGCGCAGCGCGGATGGTCGGGATGATCGCTGCCAGGACGCCGAAGACTCCCGCGGCGAGCGCGTAGAGGATCAGGTTGCCGCCCGGAACGGCAACGTTGGTGATCCCGAGGTCGTGGAGCGATCCGGCCACCACGACGCCGAGACCAAGCCCCACGGCGAGTCCGAGTACGGCGCCGAGCAGCGAGATGATCACCGACTCCCAGCGCACCATTGACCGGGTCTGCGACCTGGTCATGCCGAGAGCGCGCAGCACACCGATCTCTCGGGTGCGCTCGAGCACGCTCAACGCCAGCGTGTTCGCGATGCCGAGGACGGCGATGATGATGGCGAAGGCGAGCAGCGTTGTGATCAGGTTGAGGAAGCTGTCCAGCCCAGCTCCGACGAAGGTGCGGTACTGGGAGCGGCTCATTGCCATGAGCAGCGGAAACGCATGGACGTCGTGCTGCAGCGCAGCTTCCGCCTGTCCGCTGGACACGCCGGGTGCGGCATTGGCGAGCACGACGTCATCACGCGCTGTAGGAACCTGGGGCTGCATGGTCGCAATCGAAACGATGTAACCGCTCACCAGCGCATTGGCCGTGTAGATGCCGCCGATGCGCACGCGAACCGTCGCTCCCTGCGGGAAGTTGAAAGTGACGAGCTGGCCCATGTGCACGCCGGCCGCACCGGCCTCGGTCGAGTCGACGATGGCGGTGTTGGTCGTGCCGATCGCCGATGCGTCGCCCGACACCATGCTGAGCGTCAACACGCTTCCGAGCTCCGAGGGATCGATGGCGGAGATGCTCTCGGAGCTGCCGCGGATGAGCACCGGCGTGACCCGAACCTCTGTGACGTCCGTCAGCTTCGGATCCTTCGCGAGTGCGCCGGCCGCCTGCGTGTCGAAGTCAGGTCCCTGCGTGAAAACGATGAAATCCGCGCGCAGCGTGCCCTCGATCGCATTGTTGGTCGAAACGCGCACCGAGTCGGTGAGCACCGCGACGCAGGTGACGAGCGCGAGGCCGATCATGAGTGCCGCTGCCGTGAGCGCGGTGCGTCGCGGGTTGCGCCGGGCATTCTCGCCGGCAAGGAGGCCGGCAGCACCGCGCAGCCGTCGCACGGGCCACCCGATCACGGTCGCGACAGGAACCACAAGCAGGGGAGCGAGTAGCGATACGCCCAGGAACACGCCGAGGAAGCCCCCACCGATGAGTTGCAGGGTGACGCTGTTCGAGGTGAAGAGCCCCGCAACCAGGGCGGCGCAGCCCAGGACGAAGATCACCAACCCCAGCGCGATGCGCCGCCGCGGCAGGTCCTGGGTCTCCGGAAGCGACTCTGACAGCGCCGCGACGGGAGCGATGCGCGTCGCCCGGCGGGCGGGAAGGGTGGCCGCGATGACCGTGACGATGGTGCCGACCAGCACCGCGACGATGAACGTGCGCGGCAGCAGCGTGATACCGGTGGTCGCGGTGGATCCAAATACCGACAGCAACGCTCGGGCGATGAGGATGCCAACGCCGAATCCGAGCATCGACGCGACGAATCCGGTTACCGCCGCCTCGACCAGCACCGATGTCATCACCTGCGCGCGGGTCGCTCCCAAAGCGCGGAGCAGCGCCAATTCACGCGTGCGCTGGGCCACCAGGATGTTGAACGTGTTGATGATCAGGAAGCTGCCGACGAACAGCGAGATGAACGCGAAGACCAGCAGCGGTGTGCCGATGAACGTGCTGATGGTCGACTCGGTGCTCTGCTCTGCGGCGGCGGCAGCCTGCTGACCGGTCTCCGCCTCGGCGTAGCTCGGCAGTGCCATGGCGATGCGCTCGCGGAGCACGACATCGGTGACCCCGCTCTGCGCGCTCACCAGGATGCTGTCGTACTTGTTCTGGCCGTCGAGAACGCGTTCGGCAGTTGCTTCGGTGAACAGCGCGATGGTGGCACCCGCCAGGTTGTCGGAGCTCCCATAGCCCGCGATGCCGGTGATCGTGAAATGCTCCTCGACGCCTCCCAGGAAAACGATCGGCAGCGATCCACCGACGACCAACCCGTTCTTCGCGGCCGTACCCGCGTCGACGACGACGTCGTTGGGTCCCTCGGGCGGTGTGCCGCTGCGCAGGTGATACGGCGAGATGTCGCTGTCGGTGATCCAGTTGGCACCAAACGTCGGCGGTCCGTTGCCGCCGATCGGCTTGCCGTTGTGGCCGATGAGCGTCGCTCCCTCGCGGAAGATGTTGCCGACGGCATCCTTGACACCCGGAACCGCGCGGACGGTGGTCAGCAACGAGGTTGGTACTGGGTGGTTCGCTCCACCGCCGATGCCGCCCGACGTACCGGCGATGGGATGACCGTGCACGGTCACGGCGACGCCCGCATTCGCCGTCGCGAAGATGCTCATGAACGTCGAGTTGATCGTGTCGGTGAGGATGAACGTGCCGGCGACGAACGAGACGCCAAGGATGACCGCGATGGTCGTGAGCGCAAGCCGGAGCTTGTGTGACAGCAGGCTTCGCAGGCTGACCCCGATCACGCTCGTGTGCTCCGCGAGCGGTCAGTCACCGAGATGACGCATGACGTCGAGCACGGTGTCGGCGGTCGGCCCGAGCATCTCGCTCACGACTCGGCCGTCCGCCAGGAAGACGACGCGGTCCGCGTGCGCCGCGGCGAGTGGGTCGTGGGTGACCATGAGGATCGTCTGACCCAGCGCCGAGACAGCGTGGCGCAGGAAGTCAAGGAGATCGGTGCTCGCACTCGAATCGAGGTTGCCGGTCGGCTCGTCAGCGAAGATGATCTCCGGCTGGCTGGCGAGCGCGCGTGCCGCCGCAACGCGTTGCTGCTGGCCTCCGGACAGTTGATTCGGACGGTGCTTGAGCCGGTCACCGAGACCGGTGATACGCACCACCTCGGCGAGCGCGGCCGGATCCGGCTTGCGTCCCGCGATCGTCAGCGGCAGCACGATGTTGTCGAGCGCCGAGAGCGTCGGTACGAGGTTGAACGACTGAAAGATGAATCCGACGCGCTCGCGCCGCAGCATGGTGAGCTGGCGATCGTTGAGGCTGCCCAGCTCGATATCGCCGATGTGAACGCTGCCGGACGTCAGACGATCGAGACCGGCGATGCAGTGCAGCAGGGTCGATTTCCCGGAGCCGGACGGCCCCATGATCGCGCTGAACTGTCCCTTGCCGAATGCGACGGTGATGCCGTCGAGCGCACGCACCATTGCGTCGCCCTTGCCGTATTCCTTGACCGCATCGGTGGTGCGAGCTGCGATGGGTCGTGAATCCGACGCCGTCGTCGATACTCCCGCCGTGGTCGTCTCCGCCATTGATCGCCAGGGTAGACGAAGTCCGGGTTTGCGCCCGACGGCGGCCGCCTGGTGACCCCTTGCTAGAGTGGGATCGTGACCGGGGCCGAACTTCCCATCGGCGAGCGGAAGGCGCGAGCCGTCGAGGAGATGTTCGACCGGATCGCGCCTCGCTACGAGCTGGTGAACCGCCTGATGACGCTCGGGCTCGACGCGGGATGGCGGCGCCGAGCGGTACGCGAGCTGCACCTCGAGAGCGGATCGCGTGTGGTGGATCTCGGCTGCGGGACGGGCGACCTCTGCAGGGTCCTCGGACGCGCCGGGTTACGGGCCGTGGGGGTCGACATGGCGGCCGGGATGCTTGCTATGGCGCACACCGCGGCACCACTGATTCGCGCCGACGCCCTGCAGCTGCCGCTGGCTGATGCCTCGGTCGACGGTGCGGTCAGCGGCTTCGCGCTGCGCAACGTCGTCGACATCGCTTCGTGCTTCCGCGAGGCAGCCAGAGTGATCCGTCCCGGCGGCCGCGCCGTCTTCCTTGAGGTGTCGGAACCCCCGAGTCCAGTCGTTCGCTGGGCGCACGCGCTGTACTTCCGGCGAATCGTCCCGATGATCGGTGGCCTGCTCTCCGACAGGAACGCCTATCGCTACCTGCCCGCGTCCACTGCGTACCTTCCGCCGCCTGACGAGCTGCTCCGACTGTTAGCCGATGCCGGCTTCGCCCGCTGCCGCCGGGTGCAACTCGGCATGGGCGCCGCGCAGCTGCTGATGGGCACCCGGCGATGAGCGCGGTCCGCCCGGCAGCGGACGTGAGCCTGACCGACAGCGACCTCTTCGATTCGTATCGCGAGGGCACCGGCGTGGTGCTTCGATATGGCGATCACGGTCTCGCAGGCGCGGGCGGATCCAGCGATGTCCACGTGGCTGCCGGTCCGGACCACGTGCTTCGCGCGGCGGCGCTCGTCCGGTCCGCCCTCGACGAGACGCCCGGTCTCGGCGTCGCCATGGGCGCGCTCCCCTTCGCGGGCAGCTGCGATGCGGTGATTCGGCTGCCCGAGCGGGTCATCCGCGGGGTACCGCTGCACCACGGCGTCGCTCCGCAGCCGGTCTGGGCGATCACCGGCCTGGCACCGGATCCCCTGCCGGTGGAGTACGAGGCCGCGGTGGAGCGCGCGCTTGCGGCAATCGAGGCGGGAGAGGTCGAGAAGGTGGTGCTGGCGCGAAGCCTGCTGGTCGAGGCGGATCGACCCATCAACGCCCGCGTCGTCGCGCGACGCTTCAACGCCGAGGAACCCGGGGCATTCGTCTTCCTGGTGGCGCTGCCCGGCGGCGCCTCGAACCTGGTCGGCGCCTCGCCGGAACTGGTGGTGCGGCGCAGGGGACGGAAGGTCTTCAGCGACCCTCTGGCTGGGACCGCCGGCCGATCGCGGGATCGCGTACGAGACCGGGAGATCGCTCAGCAACTGCTCGATGCAGTCAAGGAGCAGCGCGAGCACCGCCTGGTCGCAGATGCAGTGGCCGACGCGTTGACGCCGTTCTGCTCGAACCTCGTCGTCGACAGCGAAGCCGGTCTCACCTCGACGGCCACGCTCTGGCACCTCCACACCGCGATCAAGGGGACGCTCAAACCGGATGCGCCCGATGCCCTCACCATTGCCGCAGCCCTGCATCCGACGCCGGCGGTGTGTGGAACGCCGCGAGCGGCAGCGGCTGCACTCATCGGCCGCCTCGAGCCGTTCGACCGGCGCTTCTTCGCTGGTCTGGTGGGCTGGGTTGACGCGCTCGGCGACGGGGAATGGGCGCTCACCCTTCGTTGTGCCGAGGTGTCGGGGACAACAGCGCGCCTCCATGCTGGCGCCGGCATCGTGGCGGGGTCGGAGCCCGCGTTGGAAGACCTCGAGACCGAGGCGAAGTTCGGCGTCGGGCTGCGTGCGCTCGGGGTGGAACCGGCTCAGGTCTGACTGCCGCCTACGCCGTCAGCGCAGCCGACACCGTCTGCGTCACCGCAGCGCGCAACTCGACCGCGCGACGGCGATCGACGCGAACCCTTACGATCTGCACGCCACCCGAGGCTTCCGCTTCGCGGATCGCGGGCATAACGACGCCCGCGTGGTCGACCGTGCGCACGCCCGCACCCGCAGCTCGCCCGATTGCCTCGAGGTCGAGCCCGTGTGGCGTTCCGAAGAGCAGCTCGAACTCCTGCTTGGGCAACGTGGCCTGCGGGAGCATCGAGAAGATGCCGCCACCGTCGTTGTCGACGATCACGATCACTGCGGGACGGCCATGGCGCGCGCCCCAGAGCAGACCCGATGCGTCATGGATCACCGAAAGGTCGCCGAGCAGCGCGTAGGTGGGTCCGCTCACCTCGGCGATGCCGAAGGTCGTGGACACCAGGCCGTCGATGCCGCTGGCGCCACGATTGGCCAGAACTCGCAGACCATCACGCGGGCGCATGTACATGTCGAGATCGCGTATGGGCATGCTCGACCCCGCGAAGAGGACGCCGCCATCCGGGATCGCAGCGGCCAGGTCGCGTGCGATCCGTCCTTCGAATGGCTCATCCCAGGAGTCGAGCAATGCATCAACGGCGGCGCGCACTCTGTTATCTGCCTCGTGCCACTCGTCGAACCATTGCGGCCGGGTTGCGGGCAGCGTCGATGCTGTCTCACGCAGCGCTGCCGCGACCTCGGCCGGATCCTCGTTGATGGTCAGCGTGGAGCGACGATCCGGATCGGCGACCAACTCATCTGGGTCGATGATGAGCAGCCGGTCGGCGCTCCTGACGAGGTCCTGGACGCCGCGTGAGGTCGGAGCGGCGCCAACCTGAATCACGAGATCAGGGTGATGGCGTTCGCGGAAATCCGCGTTAGCAGCAAGCAGCGTCCCTGCCGAGAGGGCGCCGCCGCGACTGTCTCCGCGAGGTGCATCGCGAACACCCGAGAGTGGTTCGGCGAGCAACGGCCAGCCGCGTTCGGCACACAGTTCGACGAGGCCGTCGGGCGGAACACGAAGCCGGCCGGCCACGACGACGATCCGGTGACCGGTGCTCACCTCGCGAAGGAACGCAGGCATCTGACTCGGATGCACGTGCGTGTCCCGGTACGTCTTGGATTCGGGCACAGAAGAGTCGACGTTCGCTCCGCTCGGCAACAAGGGTTCGCGAAAGGGCAGGTTCAGGTGCACCGGACCTGGTGGAGAGAACTCCACAGCGCGCTGTATCGCGCTGTGCCCGGCCACCGCCCAGTGCACGCGTTCGTGCGGTGCCGCCACAGGCACTCCGGTGTCATGAAACCACTTGACGAAGGTACCGAAGAGGTTCTGCTGATCGATCGTCTGATTGGCACCGACGCCGTGCAGCTCGGGAGGCCTGTCTGCGGTCATGATGATGATCGGCACGCGTGCCATGTACGCCTCGACCACTGCAGGAAAGTGATTCGCCGCAGCGGTGCCCGACGTGCAGAACATTGCGACCGGCTTGCCGGACGCCGCTGCGATGCCCAGCCCGAAGAATGCCGACGCGCGCTCGTCGACATGCACGTGCAACGTGATCCCCGGGTGACGGGCCGCAGCCAGCGCGATCGGCGTCGACCTCGATCCGGGTGTCATGCACATGTGCGTGACCCCGCCGCGGACCAGCTCGTGGAGCAACGTGGTCGCGTAGGCGAGCGCGATGTCGCCTTCTTCGGATTCGGTCATGTGGCGGCGAGCAAGCGCATGTTGACCGAAGGTCGCCGCGGTGCGAGCCAGCCGTCGATCGGGATGAGGGGATCGTCGACGACATCGGACTCGAGCAGCGCCGCAGTGCCGGCGCCATGCGCGTAGGGTGCGTCCAGGAGCGCTGCCGCGAGTGCGACGACGACCGCAAGCCCGACCGACGTTTCCAGCGCACTCGACGCGATGGCGGGAACGCCGCTCGCGTCAGCTGCCCGCAGCGCCTCGCTCACGCCTCCGATGCGCTGGGGCTTGAGCACGATCGCATCCGCCGCGTCCAGTTGATGAAGGCGCTGAGCGTCGGCAGTGGTTCGGATCGATGACTCCGCGGCGACCGGCATCCCGATGCGACTGCGCAACGCCGCAAGCTCCTCGAGTGATGCCACCGGATCCTCCACCAGCTCGATGTCGTAGCGAGCGAGGATCGCCAGCTCGCGTATCGCGGTGTCGAGATCCCACGCTCCGTTGGCGTCGAGACGGATCCTGACGCTCGGACCACATGCGGAGCGCACGGCGGCGACCCTGTCGACAGAATGCCCGTCGCCGACCTTGACCTTGATGGTGTTGCAGCCGGACGCGACCGCGAGTGCTGCAGCGATGTCGGGCACAACCCGGGGGATCATCGCGTTGACGGCGATGCGATCCCGCACGACCGCGGGAAACGGATGGGTCGCGGCCTCGAGCGCCGACCGCTCCGCCGCCTCGCGTTCGGCGTCGTTCCAGCTCGGCAGTGGCGAGTATTCACCCCATCCGGCCGGCCCCTCGATGAGATACCCGGTGCGTGTGGTCACGCCCATCACCGGGTGACGCAGCGCGATGCTGAAGGGGACACGCCTCACGACGCGAGCAGCGCTCCCGCGAGCACGAGACCGAAGAGCAACTGCAGTCGGGTGATGCCGATGAGCGCCGGGACCAGCGCCCGTCCCTCGGCGGAGCGAATGACGCGCAACGGCGCGACGGCGAGCGGGACGGTGATCAGGGTGAGGGCGACGAGCCACGGGAGTGAGCGCACGAGCGCGCCCACCGTCGGCAGCACCAGTGCCACCACCACGATCACGACGAGCAACGTCCGGCTGTTCTGCGCCCCGATGCGCACTGCGAGCGTTCGCTTGCCCACCGCGCTGTCCGTCGGGATGTCGCGCAGGTTGTTGACCATGAGCAGCGCGCACGCCAGCAATCCGACCGGCACCGCGACCCAGAGCACGCTGGCATCGAGCCGGTCCTGCTGGACGAACGCGGTGCCGCACGTGGCGACGAGGCCGAAGAAGACGAACACCGAGACCTCGCCGAGGCCGCTCGCCGCATAGGGTTTCGGCCCGCCCGAGTACAGCGCCAGGGCGAGCACGGCCACAGCACCGAAGGCAATCAGCCACGGCGTCGTGAGCAGTGCAAGCGCGATGCCGGCAACGGCCGCGATGCCCACCATGGCGATTGCCGCCGCTGCGACCGATCGGGGCGGAGCGAGGCCGGAAGCAACGAGGCGGCGCGGCCCCATCCGTGCGGCGGTGTCGACTCCACTGACGCCGTCGAAGTAATCATTTGCGTAATTGACTCCTACTTGAAGCGCGACGGCGACGAGCAACGCGAGCAGCGTGCGCGGGATCGAGATGGCGTTGCGACCGGCCCACGCCGCGCCGACCATCACAGGCACCACGGCCGCGACCAGGGTGCGGGGTCGCGCACCGATCCACCAGACGGCGAGCGGACCCGGCCGGGGTGCCGCCTCGGCGATCACGGCCGGTGCGGGAACTTCGCGAAGTCGGGTTTGCGCTTCTCGACGTACGCGTCGCGGCCTTCCTGCGCCTCCTCGCTCATGTAGAAGAGGAGCGTCGCGTCGCCGGCGAGCTGCTGGATGCCGGCGAGGCCGTCGGTGTCGGCGTTGAAGCCGGCCTTGAGCAGACGGAGCGCGAGCGGGCTCATCTCGAGCATGCGGTTACACACCGCGACCGTCTCCTCCTCGAGCTTGTCGAGCGGGACAACGCGATTGACGAGTCCCCAGCGCTCGGCGGTGGCTGCGTCGTACTGCTCGCAGAGGAACCAGATCTCTTTCGCTCGCTTGAGCCCGACTGTCCGTGCGAGCAGCCCGGATCCGTAACCCGCATCGAACGAGCCCACCTTGGGGCCGGTCTGACCGAACACGGCGTTGTCGGCCGCAATGGTCAGGTCGCACACCAGGTGAAGCACGTGGCCGCCACCGATCGCATAGCCGGCGACCATGGCGACGACCGGCTTCGGCAGCCGCCGGATCTGCACCTGGAGATCGAGAACGTTGAGGCGGCCGATCCCGGCCGGATCGCGATAGCCGTCGTCGCCGCGCACCCGCTGGTCACCGCCGGAGCAGAACGCTTTGGTCCCCTCGCCGGTGAGCACGACGACGCCGATTGCTGGGTCGTCGCGGGCAAGCTCGAAGGCGCGGCTCAGCTCGAACAGCGTCGTAGGCCGGAACGCGTTGCGAACCTCGGGCCGGTTGATGGTGAGCTTGGCGATGCCGCGGGCGGTCTCGTACCGAATGTCCTCCCATTCGCCGGTCGCGACCCATTCCACGATGGCAGGCACCTCACATTGAACTCGTATCGATCGCTCTCGATGGTAGACCGCCAGGGTCCGGGCGGGCGGCGGCGCTACGCTCGCGGCATGACTTCGTCAGAGCTCAGGCGCACGCTGCGCAGCGGCGACCTCGCAGCCGTCGCGCTCGCGCCCGGCGTCTCGTGGCTGCCGCTCCTGCGCCGCGCTCGAGACGTCGGAGCGGCGATTCTGCCGATCGACGTCCGGTTGTCGAGGTCGGAGCGCGCGGCGCTGATCGGCACCGCCCAGCCAACCGTGGTCGTGGACGAGGACGGTGTCCGGCGCACCGACGGTGTCCCCATCGATCCGGCGATCCACCTGGTCATCGCCACCTCGGGAACTTCGGGACACGTCCGCCTTGCGGAGCTCCCGGCCATGGCGGTCGAGGCGGCGGTGATGGCGTCGGCCGATGCAATCGATGCGCGCGCGGAGGACCGCTGGCTCGCCTGCCTCCCGCTCGCGCACATCGGCGGACTGCTTGTCCTGGAACGCCATCTGCTCCTGGGCGCGCCGATCACGTTCCGGCGCCGCCTCACCCGGTCGGTGATCGCGCGCATGGGTGATGCTCGGTTCACCTCGCTTGTGCCAACACAGCTCACCCGGCTCCTCGATGGCGGCGCCGACCTGGGCCGGTTTCGCGCGATCCTCGTCGGCGGATCCGGCATGGATACCGAGCTTGCGAACCGGGTGGCCGAGGCCGGTGTGCGCGTGGTGCCGACCTACGGCATGACCGAGACCTGCGGCGGAGTCGTCTACGCGGGGCGTCCGCTCGCCGGCGTGGAGGTGCGCGCGTCGCGCTGGGGCGAGCTCCTCATTCGCGGGCCGACGTTGATGCGTGGCTACCGGCTCGATGCGGCCGCGTCGGTGGAGGTGTTCGAGCCCGGAGGCTGGTTGCGCACCGGTGACGGTGGCGAGGTCGATGACGATGGGACCGTTCGCGTCCACGGCAGGCTCGCCGACGTGATCGTCAGCGGGGGCGAGAAGATCTGGCCGGCGGAGGTCGAAACCGCACTCTCGAGCCACCCGGAGGTTGCGGCTGCGCTGGTGTCAGGAGTCGCAGATCGGGAGTGGGGTCAGCGGGTCGTCGCCCGCGTCGTACCGCGACGGCCCGCGGCGCCACCCACGCTGGAATCGCTGCGCAATCACGCGGCGGAGACGATCGCTCGCCACAAGCTGCCGCGTGAGCTGATCGTCGTCGAGCGCCTGGAGCGCACGTCGCTGGGAAAGGTTCGGCGGCGCTGAACGTTCGAGACTACGTGGCGATATACCGGGGTGGCTGAGTCTCCGACCCACCATCAACCCGGGCGATCGGGCCGTCGCGAACGAGCTTGTCGAGGTGCGCCTGCACGGTCCATGCCGCAAGGGGATACACCTCCACCGGGTACCCCGCATAGAGCGTGGGGACAAGATCCATCGGCGTGAAGACGGATCGCTCTCGCGCGGCGGCGAGCACCTGAGCTTCGCGTTCCAGCCGGTGGGCGATGTACTCGTCGATGAGCGCGCCCGGGTCATCGACACGCTCACCGTGCCCGGGGAGGATGGTCAGCGGCTGCAGCGCCTGGACGCGTCGCAGCGACTCCAGATAATCGCCCATGTCGCCCTCACCGGGGTGAACGACCGAGGTGGTGCCGTTCAGGATGTGATCGCCGGTGAAGAGCGTTCGCGCCACGGGATCGAAGAAGCACAGGTGGTCGCGGGTGTGTCCCGGCGTGTGCACTGCGATCAACTCGACGCCATCAGTACGCGCGATGTCTCCGTCGGACATCGCCTGCGCGTGCTCATCGCCGGCAGACGGATCAAAGCAGTGCACGGACGCACCGGATTCGGTGGCAAGACGCAGGGCAAGTGGACGGTGATCGGGATGCGAGTGCGTGAGCAGGATCGTCGCGATGCGACCGTCGCGTGCGCGGGCGGCGTGGAGGATTGCGGCGAGATGCTGCTCGTCGTCGGGCCCGGGATCGATGCAGATCAGTGACGAGCCGCCGAGGAGATACGTGTTGGTCCCACGCCCGGTGAACACCGATGGGTTGGGTGCGAGCACTCGCGTCGGGGCTGCGCTCATAAAGGCTCATTCGAATGCTGGAGTCCCATCCAGCGGGCGATGATCTCGGGCGTAATCTCGGTCTCCTCGATGGGATTCGCCCCAAGCGTGCTGACGATTGCATCCACAGATCCGAGCCGGGCGAACTCGTGGCACATCATCCTCGTCGGCGGCATGATCGCCGGGAAGTCGAGCTCCAGCATCGATTCCGGACGGTGCCATCCGCCCTCGACCGCTTCGGCGGCGTGCACGTTCACGACCTGATCGGCCGAAGCACTGACGGCGAAGAATCGCGTGTCATAGCGGCGTCCCTCACGGGGAGGGGTGACGAAGTGGCCGATGTAGACGAGTCGGTCGGGAGTCATCACGAGGTCGTGTTCCGCGAGCGTTGCGGTGACGCCGCCTCCCGCGAGCAGTTGTGAGCGGGCCGCTTGGATGCGCGCTTCGAGATCGTGGTCGTCGCTGCTCTTCGCCGAACCGCCGATCAGGATGCCCACCTCCTCGAGCACTTCGCGAACTCCCGCGACCGCGTATGCGGCGTCATCGGTGCCGTCGGCGGCATCGACCGCGCCGCCGGGAAACACGAATGCACCTGCTGCGAAGCTGCTCCGTCCCGGACGGCGCAGCATGCAGACCTCAACCCCACCGTCGACGTCGCGGAGGAGGGCAACCGTGCTGGCCGGAACGGGTGCCGTGGCGTCGGTCATCAACGCATGGTATGGGCGCGCCGGCTGAGCACGGCACCGACCGGGACGGCGAAACTGTGCGGCACCGATGTCATCCCATCTCGACGTCGCTTTCGAGCTCGCCGACATAGCCGATTCGATCACCACGTCGCGCTTCCGAGCGCCCGACCTGCGCATCGAAACGAAGGCCGACAACACGCCGGTCACCGATGCCGACCAGGCCACCGAGATGGCGCTTCGCGAAGCGCTCGAGCGGTTGCGTCCCGGCCAGGAGATTGTCGGCGAGGAGTTCGGTGGTGAAGGGCAGGCAGAGTGGCGGTGGATCCTCGATCCGATCGACGGGACGTTGAACTACGCCAATGGCGTCCCCGTTTGGGCGACCCTGATCGCGCTGATGCGCGGGGACCGCAGCGTGTGCGGCGTGGTGTCGGCACCGGCCCTGGGAAGGCGCTGGTGGGCGGCCACCGGCCAGGGCGCGTTCACTGACTCCGGACAGCGCATCCACGTCTCGCGCACGCCGACCCTCGAGGACGCCTACGTGTCGTGCACCGATGTCCGCGACTTTGCCACCCGGCGCGGCGAGCGCGGGTTTCGCACTGTGCTCGAGCGGGCCCGCGTGGTCCGGGCGTTCGGCGACTTCTGGTCCCACATGCTCGTCGCCGAAGGCGTGATCGACGTCGCCGTGGAGGCCTGGGTGAACCCATGGGACGTGGCCGCCACGCAGGTCATCATCGTCGAGGCGGGAGGGCGCTTCAGCGACTTCGACGGGGCATTCCGGATCGATTCGGGCAACGTGATCTCCACCAACGGCCTCCTCCACGACGAACTCGTGAGCCTGATGGGAGATGGAAACGGGTAGCTAGACGATACTGAGTTTCATGTAGACTGCCGTCTCATGAGCGTTCCACGCCCTCGCGCGGCTGCCCGGATTGCCCGGACGACGGCGGCTGGGATTGGCTTGGTCGCCCTGGTCAGCGCATGCGGGGCGACTGCCAGCCAGGCGGCGCCGGGGACCATCGCGGTGGTGGCCGCGGAGAACCAGTACGGCAATGTGGCTGCTCAGGTCGGCGGGAAGGACGTCTCGGTCACGTCGATTGAAAGCAACCCGAACACCGACCCGCACACCTACGAGGTCAGCCCGAGCGTGGCCGAGGAAGTCGGTGCGGCCCAGGTGGTCATCCAGAACGGCCTCGGCTACGACGACTACATGACGAAGATCGAATCGGCGTCGCCGAGCCAGACACGCAAGCTGATCAATGTCCAGCACCTTCTCGGGCTTGCGGACAGCACCCCCAATCCGCATCTGTGGTATGACCCGACGACGATGCCGAAGGTGGCCAACGCCCTGGCCGCCGACTACGCGGCACTCAAGCCTGCTGACGCGTCGTATTTCAGCGCGAACGCTGCGCACTTCATCGCGTCGCTCAACCCGTGGCTGCAGGCGATCGCCAGTTTCAAGGCTGACTACGCGGGGACGCCGGTGGCCACCACTGAACCGGTCGCGGACTACATGCTCCAGGCTGCGGGTGCCGACAACCTGACGCCGTTTCGGTTTCAGGCGGACATCATGAACGGCGTCGACCCGTCACCCCAGGATGTCTCACTCCAGGACAGCCTCTTCGCGCAGCACAAGGTCAAGGTGTTCGTCTACAACGAGCAGGTGACCGACACGCTGACGCAGACATTCATCAGCGACGCGCACTCCGCGCACATCCCGGTGATCGGCGTCTACGAGACCATGCCGACCCCTGGCTTCACGTACCAGTCGTGGATGCTCGCGGAGGTCACCGCGCTGCGGAAGGCCGTCGCAGACGGCGTCTCCACGCAAAGCCTGTAACCGTGCAGGGACGCGCCGTCAACGGCTCGGACGAAATTCTTGCGGTGGACGGCGTCAGCGTCACCCTTTCCGGTCGCGAGATTCTTCGCGACGTCACCTTTCATATCAACGCGGGCGAATTCACCGGCCTGATCGGCTCCAACGGCGCCGGCAAGACAACGTTGATGCGGGTCATCCTCGGACTCCTCACCCCGAGCGCCGGCACAGTGCGCGTCGAGAGCGGATCGCGAGGTCGCTCGCTCATCGGATACGTTCCTCAGAGGATCACGCTCGATCCGGACATGCCGTTGCGCGCGCGTGACCTCGTCGGCCTCGGCATCGACGGGCAGCGATTCGGACTCCCGTTGCCTTCGTCAATGCGCCGGAAGCAGGTCGACGAAATGCTCGACGCCGTCGACGCCACGCGTTTTGCCGATTCGCGTGTCGGCAACCTCTCCGGCGGCGAGCAGCAGCGGATCCTCATCGCTCACGCGTTGATCAGCCATCCGCGATTGCTGCTCCTCGATGAACCGCTTGCCAACCTGGACATCGGCAGCGAGCAGGAGGTCGTCGACCTCCTGGCGCGAATCGCAAGGCAGCAGCGCATCGCCGTGCTCATCTCCACGCACGACATGAACCCACTGCTTCCGGTGATGGACCGCATCGTGTACATCGCGAACGGGCGGATCGCGACCGGAACGACTGCGGAGGTCGTGACGAGCGAGTCGCTCACGAAGCTCTACGGTGTCCACGTCGACGTCATCCACGTCCACGACCGCATCCTCGTGGTGGCGGGACGCCGTGAGGAGGCGCTGCAGCACGGCGGCAACGAGTCGATCGTCGAGCTCGTGTAACCGTGGTCGCGTTTCTGTCGCCGCTCATCGAGCCAGGCTTCTTCTCCAATCTCCCGGTGCAGACGGCGCTGGTGGTGGGTGGTGTCGTTGCGGTGGTCTCCGGCATCGTTGGCACGTTCACGGTGATGCGGGGTCAATCCTTTGCGGGTCACTCGCTCGCCGACATTGGCACCGCGGGCGGATCGGCGGCGTTCCTGCTTGGGATCAGCCCGCTGTTCGGATTCGTCGCCATGAATCTCATGGCCGCGGGAGTGATGGAGTGGATCGGGATCCGGCGCCCACGGGGGCGTGACCTCGCAACCGGAATCGTGCTCGGCGCGGCGCTCGGACTCGCTGCCCTGTTCCTGTACCTGGACTCGACGGCGTCGAGCACCACGGGCGCGACCATCAACGTCCTCTTCGGATCGATCTTCACGCTGCCGTCGTCGATGGTGCCGGTCATCGCGATCTTCAGTGTCGTCGCCGCGGGCATCGTGCTCGCGATGTACCGGCCGCTGATTCTCAGCTCGATCAGCTCCGACCTCGCCACGGCACAGGGCGTGCGAGTTCGGCTGGTGGGAATCGGGTACCTCGCCGCGCTGGCGGTGGCGGTGTCACTTTCCGCGGTGACCATCGGGGCGATCCTGTCCACGGCGCTGCTCATCGGACCCGCGGCGACAGCACTCCGCCTCACCAACCGACCGGGGCGCGCTGCGGCCTTCGCCGCGATCATCGGCGTCCTCGCGACGTGGCTCGGCGTGCTCCTCGCGTACGACAGCTACTACTGGTTTCCAAGCACGGGTGGCTGGCCGGTCAGCTTCTTCGTGGTGACCCTGATCTTCGTCATCTATCTCGCTTCGCAGATTCGCTTTCGAGCGCGCTCCGGTGTGCAGAGTCGCTCCACCGCGACGGAGGCCGCCTGATGTTCTCGGGCCTCATGCTCACCGCCTGGGAATCGGCGTCGATCGTCGCCGTCGTCGCGGGCGTCGTCGGGTTCTTCATCGTGCTGCGCGGATCCGCGTTCGCCGCGCACGCCCTGCCGAATGGCGCGTTCGCAGGCGCCGCGGGCGCAAGCCTCATCGGTGTCGATGCGATCGCCGGGCTCGCGGTCTTCTCGATCCTCGGCGCACTCACCATCGCCGCCCTCGGGAGGCGGGCGCGCCACGACGTCGCGACTGCGCTCGTGATCGTGGTGATGCTCGGCCTGGGATCGCTCTTCCTGTCGATGACCACCGAATACGCGCCCGAGATCTACTCGCTGCTCTTCGGTGAGGTGCTGGGCGTCAGCAGCAGCGAGCTGATTCCCATCGCCGTGATCGGGGTGGTCGCGATCGCCGCCGTGTTCCTCGTGTACCGGCCACTGATGCTGTCGTCGGTGATGCCCGACGTCGCCGAGGCCCGTGGTGTGGGCAGCACCCGCATGGAGGTGATCTTCCTTGTCGTCGTCGCGCTCACCACCACCATGGCGGTGCCGGTCGTCGGCGCACTGCTCATCTTCAGCCTGCTGATCAGCCCGGCCGCCGCCGCCCGGTCCTTCACCAACCGGCCCTTCACCGCCATGGGCCTGTCGGTGCTGATCGCGCTCGGTACGGTGTGGTCAGCGATCGCGCTGGCGTACCTGTCGAATCTCCCCATCGGCTTCTTCGTCGGTTCCATCGGCGCCCTGACGTACGCCGCCGGCAGAGGATGGGCCGGGCGGCAGCGCAATCGCGGCTCGACACCTCGCTTGGGAGCCCCGGGACGATCGGCCGCCAGGGCTCAGAGCACCTAGACGGGCGGAGGGGACCCCGGCTCCGGCTTCAAACNNTATTCGGCCTCCGCCGGGGTCCCCTCCGCCCTCCGCTGATGCACCCTCACGGCGCGTCACGGCTCCGGCTTTCAGCCTCCGCCGCTGCACTGTCACCGCGGGTAAGATCGGCCGATGCTTCAGCGCGTCCGCGCCGAGCGTCACGGGCCCTTCCGGCTGATCGGGGTCCTCGTCCTCGCGGTGCTCGGCGCCGCCTGTTCGAGCGTCGCCGCTGCTGGACCGGTGCCCTTCCGTGTGGGGGCGATCTTCCCGCTGTCGGGCAGTACAGCCCCGGACTCCACTGACGAGTACCTAGGAGCGACGCTGGCGGCGCAGCTGCAGAACGCCGACGGCGGTATCGCGGGGCATCCGATCTCGCTCGATCTTCGTGACGTCGAGGACCAGACGCAGATCCCTGCGGCGGTATCGAGCCTTCAGGCCGATGGAGTTCCTGTCGTGATTGGCGCGTACTCGTCGCAGCTTTCGATCCCCGCGGCGGCCGCCGTCTCCGCGGCGGGCATGGTGTACTGGGAGACTGGAGCGGTGGCCGACCGGGTCACCGGGCAGGGGTCGCCACTGGTGTTTCGTGTCGGCGTCAACGGCGCCGAGCTCGGTGCCAACGCAGGCAAGTTCATGCTCGACGAGCTGGTCCCGCACATGGGTCCTGTCGACCGGATTCGCGTGTATTTCGTTACCGCGAACGACGACTACGGCACGTCGGTCGCGAATGCCACGCGCACCGCGCTCGAGGCCGGCGGCATCCACATCAGCGGTGAGTCGCTCTACAACCCGTACACGCCCAACTGGGCGCCGGTCATGAGTGCGATCAAAGCGGAAGACCCCGACATCCTCGTGCTCTCGTCGCACATCCAGGACGGCATCGCGTTCCGCCGCGCGTTCCTCGCCGCCGGCCTCCAGGTCAAGGTGTTCATGGGCACGACCATGGCGCAGTGCGACCAGGACTTCGGCAACGTGCTCGGGGCTGCGGCGGTCGGNNCCCAGCGAGGAGGGGATCGCCGGGTTCACCGCGGCGTGGGTGCTCTTCGCCGACGTGCTCAACCGGGCGGGAGATGACAGCGCTCAGAGCATCGCCGCCGCCGCTCGCTCGCTCGATCTTCCGGGCGGCAGCCTCCCCAACGGGGGTGGCGTGCTCTTCTCGACCGCGCCCGGCCAGCTCGGGCAGAACGTCAGGGCTGCCGCGGTCGTGTGGCAGTGGCAGGCGCCCCGGCACAGCGTCGTGGTGTGGCCACCGGTGTATGCCACCGGGCAGGTCAAGCTCGGAGCCTCCGGGTCGTGATTGGCTGAGGCCCGATCGAGGCATACTCGGACCATGGAAACAGCGACATTTGGCGCAGGGTGCTTCTGGGGCGTGGAATCGGTATTCGAACAGGTCGACGGGGTCACTGCGACCAAGGTCGGCTACACAGGCGGCTTCACACAAGCCCCCTCATATGAGGCCGTGTGCTCGCACCGCACCGGTCATGCCGAGGCGGTCGAAGTGACATACGACCCGGCTCGCGTGAGCTACGACACGTTGCTCGACATCTTCTGGATGAACCACGATCCGACGCAGCTCAATCGCCAGGGTCCCGACATCGGCGATAACTACCGGTCGGTGATCTTCTATCACTCCCCGGAGCAGGAAGCTGCCGCGATCGCGTCGAAGAAGCGCCTCGAGGAATCGGGTCGCTACAAGCGCCCGATCGTCACCGAGATCGTGCCTGCCACCATGTTCTGGGACGCCGAGGAGTATCACCAGAAGTACTTCAGCCGGCGCGGCATCGCGGCGACCTGCAACATCCCGGCATAACGCTTTCGTTTCGCCCTAAGAGGGCGTTGCGCCACGTGGTCAGCGGCGTCGGGTACGCAGGACGATATCGGCGATATGCCTGTTGTCCGCCGGCGGATCGATGCGCGGCTCGACCCGCATGCAGCTCGACGGTGAAGTCATCGTCGAGCAACTGGCGGAGGTCGCCGGCATTGATGTAGTCCGCAGGGTCAACCCCCCGCGACTTCATATGTTCGCGGTGCTCGTCGCCCAGGTCATGGTAGACGGCGAGCAACAACCCGCCGGGTCGCACCGCGTTGAGCAACGCCCGTACCGCATCCTCGCCAGCCGCCTTGGGCAGCGCCGGATACTGCATCGAGACGAGGTCGAACGAGCGGGCCGGGAACGCCATCTGTAAGGCATCCCCGCAGATCCACTCGACCGCGACGCCGGCCCGCTCTGCCGCCGCTCGCGCCCGGCCCAGTGCCACATCGGAGATGTCGATCGCAGTGACCGTCCAGCCGCTCCGAGCAAGCCAGATCGCGTCGGCGCCCTCGCCGCAACCGACGTCGAGCGCCCGCCCTGGCGTGAGGTTTGCGACCTCGACGACGAGCCGGCCGTTCGGGCGGCCGCTCCACATCGCGCCAACTGGCTCGCTGTACCTCGCGTCCCACTCGTCGGCCTGCGCCGCCGCGGTGAAACGCTTGTGGGGGTGTTCGTCCTCAGGCATGGTCCGCATGGTAGATGTCGGCCTGCAACGTTCCCGCCTAGTTGTCGGGTCCGTCGCGGAGGACGGCGATCACGGCGTCACCGTAGCGCTCGAGCTTGGCCGGACCAACTCCCGGGATGGTCGCGAGCGCGCCCGTTGTTGCGGGGCGGCGGTGCGCGATCTCGGCAAGCGTGCGGTCGTGGAACACCACGTACGGCGGCACCTCGGTGCTCCTCGCGACCTCCAGCCGCCACCTCCTCAGCGCTTCGAATCGCGCCGTCACCTCGGGAGTCATCTCGAGCGTCGGTGCGGAGCCGGAGGATGGTTTGCGACTCCCGCCAGACCGAGCGGGCGGCGCTGCGCGCACGTCGACGTCGAGTGATTCCTCACCGCGAAGCACCGCACTGCCCCGTGGTGTGATCCCGAGCGTCGGCTTCTCGCCGTGGCCGCGGCTGATGCATCCCAGCTCGACGAGCCGTTCCAGCAGCTCGCGAATGGCCTGGAGCTCCCAGCTGCGCAGTGCGCCGAACCACTGCAGCTCGGTGACCCACGATCGCGTGGACGTCCACGCATCAGTCGAGCCCCGCAGGATCGAGGCGATCCTGACGCCACCGAGGTGCCCGTCGAAGCGCGCCACGCAGGCGAGCGCGGCATTCACGTGTGCGGTGTCGACGGGCGCGTAGATCGCGCTGTTGCTGTCCAGGCAGTTGTCGCACGCCATGCAGGTCCGGGCCACGCCCTGTTCGCCGAAGTAGTCGGCGATGCGCGCGTGCCGGCACCCGCGCGAGCCCGCGTACTCCATGACCTGGTTCACGCGTGCATAGGCATTGGTCTTGAGCAGCGATTGCTCGTCGAAATCAACGGGTGCCCCCGTGAGTCGCCGGATGCTGCCGTCGAGCTGGATGACCTCGGCTCTACGCAGCAATTCCAGCGCGGCACGCGCGCCGTTGACCGGAATGCCCCGAGCCTGCCAGTCATCGATGGCGTCGCTGCCTTCGCGAAGCAACTCGCGATACACGGAGCGGACGACATCGCGCTCGGGATACGCCTGCTCGATGAAGAATTCCTGGAGCTGGCGGTCGGCAGGGCTGTACAGGAGGATGCACTCCGACGGCTCCCCATCGCGCCCGGCACGCCCGGCCTGCTGGTAGTACTCCTCGAGGCTTCCGGGGAAGTCGTGGTGGACGACCCTGCGGATGTCGGGGAAGTCCACCCCCATGCCGAACGCGGACGTGGCGACGATCGCCTGCAAGCGGCCCGCCGAGAACCCCTCATGCACGTCCTGCCGGGTGTCGCCGTCCACGGCGCCGTGGTATGCGGCGACTGCCACGCCGGCGCCGGCAAGCAGGTCGGTCACCTCGTCGGTCGTCCGCCGGCTGCCGCAGTACACGAGCGCGCGACCTTTGTCGGGGCGGACGAGGCGGAGCAGCGCATCACGTTTGTCTGCCACGCCCCGACAGCGCACAACCGACATGGTGAGGTTCTCGCGCACGAAGCCCGTGACCCGCTCGACGGGTTCCTTGAGCCCGAGGCTCGCAGCGATGTCGGCACGAACGCGCGGCGTGGCCGTCGCGGTGAAAGCAGCGACCGGCGGCCGGCGGCACGCCGTGATGGCGGCACCGAGGCGTCGATAGTCGGGACGAAAGTCGTGGCCCCAGCTCGAGATGCAGTGCGCCTCGTCGACGACGAAGTTCTCGACGGTGAGCCTGCTGAGGTTGTCGAGAAAGCCCGCGGCGCCGAGCCGTTCCGGGGCGAGGTAGAGGAATCGCAGCTCGCCCGCGGCGGCGGCGCGCAACGACTCGGCGCGGGCGGCCGCCGAGACCTGACTGTGCAGGCACGCGGCAGGAACGCCGAGCGTGTTGAGCCGGGCGACCTGGTCCACCATGAGCGCGATCAGCGGTGAGACGACGATCGTGAGCCCGCCACCGGCGATCCCGGGCACCCAGTACGCAATGCTCTTGCCGGAGCCGGTCGGCGCCACGAAAAGGACGTCCGCGTGCGCCTCGGAAGCCGCCACCACGTCGGCCTGCCCCGGCCGGAAGTCCGCGAATCCGAAGGTCTGCTCGAGGACCGCGCGAGCCCGAGGCGAGGGCTCGATCAGCATCAGCTCGCTGACTTCTCCAGCTTCAGCGCGCAGGAGTTCATGCAGTATCGCTGGCCGGTCGGCTCAGGCCCGTCGGGAAAGACGTGGCCGAGGTGTCCGCCACAGCTCGCACAGCGGACCTCGGTACGCGGGATCCCCATGCTCCAGTCGCGGTGCTCCACGACGGCGGCGTTGTTGGCCGGCGCGTAGAAGCTCGGCCAGCCGGTGCCGGAGTCGAACTTCGTGTCCGAGGTGAACAGCTCGGCGCCGCAGCCGGCGCAGGTGTACACGCCCTTGTCATTCACGTGCACGTACTGCCCTGTGAACGGACGCTCGGTGCTCGCCTTGCGAAGCACCTTGTACTGCTCAGGCGTCAAGCGCTGACGCCACTCTTCGTCGGTGAGGGTGACTTTGGTTTCCATGCTCTTCAGGTTTTACCCCGTTTGGGTGGACTCGACGCATACAGTGCCGCGGCGGCTGCGTGGCTCTCCGCGATGTGGCGGCGCAACGACTCCGGTTCGAGGACTTCGACGTTGGGACCCCAGCGCATCAGCCAGGGGCGCATCTCGACCTCGCCGGCAACGTCGAGGCGCACCTCGATGCCGCCGCCGGGGAGGTCGGTTCGCCGAGCATGCGCCGGCCAGGGGCTCTCATCGACCCACTGGCGCGCCTCGGGAGTGAAGCGCAGCACCACGCGATCCGCACCCGCGCCCTGCCAGATGGCCCACGAAGCGCCGAGCACCGTGTCGATATCGAAGTCGTCGGGAACAGCGAAGATCGCCGGCAGCAGCCGCGCCGAGCGGATCCGGTCCAACCGGAACGATCGAACGTCGCCCGACACCGAGTCTCGCGCGATGACGTAGATGTGCCGTCCTTCGGCCGTGGGCTGGATGAAATAGGGGCGGAGTTCGCGGCGCGTCTCGTTGCCCTTGGCGTCGACGTAGCGAACCTCGATCTCGCGATGCGCGACGAACCCGTCGATGACGGTGCGTTCGACCTTGAGGCGCTCGGAGTCGACCGGTCGCCGCTCGGCTGCCGCCAGCGTGCTGCGCAGGTACTCGCTCACCACCGGCACGCTGAGCGCCCGTGACAGGTGGGCGAGCGCACCGACCAGCGCCGGGTCCTGCTCGGGGCGCACCTGCTGGAGCAGGCGCACCGCCACCAGGAGCAGCGTGGCCTGGTAGTGGTCGAGCTGCAGCGGAGGGAGCAGGCTGCCCTTGCCGATCCGCCACCGGCCGCCGGTCTCCTCGATGTCGATGCCCGCGTTGTCGCGCAGGGTCGCCACGTAGCGCTGGACGGTCCGGGCGTTCACCTCGAGCTCTTCGGCGAGCTGACGCGTGGTCAAGCCGACCTCCGTCTCGCACAGGCGAGCGAAGAGCTTGATGACCCGAAGCTCCTTCTCTCCCTTCTCGTAAACGCCAGGCACGTGACCGAGCCTAACGTGTCGTCGGGGGTGCCGAGTCGAGCTCGAGCCGGTAGCCGAGGAGCAGCGGACCACCGGGTCGCTGCTGCGGTCCGGTCGGTTGGAAGCCAAGCTCCGTATAGAGCTGCATCGCGGCGGTCATGTTCGAGTCGGTGTCCAGTGTCATCACGCCCTTGCCGTGGGCGCGTGCCGTGTCGATGCAGGTGAGCATCAGGCGGCGGGCAATCCCGCGTCCGCGATGCTCCGGGCTCACGCCGAGCATGCGGATGTGCGCCTCATCGGGTGCGAGTGGCTCGCTCGATCCAGGGCTGATGCGCGAATCCAGCTCGAGGGTGACCGAGCCCGCGATGACGCCGCGGTCAACAGCCACCAGCACCATTGCCTGCTTCGCCCGGCTCTCGACGTCGGCGATGCGTGCCAGGTAGGGCTCCCAGCCCGGTGCCTGGGGCGTCCAGTACTCGCGAAAGGCGCTCACGGTCGCTTCCCCCGCGGCCGCGTATTCGGACGCCAGCAGTGGTCGGATCTCGATCTCGTCACTCACAACGAAACCGTACGCGACAGGCACCTGTCGCCGGCCCGGCGCATCGTCAACGGCATGGACATGCAGGCATCCGGTCCCATCGACGCCGGTGCAGTCGTCGACGGCCCGTACCAGCGGCGAGCACAGGCGCTGCTAGCCACCCGCGCCGAGCTGTTCGTCACCGCCCAGGCCCGTTCGGTACGGCTCGCCGGCATCCCCGGCCTGCCGCGGGACCGAACGCCCTCGGGTGCTCGCCAAGGCGGGCGGCAGCTCGCCCTGCCGCTCCCGCGCGAACGTGGGCGCCGGCGAGCCAGGATGATTCGCTGATGCGGTTCCTCCAGGACGGCTGTCCGGTGTACACGGCCACGGACCTCTGCGACTACCTCGCTTGCGGGCACCTTGTCGCGTTGAAGCGACGCGTCGCGGCGGGCGAGTCGATCCCCAGCGATCGGTCCGCGCTCAGTGAGGTGCTCGCGAATCTCGGCGCCGGGCACGAGCAACGCCATCTCGACGCCCTTCGCGCGAGGGGCCTGCGCGTCAAGGCGTTCGACGACGAGCGCGATCGGTACGCGAGCTCTGCCGACGAGTTGCGCGCTCTCGAGGCCGAGACCGTAGCGGCGATGGGCGAGGGGCATGACGTCATCTATCAGCCGACATTCTTCGACGGCCGCTGGATGGGGCGCGCCGACTTCCTGCTCAAGGTGTCGGCATCGAGTGGGCGCTGGCCGTGGGGGTATGAGGCGGCCGACGCGAAGCTTGCCCGGCGCGTTCGTTCCGAAGCGGTCCTGCAGCTGTGCGAGTACTCCGCGCACCTCGAGCGTCTGCAGGGCAGCGCGCCCGTGTTGATGCAGGTGGTCCTCGGTGACGGCACCGAGCATCCGTATCGGGTCGACGAGTTCTCCGCGTACCACGCGACGGTGAAGCGAGATTTCGAATCCGCGATGCTCGTGGAGGCTGATACGTACCCGGATCCGGTCGATCACTGCAATACCTGCGCTTTCGCCGCGCGCTGCGCCGCGCAGCGAAAGCGCGACGATCATCTCTCCCAGGTCGCGCGCATGCGGTCCGGGCAGGTGGTCGCGCTGAAGACCGCAGGGATCGGCACCATGACCGAGCTCGCGGTCTCGTCCGCGGATGCCGAGCCACCAGGGCGCATGAGCCTTGCGACGTTCCGCGACTTGCGAGCACAGGCCGCGCTGCAGCACAGGGGTCCGCACCCGAGCGGCGCACCACGGCACGAGCTGCTCGACGCGTGGGAAGTCGGACACGGGTTATGCGCGCTGCCAAGTCCATCGCCCGGCGACATCTTCTTCGACATGGAGGGCGATGGTCTCGCCCGCGATGTGCCGCTCGAGTATCTCTTCGGTGCAGTCGACATGCAGGCCGAGTACCGCGCCTGGTGGGGTCACGATGATGCCGGGGAACGGAGCGCGTTCGAGGGCTTTGTCGACTACGCGATGGCGCAGCTCGAGCGCTATCCCGACATGCACATATACCACTACGCTGCGTACGAGAAGACGGCGCTGCGCCGGCTGATGAGTCGCCATGGCACTCGTGAGGAGGAGGTCGACCACCTGCTCCGCAACGAGGTGCTCGTGGACCTCTATCGCGTCGTCCGGCAGGGGATCCGGCTGTCCACGGACTCATACTCGCTCAAGAAGGTTGAGCGCCTCTACATGCCCGCTCGAGAAGAGTCGATCGCCGACGCAGCCGGAAGCATGGTCATGTACGAGCGGTGGCTCACCAGCCGCGAGCATGGCGAGGGTGACGCCGCGCTGCTCGACGAGATCGCCATGTACAACGAGCGTGACTGCGTCTCCACCGCGCAGCTGCGCGAATGGCTCGAGGCGCGGCGGGTGGAGGAGGAGGCGCTCCGCGGTGCACCGATCGAGCGCCCGCCGGTCATCGAACGCGAGGTGAAGGATGCCCTCCAGGCAAAGATCGTCACCACCCAGGAGGTGGCTTCCGCGCTCGTCGAGGACGTTCCGGCGGACCCCGAGCTCCAGACGGACGAAGAACACGCGCGGTGGTTGCTGGCGCCGCTGCTGTCGTATCACCGGCGTGAGAACAAGGTGAACTGGTGGCGTCATTTCGACCAGATCGCCATGAGCCCGGAGGAGCTCGAGCGCGACACGTATGCGCTCGGTCCGCTCGAGATGATCGGCTCGTACGAGGATGGCAGCCGGATCATCGAGCGATACCGGTTCGAACCGCAGGAGCACCGCATCGGCGTGGGCGATAAGCCGCTCGATCCGGAGGCCGACGTGCGCTGGGCGCCCGTTGCGGGTGAGGTAGCCGCGCTCGACTCGGCGCGCGGCGAGATCACGCTGTCGCGGACACCTCATCAGGCCGAGCGCGGGTCCGTTCGTTTCTTGATCCCGTCGACACCCCTGCAGACGGATGCTCAGGAGGAATCGCTGCTCGACCTCGGCCGCTGGGTCGTCGCGAACGGCCCTGATGCCCCTGGGTCCAATCGCGCCGGGCGCGACCTGCTGATGCGCCTGCCTCCACGTCTCAACGGCGGTACCGACTGCGTCTTTCGTGGCCTCGGAGAGACTGCGTCACGCGCGGCGATCCGCTTGATCCTCAGCCTCGACCGCGGGTGCCTTCCCGTGCAAGGCCCACCCGGCGCCGGCAAGACTCATATGGCCGCACTCGCTGCGCTGACGCTCATCAAGCACCGGCGCGGGCCGGTCGGAGTCACGGCGGTCACCCACAACGCGATTCGCACACTGCTTGCGAAGATCGAGGAGCTCGCGCCGTCGCTCGGCGTCAGCGTTCGCATGCAGCATCGCAAAGGCGACGGAACCAGTACGCCGGCCATCCAGATCGCACGAAGCAATGAAGCCGTGGAGGTCGCCGTCGCGGACGGCACCGTCGACGTGGTTGGCGCGACCTCGTGGCTGTTCTCCCGTCCGGAGTTTGCAGCGTCGTTCGACACGCTGATCGTCGATGAGGCCGGCCAGATGTCACTGGCCGACGCGCTGGCGGTATCGCGGTCGGCCGGCAACCTCGTCCTCGTCGGCGATCCCCGTCAACTCGCGCAGCCACTCCAAGGCAGCCACCCCTCCGGGGTCGGTGTGTCGGCGCTCGAGCACCTGCTGGATGGCGATGTGACCATCGCGCCGGACCGCGGTGTACTCCTCGACCTCACCTGGCGGATGCATCCCGATGTGACCAGCTTCGTCTCACGGTCCTTCTACGAGGGACGGCTGGGCTCCGAGGCGCGGTGCGCGACACAGGCGGTGGTCATCGGCGGAATCGACACGACGGGCCTGCGCGCCTCGTTTGTCGAGCACCTCGGCGACCGGGTGCGCTCCGATGCCGAGGCCGAGGGAGTGCGCGATGTCATCGCCCAACTCACCAATGCCACCTGGCGTGATGACACCGGCCGCGAGCGCCCGATGACGCTCGACGACATCGTGGTCGTCGCACCGTACAACGCCCAGGTCGCCTGTCTCGTTGAGGCGCTGCCGGACGGCGCGAGAGTTGGCACCGTCGATCGCTTTCAGGGCCAGGAGGCCGCGGTCAGCATCTTCTCGATGGCCACGTCGAGTGTCGAGGACCTGCCCCGCAACCTCGAATTCCTCTTCAGCCTCAACCGCCTCAATGTGGCGGTGTCGCGGGCACGGGGGCTTTCCATCCTGGTCTGCTCACCAGCACTGCTGCGCGCACGCTGCCACTCGCCGGAGCAGATGCGGCTCGTCAACGCACTCTGTCGTTTCGTCGAGATGGCAGATCCATGGGTCGAAGCGCCGATACGCGCGGTTATGCTGCCCGCATGACCAACGATTCGCTCAAGGACCGCCTCGTGCAGTCGCTCGTCGCTGCTCGGGAGAAGGAAGCCGTGCTCCTCGCAATGGTTGACGACTCACCGCCGGCAGACGTCGAAGTTTGGACCGCGAAGGACAACGTCGCGCACCTGAACGCCTGGCGCGAGCACGCCACCCGCACGCTGGTCGCAGCGCGTCTCGGGATGCCTTTTGAGGGGCCGGCCGTCGACACCGATGTCGACGCGAGCAATGCGGTGATTTACGAAGCCCACCGGGGAGATTCCGCGGCCGCAGTTCGCGCAGCCTACGCCGCGAGTTACGCGGCACTCATCGAAGCAATCAACGCGTGCGCGGAGGAGGATCTCCTTCGCGCGCGTCCCGACAACGGTGGCGCCGTGTGGCTCGTCGTGCCGGGCAACGGCCACGGGCATACGTCGCAGCACCTCACGTACTGGGCTTTCGATCGCGGTGACGCGGATGGAGCGGAGGAGGCGGCGAGGTGGAGCTACGCGATCGACTCGGAGTTGCTTCCCGAGAACAAGCCTGTCGCCGACTACAACTTCGCATGCTTCTATGCGCGCACTCGCGATGTCGAGAAGGCCTTGCCGCTCCTCAGCGCCGCACTGCGCGCACGCCCCGACCTTCGCGCGTTCGCGCTCGAGGACGTGGACCTCGCACCGATCCGCGACGATCCCCGCGTCGAAAGTCTGCTCGGCGCCTGAGCGTCCGTCACGCTGCCGGTCGGATGATTTACCGGCCGACGTCCGCCGGCGCCAACTCCGCTAACAATCTCTTCACGCGGTCATCGATGTCGTCTCGGATCCGTCGGACCGTCGCGAGTGACTTACCGGCTGGGTCTTCAAGTTCCCAATCCAGATAACGCTTGCCGGGATAGAGCGGGCAAGCGTCGCCGCATCCCATCGTGACAACCACATCTGCGGCCTTGACCACATCGTCCGTGAGCGGCTTCGGAAACTCCTTGCTGATATCCAAACCAAGCTCGCGCATCGCCTCGACCACGGCTGGGTTCAGCGTCTCCGCTGGATCTGACCCAGCCGACCGCACATGCACCGCACCGTTGGCGCGATGATCGAGGAGCGCGGCTGCCATCTGCGACCTGCCCGCATTGTGAACGCAGACGAAGAGGACTTCGGGGACAGCGGTCACAATTTTTCCCTCCGCTTTGGCGATCGCCTGGAGACGGTCGCGAGTAAACCGCTCGGCGAGCACGACGAGGTATCGGTTGACCTTCGCAGTTGCCGCCAATCGGTCATAGGATTCATACAGACAAGCTGTTACTGTCTCAGGTCCGAACACCCCCTCGAATTCGCGAGTGAGGCTGGCGCGGATTGTGTCGAGTACACGTAGCTCTGCCGGCGTGGCGATCGCGCTACCTCCCGTCACCGATCACAGTGGCGACCAGAAAGGGCTTGACGGCTAATCGGCGGCACAACAGGCTTGCGCGTTGTCCTGGGTCACACAGCATCCGCTGGTGTCGGTGACCGCGTCGACTGGGGCATCGGCCAGGACGGTGTACACCTCCCAGCGCGTGTCTGCACCAGCGACCCAGACCTTGTCTTGCAGCGCGTGGCAGCAGGTGACGCCGTCCTCAATTTCGGTCGGCAGGCCCTCCCCAGACAAGCGGCGCGTGGCCGAGACGACCTCGTCCCTCGACTCGACCTCAACGCCGAGATGGTTGAGCGTTCCCGCCTGATCGGGATTCTCGAACAGCACGAGCTTGAGCGAGGGGTCCGCGATTGCAAAGTTGGCGTAGCCGGGACGTCGCTTCGAGGGCTCAGTGGCAAACAGCTTCGAGTAGAACTCCACCGCCTTATCGAGGTCGCTGACGTTCAGAGCCAGCTGAACTCTGCCCATCTCAGCAGCAGCCTCCACCGTCACACATGCACATTCCGTCGGCGGGTTCGCACTCCATGGCTTGTCTCCTATCGATGAACGTCGATTGATTCAGGGGCGAGCTTATGCGCTTCCATCGACGTCTGTCAATGGATTGATGTATCCGGTCGTGTGTAACCAGTGCTGACGCGATCGCGTTGATTGGGCAGAAATGAAACTCACAACCATCATCGGCACTGCGATCGCCGCCGTTGGCCTCACGGCCTGCGGGTCGACCGTCGCGAGGACGGTCGCTCCAGCCCTGGCGGCGTCTGGGTCTCCCGCCCTCGCGGTGACAGTGTCTCCAACCGCCGCGGCGACCGTGTCTCCCACCCTCGCGCCGACTGGCGCGCCAACTCCTACCGCCGCGCCAACGCCGACTGCCACGCCGACCGCAACCCCGACGAGCACGCCCCCAGGGACGACACTGGGGCCGAGTGGTGTCCTCGTCGCGGAGCTGAACTGTGATGGTGTGTGGACGGCAAGTGTCAGGCTCACCGGATTCCCGCAGAATTCTCAGACCAACTACATCATTTCCGTGACGAACAATCTGAACAACGACGGGACTGACGCCGCACCATATACAGGCGTCAGCTTTGGCTCTGACCCCAGCGTTGATGTCAATGCACTGCCGACTGAAGGGGTCAGCGTTTGGGGCGCCAGCGGTAGAGGCAACGTCGTCGGTGACTTTCTCGAACTCACGATCAGCCCTGCCGGCGGCGGAAATGCCGGAGGCGTCGGTTATTACGGCGAGATCACGACCGTGACCGCCCCCGCCTGTTAGCCGCCGAGGGAGCCCAGCCTCAAAAGCTTGGTGGCGTCACCCGGAGCTTGTCGATGAACAGCCCCTGGAGCGAATGGCCGATGGGGCCACCCTCGTCATAGAGACGGCTGTAGGCGACGCCCACCCCACGCGGGTCGACGTCCGTCGTGGCATCGAGGCAGATCCACTCACCCTCGGGCTGGCGATGCAAGTACACCGTCAAGTCGGTGTTGATGAACATGTACTGCCCCCACGGCAGCGCCGACGCCACACCGTTGCCGAAATCCGCAGCAGCCATCGCGCGTTGCAACGGCGTCGTGGGCTGCCCGGCCACGACCGGGACGGTGAGGCGCATCCACACGGTCGCCGGACCCTGCTCGATAAACGAGCCGTGCGCGTACCGCATCTCGACGCCGGTGCGGTGAAACGCGGGATCTTCACTCTCGGGCGTGTGTGCGACGGAATCGGCCGGCCCCGCGAACGGCACGTGGAGTGGCGGCTGTTCGCCGAGGTCAAGGTCCGCGATGCGCATTCGCCACGCGGTCGCCCGGCACAGCTCAGTGTTGCCGTCGGTGAGCGTGGCGGTGAGCATCTGCACGCGCCGGCCGTCGCGTTCGACCCGCGCTGCAACCTCAACCGGTCGAAGCGGCACGGGTCGGAAGATTTCGACGGTCGTCCGGACGATCGCCATTGGCGCCTCGCTTGGCAGCGCCTCCATCGCACCCGCCATGAGCGCCGCCGGCGGACCGCCGTGCATCGCGGCGCGATCCCACGGTCCGCGGGCATGATCGCTCGGCACGAAGCCGCGTTTGTTGGGAGTGAAGAGTGCATCGGGCATGGCGGCATGGTGCATGAACCGGGCGTGGCAGCGGAGTGCTTCGCTCTAGCCTCCTGCTACGCTCCATAGGAGTGGCGGTCAGGCGCACGACCATAGCGGCACGGGGCATGCGTTTCGACGCGCTCACCGCCGGTCCGGCCGACGGCGAGCTCGTCCTCCTGCTCCACGGCTTCCCGCAGACGGGCAGCTGCTGGCAGGACGCGCTCAACGGCCTCGCCGGCGCCGGGTATCGAGCCGTCGCCCCCAGCCAGCGCGGCTACTCAGCCGGAGCGCGCCCCGAGGGCGTGGAGGCATACCGGGTCAGCGAGCTCTGCGACGACGTCCTCGCCATGGCAGCCACATTCGGGAGGGACCGGTTCCACCTCGTCGGTCACGACTGGGGCGGCACTGTTGCGTGGGCGCTCGCCGGTGATCATCCCGAGGCGGTGGCATCGCTCACCGCGGTTTCGACGCCACATACCGCGGCGCTCCGACAGGCGCTTCAGGGCACGCAGCAGCGTCTGCGCATGGCATACATCCCGGTGTTGCGCCTTCCGCTCATCCCCGAGTCGCTGATCGACGCGGCGGGCGGCGTCGTGGCCGAGTCGCTGCTGACCGCAACGGGTCTCAGCCCGGCGCACGCGCATCGCGACATCACCGCGCTGCGCGCCCTGGGTCCCACCGGCGCACTGAACTGGTACCGGGCTCTCGGGACCGAACGCGGCCATTCCGCATCCGTCGGCGTGCCGGTCCTCCACGTCTGGGGTGACCAGGATCCGGTGTTCACACGCGAGGCGACCGAGCTCTCTGC
This sequence comes from Candidatus Dormiibacterota bacterium, assembly GCA_003132805.1. GTDB lineage: Bacteria > Chloroflexota > Dormibacteria > Aeolococcales > Aeolococcaceae > Palsa-851. Next base: position 22,826 of record PKYW01000075.1, on the reverse strand, counting down.
CGAGCACTGCACCGGCGAGTACCACCTCCTCGAGCTCGAAGGCGGATCGCACTGGATCCCCGATGAGCATTGGAGCGACGTCGAGGACGTGTTCCTCGAGCATCTCGCGACCACACCGATCGGCGGCCGCCGCTGAGCCGCGCGTGAGCGGCATCGAGGTCACCGGCACAGCTCAGCGACGATCCTGGGAGTCGGCCGGACTGCCCGAGGTCGAGCGAGTCCGCCCGAAGCTCTGGTCGATTCCGGTTCCGCTGCCGAACAGCCCGCTTCGCTACGTGCTCGTGTACCTGCTCGAGCTGGACAGTGGCGTTGCTGTCATTGATACCGGTTGGAGCACAGAGGAAGCGTGGACCGCGCTCGTGGCCGGGATGACGGTGGCCGGCTACAGCCCGGCTGACGTGCAGGCAATTCTCATCACCCACATCCACCCGGATCATTACGGGCTTGCAGGAAGGCTGCGCGAGGCATCGGGCGCGTGGGTTGCCCTCCATCCTGCCGATGCCGCGCTGATTCCCGCCCGCTACGGTCTCGGCCTCGACGGCCTGCTCGCGAACATGGACGAGCTCCTCATCGAATCCGGTGTGCCTGACGAGACGCGTGCCGAACTCACCGGCGCGTCGATGGGGATCCGCGAGTTCGTTGCCGCGGCCGAGCCCGACGTGCTGCTTGAAGACCGCGAACGGGTGCCGTTGCCGGGGTGGGACCTGGTGACGCTCCACACGCCGGGGCACTCGCCCGGTCACGTCTGCTTCCTCGACCGCACCGGCCGCGTGCTCTTCAGCGGCGACCACGTGCTCCCGCGGATCAGCCCGAGTGTGGCGCTGCACGCGCAGCAACCGGCGAATCCACTCGCGGACTTTCTCGATGCGCTCCGCGCGGTTCGAGATCTCGACGTCGACGAGGTCCTGCCTGCACACGAGTGGCGCTTCCGCGGCCTCGATGCCCGTGTGGACCAGCTGCTCGATCACCACCGCCAGCGCCTCGACGAGACCTACGCGGCCGTAAGCGCCACCCCTGGGCTCACCTGCTGGGAGACCACGCTCCAGCTGCGCTGGTCGCGGGACTGGTCGCAGATCGTCGGCTTCATGCGCCGCGCGGCCGTGGGCGAGACGCTGGCTCACCTGGTACTCCTCGAGAGCTCGGGCCGGGTCCGCCGCAGCGGAACTCGCCCCATACACTGGTACCCGGCGGAAGCGTCAGACCACTGAGACCGGCCGAGGGGACGAAGCCGACCAGGTGACGCTGATCACTCCGGTCAGGAGTGCCACGACAAGGAGCAGGAGCGCGACTGCGGTGAGACCATGGCCGGTGGCAAAGACGAGTGACGTAAGCGCCACGCCCAGGGCCGTTCCGAGCCCACGCGCCATGTTCAGCAGGCCGCCGGCCGCGCCGGCACGCTCCTGGGGTGCCGCGAACATGGTCGCCGCGTTGTTGGCGGCGACGAACAGCCCCATCCCGGCCCCGGCGACTGCCAGCGCGACGACGGTCAGATCCGCCCGAGTTGCCGAGGCGGCGAGCAACGCCATTCCGGCCGCGGTCAAGAGCATGCCGAGGCCCGTCGGGATGCGGGGTCCAATCCGGTCTCGGATCGCCCCGCCAAGAAGGGCCGTCAGCGCCAGCGCCACGGGGAGCGCGCTGAGCTCGAGCCCCGTCTGGCCCGCCCCGACGTGGAGCGAGTTCTCGAGGTAGAAGGGGACACCGACCAAGGTGCCGAAGAGAACGGCGTACGACAGCAGCGCCGCGGCGACGCCGGCATCAAACGCTGGGACCCGGATCAGCGCTGCATCGACGACCGATCCGGGCACGCTCCGCTGGCGCGCCATCGCTCCGATGAGGAGCGCGCAGGCAACAACGACCAACCCGGGCTCAACCCAGGCTGCCGTCCCCGATTGCGCGGCGAACGACAGCCCCGCGAGGATGGCCGCTGGGATCGCGGCGAGCAGGAGGGTCCCGTAAGGGTCGATGCGGCTCGTCGGGTCGTGGTGAATGCTGCGCGGGAGGAAGAGCAGCCCGAGCGCGAGCCCGATCAGCCCAATCGGGATGTTCACGAGAAAGATGAGTCGCCAGCCGCCGAGCACGGTCAGCGCCCCGCCGAGCGCTGGTCCGACGCAGAGCCCGAAAGCCTGAGCCGCCCCCTGCACACCGAGCCCAGTGCCCAGGCGTCCGGCGGGAAGCACATCACGGATGAGCGCGTAGGAGTTTGCTTGCAGCATCACGGCGCCGACCGCCTGGACGAGGCGCGCGATGACGAGCAGACCGAGTGATGGCGCCAGTGCACACGCGGCCGAGCCGACGACGAAGACGCCAAAGCCGTACGTGTAGAGCAGCTTCCGGCCGACCCGATCGGCGATCCTCCCAACTGCCGCAACCGTGCCTGCCAGGACGAGCACGTAGATGAGCACCACCCATTCGACACTCGCGATGGATGCGTGTAGGTTGGTACGGATGAACGGGAGCGCCGTGGCCACGATGCTTGCGTCGAGCTGGCCCATGAAGGCGCCGACGCAGACTGTCCCCACCGCGAGCCAGGGAGCCGAGTGGAGCGCTCGGATGCGCGCCGGACGCCGAGGTTCGGTGAGGATTCGCGGGGTACCGCGGTGCGGTGCCTCGGGGTCAGACACGGACGCCGACGCCTCGCTGCTCACCGTGCTCGGGGGCGACCGCCATGGTCACATCATCCAGCACAGCCGACCGCAGAGCCGGGTTCGGCTGCACTTGTCTCCACCCGGTGACGGAACGATGGTCCCCGAGATCGAAATGATTCCGCGGTCGATACTGCGATGACGCACCTGTCCACGCGCCCGGGAGGCCGCATCCGTTGACCCAGCAGCGCATCCTTCTCGCTGACGACGAACCGCGCCTGCTGCACGTCGTCGGGCTGTATCTCAGCATGGAAGGATTCGAGGTCAGAGAGGCATCGGACGGCAGCGAGGCGATTTCGATGCTCGACACCGAGCAGTTCGACCTGGCGATCCTCGACGTGATGATGCCGGGGGTCGACGGAATTGAGGTCTGCCGCCACATCCGCTCGCAGCCCGCGACGCAATCGATGCCGGTGCTCGTGTTCACGTCGCTGTCCTCGGACAAGGACGTCGAGCGCGCGCGCCTGGCGGGTGCCAACCACCTGATCACCAAGCCGTTCAGCCTGCCGGGTCTTGGAGCGGTCGTCCGCTCCTGCTTCGAGGACGCGCCCGCACTGGCCGGCTAAGCCCTCCGCTCAGGCAATCGCCCGGGTAAACCGGCGCGCTCCGATGAGGACGCCGACGACGGCCAGGGCTGCCATGATCACGAGCCCTTCGAACACGGCCTGGTCGAGACCCTTCCCGTTGAAGAGATCGCGTGCCGCATTCACCGCGTAGGACAGCGGATTCGCCTTGGCGATGTCCTGCAACCATTGCGGTGCGAGGTCGAGCGGGAGCAGCACGCCGCTGAGCAGCAGCAATGGCAGCGAGAGCGTGAAGATCAAGGGCGCGTACGAGTCCTCGCTCTTCAATGCGAGCGCGGCGGCGTAGGCGAGCGACGACATCCCGAGCCCGATCAGCGCAACCAGCCCGAGCATGACGATGATGCCGACGACAGTCGGCTTGAGCCCGAACGGGATGGCGAGCAGCAGCAGGATCAGCGACTGGACCATCATCGTGACGATGTCGCGCAGCGCGCGGCCGAGCAGCAGCGCGAAGCGGCTGACCGGCGTCACGCGGAATCGCTCGATGACCCCGGCGCGAAGCTCGGCGATGAGGCCGAACCCCACGCCGCTCGCACCGAAGAGTCCGAGCTGGATGAGCAATCCCGGAACGAACACGTTGTACGCGCCGCCCGCAGGAAAGCCCGAGAGATGAACGAGCGATTTCAGCAGTGGCGCGAAGAGCACCAGATAGAGCAGCGGCTGAATGACTCCGATCGCAACCCACGCCGGGTTGCGCAGGAACACCATCAGATAGCGTTGGAACATCAGCCACGTGTCTTTGAGAAATTTCATGTCGATTCCCTCCTATGCCGCTTCGCGCAGCGACCGTCCGGTCTGACGCAGGAACACGTCGTCGAGGCTTGGGCGAGTCAGTGAAAGCGATGCGAGCGGTATACCCGCGGCGTCGAGCGCGCGAATGATCTGGGGCATCGCAGTTTCCCCGCGGTCGACGTAGAGACGCACGAGGTCGTCGGCGCTCGTCGCCTCGCGAACGAACGACTGTCCCTTGAGCAGCTGGAGCACGCGATCGCTGGCGTTGTCGGTACCGACGATGACGACATCGCCCGCCACCTGACGCTTCAGCTCGTCGGGCGTGCCCAGGGCCACGATCTTGCCGTGGTCGATGATCCCGATGCGGTCGGAGAGCGCGTCAGCCTCCTCGAGGTAATGGGTCGTCAGGAAGACGGTGGTCCCGGTGTCACGCAGGCGGCGTACCTCGTCCCACATCCGTGCCCTGCTCTGTGGATCCAGGCCGGTGGTGGGCTCGTCGAGAAAGAGCAGCTGGGGCAGGTGCATCAGGCCGATGCCGATATCGAGACGGCGCTTCTGGCCGCCCGAGTACGTCTTGGTCGGACGGTCCGCGCAGTCGGCGAGCTCGAGCGACTCGATGAGCTCTGCCGCGCGCGCCACCGCGCGCTGCTTGCTCATGCCGTAGAGGCGCCCCTGCATGACCAGCTCGACCCGGCCCGGCACCTCGGGCGCACTGCTGCCTTCCTGGCTGACGTAGCCGATCACGTAACGCACTTTTGCGGGTTCCCGGCGCAGGTCGAAGCCCGCGACGGTTGCCTCCCCGCTGGTTGGAGGCAGGAGCGTTGAGAGCATCCGCAGCGTCGTCGTCTTGCCGGCGCCGTTGGGTCCGAGGAAGCCGAAGATCTCGCCCTTCTTGACGTCGAGGTCGACGCCCGCGACCGCCTCGACCGGTCCCCTTCGCGACTTGAACGTCTTGCGCAGATCATGCGTCTCGATCACGGTGTCTCCTCCCTGGTTGTTGATGCGGGCTCGCGTCGCTCGCGATGGGGCAGCTTGGTGAGGTGGGTTTCCCGGTGGCGGTTGCGACGCTCGGCGTCGGCTGCGTGCATCGCCTCGAAATGGGCTCGGATCAGCTGTTCGTTCCAGATCAATGCGCCCGACTGCATGTCCGCGGTGATCGAGCGGATCCACTCGATCTCGGCCGTGGCCAGCGCCATCGCGTGCTCCAGCTCGAGCAGGACCAGCCTGGGGAGCCCAAGGTCGTCCTGGGCCATGGTCAGCGTGGAGGCGAGCGCCGAGACCCGGGCGTGGAGCGCGACCACCCGAGTTGCCAGCGCGACCTCCGCGCGCTCCTGGCTGATATACCCGAGCAGGCCGACCGCAACCTGGAACACCGGGGTCTCGTCAACCGGCGTCGAGAGCAGATCGGCGAGCCAGTTCTCGAGCTCCTCGCTGCCCTCGGGGGTGATCCGGTAGACGGTGCGCTCTGGTCTCCGGCCCTCGCGGCTGACCTCGAGGGGCTCGATGTAGCCGGCCGCCTCGAGCTCCTCGATGGCTCGGTAGAGCGTGCGCGTCTTGCCGACGGCGTATGCCTTGTGGCGTTCCCTGAGCAGGCGTTGGATCTCATAGGGATGGCACGGCTGCTCGCTGAGCAGGCTGAGCGTGGTCAGCGCCACCATGTCCTTGGGTTGAGTGCGGACTTCCATATTGCGATGCGCACTATAGCACAACGCAATCGGGGGTTGGACGCGTCAGTCCTCGGGGTGCCGGGCCACCTCGTGATGCTCCTGCAGGTACTCGCGAATCGCGATCAGGGCCGCGATGCCGTCACCCACCGCAGAGCCGAGTTGCTTGGTCGATCCGCGGCGGACGTCGCCGGCGGCGAAGACCCCGGGGATCGAGGTCTTGAACCCGCCCTTGTCGTCGACGAATCCGCGGGCGTCGAGGTCGACGCTGCCGCGGAGGAATGCGGTGTTGGGGTCGAGGCCGATGAACACGAACACCCCGCGAGGATGCACCACCTGTTCCTCGCCGGTGGCCCGGTCTCGGATGCGCACCGACTCGAGACGCCCCTTCCCCACGAACTCGACGACCTCGGTATTGCGATGCACCACGAAGCGCGGGTCCTTGTTGATCTTGTCCTGGAGGAGGCGCGACGCGGTGAGCTCGGGCTCTCGCTGGACGATGCGGACGCGCTCCGCGAACCTGGTCAGGAACAGTCCTTCCTCGAGCGCCGAGTTTCCGCCACCGATGACCAGAAGCTCCTCGGCCCCGCGATAGAACGGGCCGTCACATGTGGCGCAGAAATGGACGCCGGCGCCGATGAGGTCGTCCTCGCCCGGGACGCCGAGGCGCCGGTATGAGGATCCCGTCGCAATCAGCGCGGCATGCGTCTCGATCTCCTGTCCGCTCGCCAAACGCAGGCAGATGTCACCTGCCACGGAACCTTCCGCGGAGATGTGCTCGACGCTCACCGCGCTGAGGAGCTCCACCTCGTAGCGCCGCGCCTGGGCGATGAAGCGTTCGGCAAGATCCGCGCCGCCAACACCGTCTGGGAAGCCCGGATAGTTGTCGATGCGCTCGGTGACCCCTGCCTGGCCGCCGAGACCGCTGCGCTCGATCACCACGGCGTCGATCCCCTCGCGCGCTGCGTAGATCGCAGCCGCGAGTCCCGCCGGGCCGCCACCGACGATCGCCAGGTCGTAGCACTCCTGCTTGGCGTCGAGGGTGAGACCGAGCTTGCGTGCCAGCTCCTCGTTGGTCGGCTCGATGAGCACGTCGGTGCCGTCGAAGACGATGGTCGGGATCGAGCGTCCGCCATGCTGCAGCTCCTCGACGTGCTGCAGGCCGGCCGGATCCTGGTCGATGTCGACCCAGTCGTACGCGACACGTTGTTCCGCCAGGAATCGCTTGGCCCGCTTGCAGTCCGGGCACCACGGCGCACCGTAGACGGTGATCTGCGGCGTCACGTCAGCTTGGTGAGGTCTGAGCTGATGCCGGCCAGGGTTCCAAGGAACCGATCGACGATGTCGCCTTTGGTGTCGATGATGATCACCGTCGGTGGATCGAGGACGTTGTACTCGGAGATGATCACCTCGCTGGTGTCGTTGACGCTCGGGTAGGGCACCGTGAAGTCACGTTCATATGCGGCGCCGTTTGCCGTCGAGTCCTGCTCGTCAACGCCGAGGAAGATCACGCCTTTCGGCATCCACTGCTTCGCGAGCGTGTTGAGCCCCGGCTGCTCGGCATTGCACGGGCTGCACCAGGACCCCCAGAAGTCGAGGACGACCACGTGCCCCCGCGTGGACGTCCAGTCGAACTGCGCACCGGCCAATGTCGGTGCGCTGATCGGTGTCGCAGGGCCGACTGGGCCATTGCCGTTGATCGGGACCGATCCGAGATCCTGCTGCAGGCCGCACCCGGCCAGCATCAGCGCCGCTGCGAGCCCGGTCGCAAGCAACCCTGCCCTCACGGCGTGACCGCCAGGTCCTCGAGCACGAGCTCAGCCAAGTTCTGGTCACCTTCGACAACAACACGCGAGCGGGCGCCGGGGTCGTCGGCGCGGCCGCACGTAAGCACGGTCAGCGTGGGGAGGTCGAGCCGGAGCGTCGCCGCGGGCGTCTCGGGAACGGCCGTGCCGGCCCGCCCCTTCCCTCCGTCAAAGGTGATCGACCGGAGCGCCCCACCCGGCCCCGTGACATCGAAGAGCAGCTCGGTACCGGCCGATGGTGCAATGCGCTCCTGAAGCTCATACCCGGCGCCGATCAGCATCCGCTCGCGACTGTGCGCTGCCGCGACCCCGTCAAGACCGCCCGTCTCACTCAGCGCGCGCCGGATGTCCTGCTCGTGCGCCCAGAGATCGAACACCCTGATCCCGAGTATCGAGCGGACCTTGGACTCGCCGAACAAGCCACGGCCCATCTCGTCGAGCTGGGAATCCTCGAGCTTCTCGAGACGCGTCAACCGCCGCGAGGTGACGTCCCGGTACTCCGCAAGGAGGTTGGCGAGGGGCACACTCCGGCGGGCGTCGACGCCGATCTCCATGAAGGCTCCGGGCTCGTTGCGGATATATGGGAGGCCTTCCTGCACCGTGTGCTCCACCCTCGGCCGTCCGATCAGGATGCTTTCGATGTCCGTGATATGGGCGACGTGGTCGCGCACCGTCCAGCCTGGACAGCCGGTGGGCAGCATNNTCTCGGAAGCCTTCCGCTGTCGTGATATTCCCGCTCTCCATCGACGTGCAGCCTAGCGCGTCGCCACAATCAATCGCGATGCCAGAGGGTGCAGACGCCGGTAGCGCCGCCGGCATGAGTGCGGTCAACTCGTCGGGGTTCCCGGCTCCGGCGGGGCTTTATGCCGTCCCGGTGGTGCTCGCGCCGCTGTCAGGGCGTCTGCACGTCCTCCTCGTGCAGCGAGGCGAGGCGCCCTTCGCAGGGAAGTGGGTGCTGCCGGGTGGATTCATGAGCCCCAGCGAGCGGCCGGAGGAGACCGCCCAGCGCAAGCTCACCGAGAAGACCGGGGTCGGCGCGGTGTACCTCGAGCAACTGGAGACCTATGGGGATCCGCAGCGCGATCCGCGTGGCTGGATTCCGACGGTTGCCTACCTCGCCCTCATCGACGCTGCCGTGCTCCGCGCTGAGGAGCGGGGTGCTCGTTGGGAACCGGTCGACGCACTGCCGCCCCTGGGCTTCGACCACCAGCAGATCGTCGTCGATGCCGTCAAGCGGCTGCGCGGAAAGCTCTGGTGGTCGAACATCGCGGTCGGCTTGCTTCCGGAGCGCTTCACCATGCCGCAGGCGAGGCGGGTGTTCGAGGCGATCAGCGGCGTGACGTACGAACCGTCGAACTTCAGGCGTGAGCTCGAGCAGTCGGGACTCGTTCGAGCTACCGGCACGCTCGCCAAAGGCGGGCCGGGACGTCCCGCCGCGATGTACGAATTCGTCGAGCGCCAGCCGGCGTGGAGCCTTCGCCGCTCACGACCACCGGCGATGTTGCGACATCGCGTCTGATCCGCGACTGTCGACTTCACTCAATTGCTCCCGCATCGTTCACGATACCGCGCGATTGCGCGCCCACCTCCAGCGCCCACGCGAGGAGACCTGACATGACCGACCAACCAGTCCCGCCGGCTCCGATCCCGGCACCGGTCCAAATCCCCAGGGTCGAAGAGCTGTTCCAGCACGTACCCCATCCGCGCATCGCTGAGCGCAAGCACGACAGGCCGGTAAAGGTCAAGGACGAGAGCGTTGGAGTCAACGGCAAGGTGGCGCTGATCATCACGGCGGTTGTCGGGACGATGTGGGCCGCCTACATCTTCGCGCTGATAGCGCTGATCTCGCTGCCATCAGCGATCTCGAGCCACAACGCAACCATCCTGGTCGCCTGGATCAGCTCGAACTTCATCCAGTTGGTCCTGCTGCCGATCATCATCGTGGGCCAGAACATCCAGGGCAAGGCGTCCGATAAGCGGTCGGAGCAGACCTACAACGACGCCGAGGCGATCCTCAGCGAGTGCCTGCAATTGCAGCAGCATCTGCAGGCGCAGGACACGGTGCTCGACGATGTGGTGGCCCACGTGAAGCAGCATCACGAGGAGTTGCAGCGGCTCGCAAAGAGGGTTGGACCGGCCACTGCCTGACGGCCGCGGCGCCAACCGTCGCGGCTTCAGCATCGTGCGTGTCGAGGGCGCTCACCGCCCTTAACGTTGTGGCGTGCCGAGAGATTTCGCCGGCGCGCTCGCAGCCTCGTGAGCGTGACCATATGCGCGCTCGGTCCCGACTCGGCGGGCACGGTCTTGATGCGGCTGCTGGCGCGGGCGCGTCGGAACATCGACGCGGCCATCTACGAAGTCGGGCCGTCGTATCGATGGGCACTCGTCCGGGCCGCTGAGCGCGGCGTGCGCGTTCGGCTCGTGCTCGACACGCATGTCTCGGACGGAAATGCAGCCACTGCACGCGCGTTGGCGGCCGCCGGAGCTGCGTGCCGGGTTGCCGGCGTGGGGGCCGACGCCGCCCACGGCAAGCTGCTGATCGTCGACGGAACCGTCGCCGTCGGCAGCGGGAATCTCATCTGGCGGGACGCGCCCTGGGATCCGCATCTGCGCATGCGTCCCGGTGGGCCGCCGCAGGCGGGGACACGGGAGTGGTGGGTCACGGCCTCTCGCTCCCGCCGGCTCCACCGGTCCGCGACGGATGCCTTCGACGCCCACTGGGCCACCGCCGCGGCGCCCCCGCACGGATGGGCAGACGCGCCCGACGTGACCGTGCCCCTGGTTGGAGCCCCGATGCCGCAGGTCGCGCCGAGGCGCCTCTGCATCCCGTCGCGCCGCGTTGCCCTGGTCATCGGGGGAACGGCGGTCGAGCAGACGCTCGGCGAGATGGTGTCGGGCGCCCGCCGGCAGGTACTGGTGACGGTCCCCTATGCGCGACCCGACGCACCCCCGGTTCGGACGCTGCTCGACCAGATGGCCCAGGCGCGAACGCGAGGAGTGGACTGCGCGCTGCTGCTCGGCGAGATTCCCGCTGCGGGCGATGTGAAAGGACTGGCAGCCCTGCCCTTCGAGGTGCGCCAGATGGACCCGGCACGATCGACGTCCGGGCATGCCAAGGGGGTCGTGGCCGACGGCGCGGTTCTGGTCTCCTCGGCGAACTGGAGCGCGGCCGGCCTGGGAGGCAACTGGGAGGCCGCACTTCGCATCGACCGCGCCGGTGCGGCCGCCTACTACGAGGCGGCGTGGCGTCGCGACTGGGCTACGGCACTCCCACTCGACGTTTGACGCCGAAAGGGCTCGTCTATTCTCTTGGGATGCCCGATGTCGAGCCCTCGGCTGCCGCCGAGCCCGATCCGGCCGCGTCCGGCCCCACCTCGCTGACGCTTCCGGCGGTGCCCCTTCGGGACAACGTCGTCTTCCCCTCGCAACTGGCTCCGCTCGCGGCCGGCCGTCCCCGCTCGGTCGCGGCCCTCGAGGCCGCCGTGAACGGCGACGGACGCGTGGTCCTCGCCATCCAGCGCGATGCCGAACGTGACGACGCCTCGATCGAGGACGTGCACGCCATCGCCGTGATCGCCCACGTCGGCGCATTCCGGCGGCTGCCAGGCGGAGGCGCGCACGCGCTTGTCGAGGGCAAGGAACGCGTCCGCATCGATGCCTTTGACGCCTCCGGGGACGCCTGGATCGCGACGGTCACGCCGATCCCTCCCGATCCAGTTGAGGGCACCGAGGTCGACGCCTTGTTTGGATCGGTCCGGAGCCTTTTCGCGGACTACGTCAACGCCGGCGCGCAGGTTGGTGCGGATACCGCCGTCGCCATGGCACGCGCATCCCAACCGGAACTGATTGCGGACATCGCCAGCACTTGCCCGGACTTCGGATTCGACGACCGCGTCGCTCTCCTGCAGGAGACGGACACGCTCGTCCGGCTGCGCAAGCTCATCCCGCTGCTCGCCCGCGAGGTCGAAGTCGCCCAGCTGCGCAGCAAGATCCACGACGACGTCCAGAAAACGATCAACAACTCGCAGCGCGAACACATCCTCCGCGAACAATTGCGCGCCATCAGGAAAGAACTCTCCGAGCTCGACGACGCCGGCGAAGACGACGAAGACCTCAGCGCCCGCGTCGAGAAAGCCGGCATGCCCGACAACGTGAAACAACGTGTCCTCAAGGAAGTTCACCGCCTCGAACAGATTCCAAGTGCATCCCCAGAAATGGGCATGGTCAGAACCTGGGTCGACTGGCTCCTAGACCTTCCTTGGGTCGATCCGCCCGCAGAAACGCTCGACATCGAACGTGCGGCGGCAATCCTCGACGAAGACCACTACGGTCTCACAAAGGTAAAAGACCGCGTCCTCGAATGGCTCGCCGTCCGCGACCGGATCCGCGTGAAAGGCATCGCCGAAGAAGCAGCTACAGAGCTGGCGACGGCAGATGCTCTGAAGGCCGAGTCAGAGAGCGCGGGTCCTGTCGACGCGGGGACCCCTCCCAGTCCTGCGGTCGGGTCTCCTGTGTCGTCCGATTCTGGTGCGGACATTTCGCCGCCCGCCCTCCGGCCTGCGCTGCCCCCCGCATCGCCACCCGCTCCTGAATCGCTTCCGGCTCCCGATTCGCCGGCCGTTCCGACAGGACCCGCCGCACTCGGGCCGGCGAAGCGAAGAACCCTGCAGACGCCGATCCTATGCTTCGTAGGTCCGCCTGGCGTTGGTAAGACGTCCCTTGGACGCAGCATCGCTCGCGCACTCGATCGGAAGTTCGTTCGGATGTCATTGGGCGGTATCCGCGACGAAGCAGAGATTCGAGGTCATCGCCGTACGTATATCGGTGCGCTGCCTGGACGGATCATCCAGTCGATGCGCACGGCGGGGACGCGGAACGCCGTGATCATGCTCGACGAGATCGACAAGGTGGGTGCGGATTTCAGGGGCGATCCGTCGGCGGCATTGCTCGAGGTGCTGGATCCTGAACAGAACTGGGAGTTCAGCGATCATTACCTTGAGGTCCCGTACGACCTTTCGCAGGTGCTGTTCATCACGACGGCGAACATTGTCGACACCATCAGCCCGCCGCTGCGCGACCGGATGGAGATCATCCGCATCACGGGATATACGGAGCAGGAGAAGGTGCAGATCGCGGAGCGGCATCTGGTGCCGCGCCAGCTCGACCAGCATTCACTTGACGCGGGTGAGCTGCAGATTCCTCATGAAACGATTGTCGCGATGCTTCACGGATATACGCGTGAAGCCGGGGTGCGCCAGCTTGATCGCACCATTGCGGAAGTCGCGCGCAAGGTGCCGCGCAAGCTCGCGGCCGGGGCGATACCACCGGTGGTGATCACTCCTGAGGATCTATCGGATCTGCTCGGTCCGCGTCGCCATGACTACGGTGAGGCACACGAGCAGGACGAGATCGGTGCTGTCACCGGCGTGGTGGTGAGCGAGGTCGGCGGCGACATCGTCACCGTCGAGGCGCTTGCCATCGAGACCAAGCCCGACCTGGTGCTGACCGGGCAGCTCGGCAGCGTCATGGAGGAATCCGCTCGAGCTGCGCTGTCGTGGGCAAAGGTGCATGCGATCGAGTACGGCGCGCCTCGGGACTTCTTCGACACGCACGCGATCCATCTGCATGTCCCCGCAGGCGCGATCCCCAAGGACGGCCCATCGGCAGGTGTGACCATGGCGACGGCGATGGTGTCGGTGGCATCGGGTCGCCGCGTGCGTCGCGATCTGGCGATGACCGGCGAGATCACCTTGCGCGGCAAGGTGCTTCCCATCGGCGGCGTCAAGGACAAGCTGCTCGCCGCGCACCGTTCGGGCTTGAAGACCTTCATCCTGCCGGCGAAGAATCTGCGTGATCTGTACGAGATCGACAAGGAGATTCTCGATGCCATCGAGGTGGTTCCGGTCGACAACGTGGGAGAGGTGCTCGTCCGCGCGCTCGTCGAGTCGGACGTGCCACGCCGGCGCGAACGCCACGGCGCCGGGTTCGTGCTCCCGATTACGGCATCCGACGTTCTGGGCCCGATCAACGCCAACCCCGCGTAGCCGGCAGCGGTGACCGACACGCTGCGCGATCTCATCGAGCTGGCAATCGTTGTCGACCCGATGTTCGACCAGAACTGCTACGTGCTACGCCGTCGCGACACCAACGACGCGCTGGTCGTCGATCCCGGTCTGCAGCATCCGCAGACCATTGCCGTGCTGGAGCAGCGCGGGCTGCGCTGCGATCGCATCCTGCTCACTCACGGCCATCCGGACCATGTCAGCGGAGTCCCGGCAGTGAAGGCCGCTTTCGGCTGCGAGGCCGCGATTCATCCCGATGACCGCGAGCAGCTCGAGGCTGTGCACTATCTTCCGGGCGTTCCGGACGATCTGCCCGACGTCGTCTGCGAGCAGGACCTGGCCGATGGTGAGGTGCTTTCCTGGCATGGGCTCGACATCGAAGTCGTGCACACGCCGGGTCACACCCGGGGTTCGGTCTGCTTCCGGATTGGTCCCGACCTGCTGTCCGGGGACACGCTCTTCAATCGGGGTATCGGGCGCTTCGATCTTCCTGGAGGATCGCGGTCCGCGCTCATCTTCTCGATCGAGCATCGCATCTACACGCTGCCTCCCGAAACCGTCGTCTACCCCGGCCACGGGGAGCGGACCACGGTAGAGGAGGAGATGCGCGAGAACCCCTTTGTGGTGCATCCGCGATACCGCTGATCCAGGGATCGTGTGCTACGGTGGGTGGAAGGGGGCGTTTTGAGAGTGAGCTTGGTTATGCGTACAACACTGGCGATCGGCGCTTGCGTCGTGGCGACCGCGACCGCCGGATGCGGTGGCGCAAGCAGCACTGCATCGTCTGATCCTCCATCGGCATCGCCATCGCCGAGCACCTCCGCTCCGGCGACGGCCTGCGCGAATCCGCAGCTCAGCGCGGCTAGCTCACCGGTGACGCAACTCGCGCTCACCGTCAGCGATCTGCCGCCCGGCGGCCCGCCGCTCGAACAGATCAGCGATGGCGAGATGAACAACACCGCGAATAGCGATCAACGTGGATTTGCCAACGTCAGCAACACGTATCGCATCGAGGATGACGTCGTGCTCGACCCATCGGCGCTGGCCGCAACCGCCGATTACCCGCAGTTGCGCGACGCCACCAAGACGCAGTTTGCGACAGTCACGAGTGCAACATCACCCGCCGCGCTTGGATGCGTTGCGGATGAGTTCATCGGCAAGAACCGAACCTCGTACAGTCAGGTGGGTATCGCCTTTCAGGAGGGCGATGTGATCGCCGTCGTGCTCGTCGTCAACTCCGCCGCGCCCGTGGATCCCGCCTTCGCGGAGGCGGTCGCGCAGGCGCAGGGTCAGAAGATCGCCAGCGCAACGACCTGAGGTCAGTCGGTCCGGCCGATTCGCTCCAGCAGCTCGTGCACGATCGCTCCGGTGACACCCCAGATGATCCGACCTGAAGCCTCGTAATAGTGGATACGGCGGGTCAGAGCGTCACGTTCGAACTCGCGAACCGTGTGCGGCGCCACCATCAGGTCTGCGATGTCGACACGGAACCACTCGGCAATCTCGTAATCGTCCCGCTTGAACTCGATTGGCGCGCGCTGCAGACCGACGACGGGCGTCAGCCATCGCCCGGATACCACGGTCGAGAACGGCGTGAGCACACCAAGGATCTCGACGCTCGCAGCCTCGATTCCCAACTCCTCTCGCGCCTCGCGCAGCGCCGTTGCCACCACGTCGGCGTCGGTCGTCTCCGCACCGCCGCCGGGGAATGCGATTTGCCCCGGATGCTGACGAAGCTCCTCGGAGCGCAGCACGAAGAGCAGCGGCACGCCGGGCGTCGTAGGATCGCAGAGGAGGAGCACCGAGGCCGGCCGCAGACCATCCGGCGCGCTCGGCAGCGCGGCCGGGTCGCGTGCGGCGAGACGCAGCCGATCGACGACATCGAGAGCGCCGCTCATCCCGCGGATCTCCATGCCGTACGCTTGAGTCGATGAGCATCGACGGGCCACGTGAGAGCAAGCCGCGCAGGCGTTGCGCGAAGTGCGGCGGCGACATGCGTTTCTCGCATCGCGAGTACGCCGGCAAGGGTATGTCCGCGGCGGTGCTGCGATGCGTCAGCTGTGGTGACGTGATACGCGACGCCGCGCGCGAAGCCGCTCAGGTGACGCAGCGCCACACCTCGAAACGGCATCGCGACCTCGATGCGGGCCCCCTGGCGAACCCCGTCCTCGATCCCGACATCGCGGCGCAGTTGCTCGAATCCACTCGCGACTCCAGCTGACTCAGCGTCCCGCGGCCGCAGCCGTCCGCTCCGCCGGGACGAAGCGCTCGAACCACTGCAGGATGTCGTCGTTGGCGCGGTCGTGGTCGACGTCAACGGAAATCGCGTGGCCGCTGCGAGGAAGCAGCTCCAGTCGCACCGCCTCGCTCCCGATCAGGCGCCGCGCGATCTCTCGAGCGCACCGAGGGTCGATGGATCGATCCCGCTCGCCGTGCATCACCAGCACCGGAGCGCGGATCGCCGCGAGCTCATTGCGCACCACTGCGCAGAGGCGCCGCAGCTCGTCGATGCTTCGAGTTGGACGGATGCCGTAGCTGTACAGCTCCTCGACCGCATCGGGAAGCCAGAGGTCGACATCGTCGCCGGCGCGATGCCAGCGCACCACGCGCTTGATGACCGGCAGCAGCGGTGGGAGCGGTCCGCTCAACCAGATCGGCGCCGCTAGCGCTGCGACCGCGCGCACGCGCAGGTCGTGCGCCGCAAGGTGGAGCGCCAGCGTGCCTCCCATCGACTGACCCGCAACCACGACGTCATCGCATTCGGCGGCAAGCTCGTCGAATGCCGACGCGACGGCATCCGCCCAGTTCTGCCAGCGGGTTCGCTCCAGGTCCTCCGGCTTGGTGCCGTGGCCGGGGAGCATGGGTGCGTAGCATCGAAATCCACGAGCGGCGAGCGCCTCGCCAAGGCGGCGCAACTCGGGCGGCGTCCCCGCGAAGCCGTGGATGAGGAGCGCGCCACGAGGACCGTCGCCGAGGCGCCACGGGCGGATGACCTCAGGGTCAAAGGGAGCGAGGGTGCGGGCGGTCACGCTTCCGAGTATATGGATCGCGCTGCTGACGCTCGGTGCTACCGTCGCCCCCGATGGGCGCGGAGGTGATGCGGCAGGCACTCGAGACGGTGGTGTCCGGTCGCTCGCTCGACGTTCCGACTGCACGAGCGGTGATGGATACCATGATGGAGGGCGAGGCTTCGCCGGTCCTCGTTGCAGCCCTGGTGGCAGCGCTGCGTACCAAGGGCGAGTCGGTGGATGAACTTGCGGGCATGGTGGAATCGATGCGAGCCCATGCCACGCAGGTGACACTGCCGGTCGAGGCGGTCGACACGTGCGGCACCGGCGGTGACGGAGCAGGAACCTTCAACATCTCGACCGCCGCGGCGCTTGTGGCAGCGGGCGCCGGGTGTCCGGTCGCGAAGCACGGCAACCGCGCAGCGTCGTCGCGGTGCGGCAGCGCGGACGTTCTCGAGGCGCTCGGGGTGGTGATCTCACTGTCGCCGGAGGGCGTTCGACGTTGCGTGGAAGAGGCGGGGATCGGGTTCCTCTTCGCACCCGCGTTTCACCCCGCGCTGCGCCATGTCGGTCAGGTTCGCAGTGAGCTCGGCATTCGAACCGTGTTCAACGTGCTCGGTCCACTCGCGAACCCGGCGCGGGTGCGGCACCAGTTGCTTGGCGTATCGAATGAGCGGCTCACGCCGATGATGGCCGAGGTGTTGCATCGATTGGGACACGTCCATGCGCTCGTGTTCACCGGTCCGGATGGAGTCGACGAGCTCGGTGTCACCGGCGCCGCCCGCTGCTTCGAGGTCACCGTCGAGGGCGTGCGCGATTTCATCATCGACCCGCGCGACGTGGGTCTCGAAGCGGCACCGCTCGATTCGGTTCGCGGCGGCGGTGCTGAGACCAACGCCGGCACCATCCTTTCCGTTCTCGACGGCGAACCTGGGCCGTGTCGCGACGTCGTGCTGCTCAACGCCGCGGCCGTGCTCCTCGCTGCCGACCACGTCACCACGCTGCAGGACGGTGTGGCGGTGGCCGCGGCATCGATTGACACCGGCGCCGCTCGGCGGTCGCTGGCGCAACTCGCTCGCGTCTCCCACGAGGTGGCCGCGTGAGCCGCGCCTCCGCGCTGCTCAGCCTTCAGCAGATCGACGACCGCATCGCGGCGCTCACCTCGGAGATCGCCACGGTGGAGGCATCGCTGCGCGGCGATCCCGAGCTCGATCGCCTGCACAAGGCCGAAGCCGCCGCACAGGAGGAACATCGCACGCTCGGCACCAGCGCCCGGCTGGCCGAGCTCGAAGCGGCATCGCTGCAGAGCCGGATTCGCGAGCTGGACCGGCGCCTCTATGGAGGCACGGTGCGCAACCCGGCCGAGCTCATGGAGATGCAGCGCGAGCTGGAGGCGATGCGCGGCAAGTTGTCCACCGCGGAGGACGATGCGCTCGAACGGATGGAGCGGGTGGACCAGTCGCTCGCAACCCTGCAGGGCGCGTCAGCCCTTGTGGCAGCACGCGAATCGCAACGCAGTGAGTCGATGGAGCCGCTCCGGGCGCGCCTCGCGACGTTGACTGCTGAGAAGGATGTCCTGAGTGCCGAACGTGACTCCGTGCGAGCGGACATCGACCCCGGTGACCTCTCGCTGTACGCGCGCATCGCCGCTCACCGCCGTCCCGCGGTGACCGGGTTGGCCGGTGAATTCTGCGCCGGATGCCACATGCCGGTGTCGAATGAGGAGCGCCGAGCGGTGCGCACCGGCACAGGACTGACGCAATGCGCGAACTGCGACCGGATCCTCGCTCCGTGACGGCGACCGTGATTGCGTATACGGACGGGGCCTGCTCGGGGAATCCCGGCGCGGGCGCGTGGGCGTACCGGGTCGAATGGCCGGATGGCGGCATTGACGAAGCCGCCGGCGGAGAGCTCGCGACGACCAACAATCGCGAGGAGTTGAAAGCGGTTCGCGAAGCTCTGCGTCGCATTCGCGCACGCATCGGTGACGATCCGGAGTGGCGGATCGTGGTGCGCACCGACAGCCTCGGCGTCATCAACTGGCTGACCGGGGCATGGAAGCGCAAGAAGAACCTCGACCTGTTCCCGACCATCGATCCGCTCATCGATCCGCGGGTGCGATTCGAGCACGTGCGTGGCCACAGCGGCATTCCCGGGAACGAACGCGTCGACACGCTGGCCGTGGAGGAGACTCAACGCATCATGGCCGGACTTGCCGGCGGAGGCTGACCGATGACCTATTCCATCGTGGCGCGAGATCCGGAGACGGGAAACCTTGGCGTCGCCGTGCAATCGCACTGGTTCTCGGTTGGTTCGGTGGTGACCTGGGCGGAACCCGGTGTCGGCGCGATCGCCACGCAGTCGTTCGCCGAGCCGGCGTACGGACCGCGCGGCCTCGCACTGATGCGTCTCGGCGTCGACCCGGCGACGGCGCTTGCGGCGCTGACGCCCGAGGTACTGACTGCGGCGCTCGCAACCAGCGCATTGTNNACCTGGCCGAACGCCTGATGGCCGCCCTCGAGGCGGCGGAGGCCGCGGGTGGCGACGTTCGCGGCCGCCAGTCGGCGGCGATGCTCATCGTCAGGGCAACCGGTTCCAGCCAACCATGGCAGGATCGCGTGGTCGATCTCCGCGTCGACGACGCCCCCGACCCCCTCGGCGAGCTGCGCCGGCTGCTGTCGGTGCACCGCGGATACCAGCACATGGAGGTTGCCGAGCAGCGCGAGATCGCCGGTGACATGAACGGGAGCCTCGCGGCGTACGAGGAGGCGCGGAGGCTGCTTGCGGGAAACGACGAGGCAACCTTCTGGGCGGCAATTCTGATGGCCGACGCGGGGAAGGTTGACGAGGCGCGATCGCTGTTCACGGACATCGTGTCGCGCGAGTCCGGCTGGAGCGACCTGCTCGTGCGCTTGCCCGCAGCCGGGTTGCTCACCAATGGAGAAACCACGGTCGCGGCGTTGCTGGGATCGTGAAAAGAGTGCAAGCCGGCCGATAAGCCGGGTTCTGTCCTCGCCTGCGGCAGGCAAGGGACGGTCATCCATCTGGGACGCCGGTTACCCGGCGCCTCGAGCGGCCCACCTGAGACACGGGGAGCGAGCAACTCCTGAGTGCCGAAGCGCTCGGTCTCTGTTTGGCCTTGCTCCGGGCGGGGTTTACCTGGCCGGCCGGTCACCCGGCCGCCGGTGGGCTCTTACCCCACCATTTCACCGTTGCCCCGGACGGGTCCGGGGCTGTGTCATTTCTGTGGCACTCTCCTTCGGGTCACCCCGACTGGGCGTTACCCAGCGCCCTGCTCTGCGGAGCCCGGACTTTCCTCGGACGCTTGCGTCCGCGACCGTCTGGCCGGCTTGCCCCTCGAGTCTATCCTCTGGGGCTGCTCGCCACCGTGCTCCACACCAAGGAGATCCGCACTGATGCCACGACGTCTTTTCCTGCACGCCGGGGGGAACAGCACGTCCGCCCGTGCGGCGATCGTCGAGCATCTCCGTGGTGCTCGCCGCGCTGTGATGATCCCGTATGCCCAGAGCGACCACGACGGCGCAACCGCTCGAATCCAGGAATGGCTCGCCCCTCATGGCGTCGAGCTCACCGGTGTGCACACGGTTGACGATCCTCGCGCCGCAATCCGCGAGGCTGAGGCCGTCTTCGTCACCGGTGGCAACAGCTTTCGCCTGGTCACAGCCCTTCACCGCCTGTCGTTGATCGACGCCGTCCGATCGGCGATCGATAGCGGGATCCCGTATTTCGGCGCGAGCGCGGGGTCCAATGTCGCCTGCCCGACCATCCGCACCACCAACGACATGCCGATCGTGCAACCGCCCAGCTTTGCGGCATTCAACCTCGTGCCGTTCCAGATCAACCCGCACTACATGGACCCGCCAACACCCGAGGCTCGGGTCGGCGAAACCCGCGAAGAGCGCCTCCAGGAGTTCCTCGAGGAGAACGACGTCACCGTTGTGGCCCTCCGAGAACAGAGCTGGCTGGAGATCGATGGACCGGCGATGAGCCTCCGGGGGACAGGTGGGGCGGTGCTGTTCCGACGGGGCGCGGAGCCCGCGCAGCTCACCGGCGGCGCCGATCTGTCGTCACTCCTTCTGGAAACGCCGCGATACGACGCCTGACCCCACTCGCCGGCGAGAGGTGAAGCGTACATTTGTTTGCGTTGACGCCTCACCACACACCTGTTAGGGTTCGGCGCGCCGGTGGAGAAAAGTGGTGAGTAGTGGGGATACCGACGTGACGACGGTGAGGCTCGAGCAAACGCAGGTCGCGCTGCCGATTCCCGCGCACTTCTGCGGAACCTACCGCCATCGTATCGACGAGAAGGGACGCGTGGCGATTCCCGCCCAGCTGCGCCGCTTCCTCCCTGAAGGCAGTGTCGTCGCCCCCGGTCCGGAGCACCGCCTGATGATCTGGCCGCCTGACGAGTGGGCGATCCAGAAAGACCTCTTCCGGCGCACGGCGGAGACCCCTGCTCAGGAGCGCCGGTTCCTGCGCCGTCTGACCGGCAACAGCTACCCGTTCGAACTGGATGCCCAGGGGCGCCTGCTCCTGTCGGCGCATCATCGGGCCTTCGCCCAGATCGTCGACATGGTTGTCTTCGTCGGACTCGACACGGGGGTCGAGGTCACCGCCGAAGAGCTCTGGAAGGAGCAGGAAGAGCTCGACCCCGACGAGTTCACCCAGGTCTGGGACCTGGTCCACCAGCGCGGCACGTCCGCATCTCCGTCGCCGGCGTGAGCGCCCCAGACGGATCCGCCTCGAAACATGACCATCCCCCTGTCGTTCGTGGCCGGCATGGGGATTCTCGACAACGCCACGCCCGGTGCCCCGTCGCCTGACGGCGCGGGCCACCGGCCGGTCCTTCTCACACCCCTCATAGAGAGCCTGCAGCCCCGGCCCGGGCAGATCGCCGTCGACGCCACATTCGGCGCCGGCGGGGTCACGGCCGCGCTCCTCGAGCGCGTCTCCCCGGGCGGCCGGGTGATCGCGATCGATCGCGATCAGAGCGCTGTCGACGCCGGTCGCGCCCGTTTCGGCGGCAACGGCGCCGTGGAAATCGCCCAGGGTGATTTCGCCGACCTCGAGGCCATCGTCCGCGCCCATGGCGTGACGGCGGCGGATGTCGTCGTCTTCGACCTCGGCATCTCCTCACTCCAGCTCGATGACCCGGCCCGCGGCTTCAGCTTCCGTTTCGACGGACCACTGGACATGCGCATGGATCCGACTTCCGGCATGACCGCGGCGCACCTGGTCGATTCGTTGACCGCGGACGAGCTGACGTCGTTGATCCGTGACTACGGCGATGAGCGCTTCGCGCGATCGATCGCGAACCGGATCGTCAGAGCACGGGAACGCACGCCGATCACCACCACCACGCAGCTCCGTGAGCTCGTGGAGCAGGTGGTGCCACGGCGCTTCTGGCCAAAGCGGATTCACCCCGCGACGCGCACATTCCAGGCGCTTCGCATCGCGGTGAACCACGAGCTGGAAAGCCTTGAAAAAGGTCTGCAGGCAGCAATCAGCATCCTCCGGCCCGGTGGGCGTCTTGGGGTCATCTCATTCCACTCTCTCGAGGACACCCTTGTAAAGAATGCACTCCACGTCGCAGCTCAGAATTGTGTCTGTCCGCCCCAACAGCCCCACTGCACCTGCGTCCACCGGGCCACACTTTTTCTCCTCACCCGCAAGGTGATCCGGCCGGACTCGGCCGAACTGGCCACCAATCCGAGATCTCGCTCGGCGCGGCTACGGGTTGCGGAGAAGCTCGCCACCGACGGGTGACGAGCCACCGACCTCCAACGCCTCACTTCGCGACCCAGGGGGGAGCCGCGCCCGGCGCGGCTCTCCCCGCCACCACCTCACGCTTCGCCGACCCGGCACCGTCGGTGCCCCTCCATCGTCCATCTCAACGTTTCACCACTGGAGACAGGGCAGTGCCCAACTTGCGTTTCGCACCTGGCGTCGACCGCGGGTCGACACCGACGGCTGCCGGCGTCGACGACGTCCCGTTCGAACCACTCGTTCGGGGTCTGCGCATTCGCCGCGGCGGACCTCGTACACCGCTGCCGCTGCTGCCGGTGATCGCGGTCGCCGCCGGCATCGGTATTGCGTACGTGAACCAGACGGCGCACGTGACCACAGCGACGTACCAGGCCACGCACCTCATCGCACAGCAGCAGCAGCTCGTGGCTCAAGACACGCAGCTCAACGCCGAGCTCTCGCGGCTCGAGTCGTCCGAGCGGATCATCGCCGAGGCTCAGCACATGGGCATGCGCCCGGCAGTGAAGTGGGCGTGGGTCGTCGCCGCACCGCACAGCGTCATC
>PKYW01000076.1 GCA_003132805.1 Candidatus Dormiibacterota bacterium | reverse complement strand
GGGCTGTTTCGCCGCCGATAGCAACGCGATAGCCGCCGGCGGCGGGCTTGCGCGCTGAACCTCGGAGACTCATGTCCACGGTCGTCCTCTACATCGCCGGGACCGGTAGAAGTGGCAGCACGGTGCTCGCGAACATCCTCGGCGAAGTCGACGGCGTCTTCGCTGCGGGCGAGGTTCGCTACCTCTGGCAACGTGGCCTGAAGGAGGACCGGCTCTGCGGCTGCGGGTTGCCCGTCCGCGAATGTCCCGTCTGGAGCAAGGTGCTGGCCCTGGCCGGCGAGCTCGACGATCCCGCGCGCGTCGACGGCATCGTCTCCATGCTCCAGCGCACCGGGAGGATTCGCAACCTGCCCGGCGTCCTTGCCGGGGCGCTGGTTCCGCGCCTCGATCCGGCCGAGTCGCACTCGCTCGAGGCTGCACGGGACGCGCTGGGTGATCTCTACGCCGCCATCGCGACGGTCACCGGCTGCAAGGTAATCGTTGACTCGTCGAAGCTTCCCGCGTACGCAAACGTCCTCGCGGCGACGCCCGGCATCGATCTCCGCGTCGTGCACCTCATCCGCGATCCTCGGGGTGCGGCACATTCGTGGTCGAGCAAGAAGACGCTTGCAGACGGCGCTGCGCGTTCGCACATGGAGCAGATCGGTCCGGCCAAGAGCGCCGTGCTCTGGGACGTCTGGAACCTCGCGGGTGGCGTTCTCTTCAAAGGCGGCGCGGACCGCTACCTGCGCATCCGTTACGAGGATTTCGTCGCCGATCCGCCCGCGACGGTTCGCTCGATTCTCGCGATGGTCGGCATGCAGGACGCCGCGCTGCCGTTCGTCAACGGTCACGAGGCACAGACGACACCGAACCACAGCGTCGCCGGCAATCCGGATCGCCTCCGCCACGGTGCGATCACGCTGCGCAGCGACGATCGCTGGAAAAGCGCGATGGCGCCGCGCAACCGACGCCTGGTGAGCGTGCTCACCGCACCGCTGTTGCTCCGCTACGGGTATCCGCTGCGCCCAGTCACCGTGAAGTCCGGCACTGACGAGACCATCTTCGACAGGGCTCCGACCGGCGAGGGCGCTGCGTCACGGCTCAATCGCCGCGTGCGCCGTCACCTCCGCTGGGGCCGTACCGAGGGGTTCTCACGACTCGTCGAGGAGGATGAGCTCAACCCGGTCACCCGAGTTCGTGTCGCGGCTGCAAAGTGGGACTGGCGCAGGACCCACCGACGGCCGGCAGGGCTGGCGACGCCGGTCTATCTCGTCGGCCTTCAGCGGTCCGGCACCAACATGCTGGCCCGGGGCCTCGACATCGCTCCCGAGTTCGAGGTCCACAACGAGAACGATAGTGCCGTCTTCGACCATTTCCTGCTCAGGGATGACGCCGTGGTGCGTCGCGTCGTGATGGCGAGCAGACACGAGTACGTGCTCTTCAAGCCGCTGTGCGATTCGCATCGCGTCGACCACCTCCTCGACTCGCTGGACACGCCGTCGCCGGGGAGAGCGATCTGGGCGTACCGCGATGTCGACGGTCGCGTCCGCTCCGCGATCTCCAAGTTCGGCAGGAACAACCTGCTGACCCTGCGCGACATCGCCGCAGGCAAGGGCGCCGGCATGTGGCAGGCGCAGCGGCTATCGCCCGCGACGCTTGCCGAGGTCGCGAGCTACGACTACTCGACCATGACCGCCGAGACTGCGGCCGCGCTCTTCTGGTGGATCCGCAACGGTCTCTACTTCGAGACCGGGCTCGACCGGCGAGACGACGTCCTCCTCGCCTCGTACCAGGACATGCTGGCGACACCGGTCGAGGCGATGCAGGCGATCTGCCGTTTCCTCGGGCTCACCTACCGCCCGGCCTTGATCGAGCACATCTCGCCGCGGGGGCCGGGGGGTACCAGGCCGCTCGACATCGACCCGCACGTTCGCGCGCTGTGCAATCACCTTCAGGACCGGCTCGACGAGACGCTTCGTGGCCAACGCGACGGCGCCGCCGCGTGACGGCGCCGCGCAACCGCGCGGCGTGAACACCGGCGGCGACGAACCACCCTCCAGGCGGCAGTCCGACCGCGCNNGCGCGGCGTGAGCAGCGACGGCGGCGAGCCACCCTCCGGACGACACTCAGACCGGGCGATCTTCCGTCAGTCAGGTCTCACCGGTGTCGCGGCAGGCGCCGGCATCCTCGCCGGCCTCATTCTCGATGTCAGCATCGCGCTGCGATTCGGCGCGGGCACCAACACCGACGCCTTCTTTGTTGCGTCGCGCATTCCACTCGGGCTGGTCGCCGTCGTCATGGCGGCGGCCAACCAGGCCCTCGTCCCTGCTTTCCGCACGTCGCTGACGCAGCGCGGCGAGCGGTCGACGGACCGTCTCATCTCGATGGTGCTCGCGGTGGTGCTCATCGTTGGCGTTGCACTCGTGGCGCTGACCGCGGTGATCGCCTGGCCGCTCATGCGCGTCACGGCGCCAGGCATCTCGACACACGAGGTCGGGCTCGCGGCGTCCATGGTGCCTGTCGTCTTTGCGATGGTGCCGCTGGTCGCGATCGCCGAGGTGATGCGCGCGTACCTCAACGCGCGCTACGCGTTCGTCGCCCCTGCACTGATGACCGTGGTGCTGAACGGCCTCGGGGCTGCGATGATCCTCGTCCTCCCGGTGCTCGATCCGAGCTTCAAGGACATCCACCTGGTCGCGTATGCGTTCCTCGCGGGCGCGCTCGCGCAAGCGGTGTTCATGGTGCTGATGGCGATCCGGCGAGGGTTGCGACTCCGGCCGGCGCTGGACCTGGGTGATACCCAACTGCGTGCCATCGGGAAGCTCTGTATCCGGCCGCTCGGCGCGGCGGGCCTCAACCCGGTTGCGCGAGTCGGCGAGCAATTGATGGTGTCCTTCCTGCCGGTCGGGTCGATCACCATCCTCAACTACGGGTATCTGGTCGTGTCTGCTGTCGGGGGCACCGTCTTCTTCCGTTCGGTGATCGTCGCTCTCCTCCCGAGGCTCACTGACGCGCACAACCGTGCGGGACAGGAGGAGGTGCGCCGTTTCACCGGCCTCGGTATTCGGATCATGCTGGCGATCAGCCTGCCCCTGACCGCCTACATGGCGGTGCTCGGCTTGCCGGCGGCCGTCCTGGTGTTCGACCGGGGCCAGTTCCTGCTCTCGAAGGCCGAGTTACTCGGGGCCGTGCTGGCCGTCTACTCGATCAGTCTCGTCGGCTCGGCGGTGCAGCGCGCAGTGCTGGCGCCGTTCTACGCACGCCTCGACACCCGGACGCCGCTGCGCAACGCGTTGTACGGGGTTATCGCCAATCTCGTGTTGCTCCCGGTACTGGTGCTCCCGTTCGGGATCCATAACAAGAACGCGATCATCGGGGTCGCCCTCGCGTATTCCCTCGCGCAGTACGTCAACGTGGCGCACGGTTGGTACCGCCTGCACCAGACAGATGGGAATCCCGGCCGGGGGGTGCTCGGATTCACGCTGCGACTCACCTTCGCCTCAGCGATCAGTGCGCTGTCGATGCTTGGTGCCTACTACGTGTTCAACCTCGGCGGAGAAGCGCGCACTGGAGACCGCCTCGGGCTGCTCATCCGAACACCGATCACCGGTCTGATCGGCCTCGTGGTGCTGGTGGCCGTCATCTATCTGCTCGCAGGGAGCGAGATCAGGAGTTGGCGGTCGCTGCTCCGGAGGCGGCGTCCGCCCACCGGCGGATCAGGCGAATCGGGCAAAATCGCCGCGGACGACGACGCGAGCAGCGAGCCTCCGGAGCCCCCGATTTGAGACGCGTTCAGAGCACGCCAAACGCCCCAAACTTGCCATGACTACCCGCTGCCCTTACACTGAGTACCGACAGGGTTTCCATCCAGACCGCGGGATGGCCGCGATCCTGGATCGGAAGGGGGCTTCGCGCACCAATGGTGCGGGCGCTCCGGCGAACAGGGGAATCAGTTGATGTCGACGGCCATTTTCCGGCAGCCCCGCGCGGTTGAGCCGATGACGCGCCGCACGAAGTGGTTCTTTGTCGTCATCTCCGTGATCATCCTGGCGGTCGCGGTCGAGGCGGGCATCGAGGTGTACCTCGGTGGCGACAAGCTGCTGCTCATCGTCCCGATCGGTGCGCTCGCGGGCGCCGGCATGGTGGCGCTCGGGCTCGTCAACTTCGAGTACTTCGTCTTCACCACCATCGCGATCCGGTCGACGCTCGACATCACCAAACCGACCGCAGGCAACACCGGGCAAGCCGGTGTGGGCAATCCCACCGCGTCGGGACTTGACCCGGCCGGTGCGCTGGCGATCCTGTTCATCCTGGTGGCGTTCTTCTGGCTGCTCACACGAATGCGTGCGGGGCGCACGTCTCCACGACCATCGATTCATCGCGTCTGCCTGATCCTCTTCGCGGGAGCGGGTTTCCTGAGCGTCATCGACTCGGCGGCTCCCACCATCAGCCTGCTCGAGGCGATCCGCGTCACCGCGGTCGTGGTGATGCTCGCCGTCCTCGAGGTGATGCTCACCGACCGCGAGATGATCAAGAAGCTGATCACCTCCATCTACGTGTCGGCGCTGATACCGGTGGGCTACACGATCTTCGAGGTCGTCACCCACCACGCGCAGTTCACCAGCGGCGGATACGACAGGTTCGAGGGCACGTTCTCGCAACCGAATCCGTTCGCGATCTACCTGACGATGCTCATCGTCATGGGCGCGGCGCTCTTTCCCCATCTCTCAGACAAGAAGAAGATCGGCATGTCCGTCCTGCTGTTCTTCTCGCTGGTGTGCCTGTACTACACGTTCACCCGAAGCGCGTGGATCGCCACCGTCATCGGCCTCTTCGCGGTCGCATTCATGGGACGACGGAGGCTCATGCTCGGCCTCATGGTGGCGGGCATCATGGTGTCGCTGGTCGCGCTCCCATCCATCGCGGGACGGTTTGCCGACCTCGGCAGCTCGACCAGCGCCGCGGGATACGCGTCGAACTCACTGTCCTGGCGTTTCGACTACTGGGGCGACGTTTTCCCGCTCGCAGACAAGGACCCGATCACGGGCATCGGCCTGAACATGAGCTCGTACGAGACGAGCCAGCAGAAAGAGCCGCACAACGACTTCCTGCGAGCGTATGTGGAGACGGGCGTCATCGGGACGATCGCGTACCTGGCGCTATTGCTCAGCATGGTCCTGGTGGCCCGTGACTCGATGCGGTTCACCAAACGACGGCCGTGGTCGTATGAACGATCAATCGCGGTGGGCTTTGCCGCCTGCGTGATCGCGTTCCTCGTCATCAGCCTCGTCTCCAACGTGATCACGGAAGTGATCGTGCTCTGGTATTACGTGGCCTTTGCCGCAGCCGCATATGCGGTCACGCGCTACCGCGAGAACGCGGCACTCCTCGGTCTGCCCCCTCCCGTCGAAGAGCCCGAACCTGCGCGGATAGGGTCCTGAATGGCCAGTTCGCCGGGATCGGCGGTTTGCGCCGAAGGTGACCGCGACCGTATCATCGGAGAGCCGCGGCGACCCGCACGCGAGGCGGGGATGAAG
This sequence comes from Candidatus Dormiibacterota bacterium, assembly GCA_003132805.1. Lineage (GTDB taxonomy): Bacteria > Chloroflexota > Dormibacteria > Aeolococcales > Aeolococcaceae > Palsa-851. The sequence goes on along the minus strand of PKYW01000076.1, from coordinate 4,706 downwards.
CCCGCGTGCAGCAGGACAGGGACCAGGAGATCGAGATTGCAGGGATATTCGCTGTGACCCGGAGATGGACCGTGCCACCAGTGCGCAGGGTCGGCCTTGCCGTGCTCGTGGGCGTCGGGGCGGTGTGCGCCAGCTTCGTCCAGGGGCACGCCTCGGTCACCACGCCGACGGCGACCGGGAATTTCGCCGGCGGGCGGGTCACCAGCGCTGATGGGCACCTCATCAAGGGCAGCACCCTGATCAGCGCGGCCGATGGCAACTTCACGACGAGTGATGTCGGCTTCGGGATCCTGGCCCAGGGCATCCCGGTGGGCGCGACGATCACCGGTGTCACCAGTGGCACGCAGGCGACGATCTCCATCGCCGCCACCAAGAAGACATCCACCGCCATCTTTGCCATCCAGGGTGCGAATGCGGCGCTCTACGGCTGGGGCGACGCCACCGAACCCGACGGTTCGATCCTCGTTGGCGATTACTGGAACAACCGCATCGTCCACTACAACGACGACGGCAGCGAGGCGACGCCCTTTGTGTTCACCCAGAGCAAGGTCGGGTTCGGCACGGACACCAATCAGGCGCCGTTCGGCATCTGCGTCGACAACAGCGGCGGCCCGAACCAGGGCGACGTCTACATGACCGAGGGCAGCCTCTACAACGTGATCCAGTACAGCCCCAACGGCACCTGGCTCACGAGCTGGGGCACCACCAACGCAGTCCACTCTGTCGCGTTCGACTACCCGTCGCAGTGCGTCGTCAGCCCGACGACCGGACTCGTCTACATCTCGAATCAGTTCGGCAAGAGCATCGTCGTCCTCAACCCGTCGACGAACCAGGCGACCTTCGTCTCGCCGCCCACGCCGAACACCTTCATCCAGCCGCGCGGGCTCGCGTTCGACAGCCTCGGCAACATCTGGATCGCGGACCAGGGCCACCATCGCGTCGACATCTACAGCCCGAGCTGCCTCCAGAACCCATGGCCGAGCGGCTCGACTTGCGCGAAGCCCATCAAGGAGGTCACACCGCCCGGCGGCGTCACGACCACCTTTGACATGCGTGGGCTTGCCATCGACAACACCGCGCCCGCCACCACGTTGACTCCGACTGCGGTGCCGTTGATGTTCGTGACCAACGGCCAGAACTGCCTCGTCCAGGAGTTCGACGCCGATCCCACGAGCAACTACATGAACGTCGCGTTCCTCACCAACTTCAACAATGCAGGCCTGGTGGGTGGTAGCGATTGCGGCACACCGGGACAGCTGGCGGCGAACGGCCAGTTCGAGGATGGCGCGCGCGGCCTGGCGATCGACGGCAACCACGATGTGTGGGCGGGTGACCTCGGCGACTTCCGCACCCAGGTCTTTGACGAGAACGGCAACTTTCTCGAGAACGTGCCCGGGTACTGGCCCGGTGACAATGGTGCGACGAGCCCGCCGTCGGTGCCCGCGGGTGGTGGATTCAACGGCCCTCGAGGGGTTGCGTTCGACGGCGCCGGCAACATGTACGTGACCGACATGTACAACGAGCGGATCGAGGAGTTCTCCCCGACTGTGAGCGGGGGCTGGACGTTGGACACATCGCAGAACAGCGGCTCCGTCACTCCAGGCGCATGGGGCATGCGCGGTGACGGTCCGGGCCAGATGAACTATCCACGCCTGCTCTGCTGGGATCCCAACACCGTGACCGCTAACGGCAACGGCGCGCTCATCGAGGCGAACACCGACTCGGACATGATCGTCGCCTGGAACACGAATCGGAATGGCAATCCACCGAGCGTGGTGTGGGACAACATCACCGGACTGACGGACCCGTACGGTGTGGCCTGCGACACCAACCCGTTGTCGCCTGGTTACGGGCTGATCTACATCGCCAACAGCAACGGCAAGGACATCGTGGTGCTCAATCCGGACGGAACTCCGGCATCGAACGGCGGTACAACGAACACCATGGGCGTGGGCGTTGTCAACGGCTTCACGCGCGGCATCACCGTTGACACCGACGGCAGCGTGTGGGTCGACACCGGCACGGCGAGCAAGGTGTACCACTTCGCCTCATTCGCATCCGGTGGCGCGCTCCTGTCGCAGTCGGACTTCACGGCGTCGAGCGGCACCAGCAAGGCGTGCAACCCGTTCGGTCTTGCGGCGACGGCGGACTACCTCTACATCACGTGCCCGTCGACCAACAACATGGTGTACTACCTGAAGAACGGCAGCACGGCACCGCCGACCTTCGTGGCGGCATTCAGCAGCTACAACGTCTTCGGTCTCGTCGGCACCATGCGCACGCCTCAGGGTCTCTCGATCGGCCCCAACGGCGACCTCTATGTGGTCGAGGAGAACAACGACCGCGTCAGCGAGTGGCAGGTTCCGCAGTAGGCATTCGCCGGCAGAGCGCAGCCAGGAACCGACGCCGCTAGCCACGGTTCCGAAACGGCGCGCCGCGGTCTCCCTCTTCCCGGCACACTTGCATCACGATGCGGATCCTCCACGTCAACAAGTTCCTCTACCGCCGCGGCGGGGCCGAGGCGTACATGGAGGACCTGGCGGATCTGCAGGTCGCTGCCGGTCACACGGTCGCGTTCTTCGGGATGGCGCATCCGCTCAACACCCACCTGGAATACGCCGCGCACTTTCCCGAGCACATCGAGCTCGAGCCGCCTCCGCCGACCCTCACCGGACGTGTGCGCGGCGCCGCGCGAATGCTGTACTCGACGTCGGCGAGCCGGGGCATGGATGCCGTCCTCGCGGACTTCCGCCCGGACGTCGTGCACCTCCACAACATCTACCACCAGCTGTCGCCCTCGGTGCTGCGCCCCGTCGCGCGGCGGCGCGTCCCGGCGGTGATGACACTCCACGACTACAAGCTCGCTTGCCCGACCTATCAATTCCTCGACCATGGCAATCTCTGCCAGGCCTGCCTCGGGGGCCACTTCCAGCACGCGGTCCTGCGCCGATGCAAGGACGGTTCACTCGGCTCCAGCGCGGTGATGGCGGGTGAGCTATTCGTCCACACCATCACTGGTGCGTACTCGCCGGTGCGCATCTTCATCTGCCCGAGCCGCTTCCTCGAAGGCCGGATGCGGGCTGCCGGCGTCTATCCGCATCGCATGGTCCACGTGCCCCACTTCATCGAGACCGAGGAGATCCCGGTCAAGACCCGGCCGGGCAGCGGGGTCCTCGTGGCCGGACGCCTGTCCGCCGAGAAGGGGATCGACGTGGCCATCCGCGCAATGAGCGCGCTGGACGGCGCCGCGCTCGACATCGCCGGGACCGGCCCCGAGGAGGGCGCCCTGCGCGCGCTTGCCGAGCAGGTCGCGCCGGGCCGAGTTCGCTTCCACGGGCTGGTCGACAAGGCGGAGGTGCAGCGTCTGATGCTCGCCGCCGCGGTCGTCGCGGTACCGTCGCGCTGGTACGAGAACCAGCCCATGGTCGTGCTCGAGGCGCTGGCCCGCGGCACGCCGGTTGTCGGCAGCGACCTCGGGGGCATGCCCGAGCTCATCGAGCCCGGCGCCACCGGCGACCTCGTACCCGCCAACGATCCGGNNCCGCGCTCCGCGCGTTCATCGACGACCCTGATCGCGCGTTTGCGATGCGGACTCGAGCCCGGGAGACGATCGTCAACGAGTTCGCGCCGCGGCGCCACCTCGAGCGCATCGGACAGATGTATACCGTGGCGATGCGGACCATGCAGCCCCGCGCGGCATGAGGCCGGCGCGAATCGCGTTCATCGGTCAGCGAGGAGTCCCCGCCACCATCGGTGGCATCGAGCATCACGTCGAGGAGATCGGCTCGCGGCTCGTGGAACGCGGGCACGAGGTCACGGTCTACACGCGGGGCAACTACACGACGAGCCGCGCCGGCGAGTATCGCGGGATGCGGGTGCGCTACATCCCCACGGCGCCGACCAAGCACCTCGAGGCACTGGTGCACAGCGGGCTCTCGACGGGCGCGGCGATGCTCCCCGGAGCGAACCGGGCCGACATCCTGCACTACCACGCGATCGGGCCCTCGGTGTTCACGCCGCTGCCCCGGGCCCTGACGCGCCGAGGCGTCGTGCTCACCATTCACGGGCTCGACTACGACCGCGACAAGTGGGGTGTCGGCGCGCGCGCGGCACTCAGGAGCGCCGGATGGATCAGCGCCCACGTGCCTCACGCCACGATCACCGTCTCGCAGAATCTTGCGGACTTCTACCTCGAGCGCTACCACCGCGTCGCCCACTACATCCCGAACGGGGTGGCGCCGCCCGTGCGCCGGGAGCCCAGGCTGATCCGGGAGCGGTTCGGGCTGGAGGGCGGCGACTACGCACTCTTCCTCGGCCGGCTGGTTCCCGAGAAGGCCCCCGACCTGCTGCTTCGTGCCTTTCGGACCGTCGACACCTCCGCCCGGCTGGTCATCGCCGGCGGCTCCAGCTTCACCGACGCGTACGTGCACGACCTCGAAGTGCTCGCGGCTCGCGATCCTCGCGTGCTGCTCGTGGGGTCGGTCCACGGCGAGCTCCTGCAGGAGCTGTACACGAATGCGGCGCTCTTCGTCCTTCCGTCGCGGCTGGAGGGTCTGGCGCTCACGCTGCTCGAGGCCGCCTCGTACCGCCTCCCACTGGTGGCGAGCGATATCGCGCCCAACCGCGAGGTGATCGGCCCGGACGGACCGGGAGGCCGGCTCTTCGCGAGCGGTGACGCAGCGGGGCTCGCGGCAGCGTTGACCGCG
>PKYW01000043.1:23575-24273 GCA_003132805.1 Candidatus Dormiibacterota bacterium | reverse complement strand
GCGACGAGGTTCATGCCGTCGTAGATCGGATTGACGAGGAGCACGTCGAAGATGCGATAGCCCGCAATCGCGCGCTCCATGTTGTCCTCGATCTCGACGCGTATCGGCGTCCACCCGGCGCGACTGTATTCCCGATTGATCCGCGCCGCGACGCTGAGCACGNNGCCTCGAGCATGCGTTCGTAGGCGAGGAATCCGCGAACGATGTTCTTGCTCAAGTCCGTGCGATCGACGCGGAGGATGAGGTGCTTCGGCCGCCACTGCCCGATGCGCTCGATCTCTGCGAGCACCGCGGGCTGTTCGGAGTGTTGGATGAATGTTTTCGGGTCGACGCTGATCGGGTAGTTGCGGACCCACACGGCGCGACCCTCGGAGAATACCGTTCGCTCGCGATGGTCGACGGTCAGCCCGAGGTTCTGCTCGCACGTCATCAGGAAGTTGCGCACATCGCGCGAGGTCTGGAAACCGATGATGTCGGCGCCGAGCAGGCCGTGGACGATCGCATCGCGAATGTGGCGCGGCANNGTCCAGTACTGCGGCGTCGGCCAGGGAATATGCACGAAGTGCTGGATCCGCACGTCCGGCCGCTGTTCGCGAATGAGCCCGGGAACGCAATACATCTGATAGTCCTGCACGAAGACGACCGCCGGCTTGTCGGCACGCTCGACCTCGGCGAGCACGCGGTCCGCGACCATCCGG
>PKYW01000043.1:0-23551 GCA_003132805.1 Candidatus Dormiibacterota bacterium | reverse complement strand
GGTCGGCTCGACGAAGGCGACCTTGATCGAGGACCCGTCGTCGGTGGTCAGCTCGGCTGGGTCGCCGCGCTCCGCGAGCAGACGATCCGAGCTGTCGCGTGCGAGGGCGACCCACACCGCATCGGTCGCCGACGCCAGCGACGTCATCGCTGTGACCAGTCCACCGGCACCCTTGACGAGCCGCTCCGGCGTGCCCCGATACGGGTCGGCCTGGTGCAGGACCAGCGGCGCCCGGTTGGCGACGATGATCGGCTGGACGCTCCCGAGGATCCTGCGCGTGTACGGCTCGATTGCCGACAAGGGCTCCACTCCAACACCCGCCTTGCGGTGCCTGCCCGCCAAGCCATGCTACCGGGACAGTCCTCGCGATGGCCTCACCGGCCACAATCCCGTCACGTATGACGCATCCCATCGCCGAGTACCGCGTCGACACGCCGCGCCTGACGCTTTCGGTGCGTGACCATGCCGGTGGCGAGCCGGCGCTCCTCGCCCTGCACGGCCTGGCGAGCAACGCGCGCTGGTGGGACCTGGTCGCGGATCGGCTGGTCCCCGCCCACCGGGTGATCGCCGTGGACCTGCCGGGTCACGGCAAGAGCGACCGGCCGGACAGCGGCTACGACTTCGACACCGTCTCGCGCGATCTCGAGGGGTTGCTCGCCGCGTTGCGCCACCCGGAGCCGCTGGTGGTGGTCGGCCACAGTTGGGGAGCCAGCGTCGCACTCTCGTTCGCAGCTGACTACCCGGCGTTGGCGCTCGGCGTGGTCTGCATCGATGGCGGAGCCGGCGACCTCAAAGCGTACTTCGGGCCGAGCTGGGAGATGGCCGAGCAGACCATGCGCCCGCCGGCGCTGAAGGGCATTACCCCGGCGATGCTGCGGGCGTGGATGGACTCGTCGCCGCTGCGCGACGGGTCAGATCCCGACACCGCGGCGGAGATCCTCGGCGGCAACTTCGAGGANNCACATGCAGATCGCCCACCACCTCTTCGATGCCAACGGCTTCGAGCTGATGGCGAAGGTGCAGTGCCCGATGCTCTTCATCCCCGCGGGGTCACCGTCTTCTGAGGACTCGCCAAAGGTGCGTTCGATCGCACGCGCACGGGAGGTAGTCGGCGATCGGGCTCGCTTTGTGTGGATCGACGGCGTGCACGACCTGCCGGTGCAGCGTCCCGCGGAAGTTGCCGCGGCGATCACCGCGTTCGTCNNCTTGTAGCCGCCGAACGGCGCGAGCGGATTGAGCAGGTGCCAGTCGTTGATCCAGACGGTCCCGGTCCGCAGCTGTTTGGCGATCTCGATCGCGCCACGCGTGTCGCGCGACCACACGCCGCCGGCGAGTCCATAGATCGTGCGGTTGGCCCGCTGGATCACCTCGCCGAGATCGCTCCAGCGCTGCACCGCGAGCACCGGCCCGAAGATCTCCTCGGTGCCGGCGTGCGAGCCCGGCGAGACATTGGTCAGCACAGTCGGCTGGACGAAGAAGCCGCGATCGCCGACGTTGGGCGCACGCCCGCCGCCGCACGCGACGGTCGCATCCTCCTGCTTGGCACGGTCGATGGCCGACAGGATCATGTCGTACTGGGCGCGGCTGATCACCGGGCCGACCTGCGTGTCGAAGTCGGCCGCGTCGCCGACCCGCAGCGACGCAGCACCGTCAACAAGACGATCGACGAACGTGTCGTAGATGTCGTCATGCACGAAGAGACGCGTGCCTGATTCGCACATCTGGCCCTGGTGGAAGAAGGTGCCGAACAGCGCGCCGTCGACGGCGATGTCGAGGTCGGCGTCCGGGCAGACGATGTTCGCCGACTTCCCGCCGAGCTCGAGCGTCACCTTCTTGATGGTGGGTGCGGCGGCGGCGAGGATCTTGCGACCCGTTGCGGTTGATCCGGTGAACGCGACCTTGTCCACGTCGGGGTTTTCGACGAGCTCGATGCCGGCGTCGACGCTCTCGCCGGTCACCACGTTGAGTACGCCCCGCGGCAGCAGGCCGGTCTCGTCGATCGCGCGCGCGACCGCGAGTGCTGTCAGCGGTGTCTGCGCCGCCGGCTTGAGCACGATCGAATTGCCCATCGCGAGGGCGGGAGCGATCTTCCACATCGCGAAGATGAGCGGGTAGTTCCACGGGATGATCCCGGCGCACACGCCCACCGGCTCGCGCTGCACGAAGTTCCAGGACACGTATGGCGAATCGATCCAGGGCAGCGGCTCGTACCAGGGGATCCCGAGCGCCTGCTCAGCCATGCTGCGGAACCACTCGATGGCGAGTGGCACGTCGACGACCGACGTCTTGCGCAGCGCCGCCCCGGCGTTCTGCGACTCCAGTAGTCCCCAATCCTCCGAGACCTCCTGAAGGTGCTCGACGATCTGGAACATGATCTGCGTGCGCTGCAGCTGCGACTTGAGACGCCAGTCGCCGGCCTCGAACGAGCGGCGGGCGGCCTCGACCGCGCGCTTGGCGTCAACTCGCGTGCTCGCGGGCGCGGTGGCCATGACCTCTTCGGTGGAGGGGTTGATCACGTCGTACGTTCGGCCGTCTTCGGCACCGGTCCACTGGCCATCGATGTACTGCTGAAACGTCGCAACGTCTGGCTCGACGACCACTGCCATGACTACCTCCACCGGGCCTGGACCGACATTGACACCGGCGTCGATTATGCGTCGGCAGGAGGCTCAGTCCAGGGTGTTCAATGGGCGAGCTAATGATCAGCGTCATCTGGCCGAACATCGCAATCTTCCTGGCCATGCTGGCCGCGATCATTGCCGCGGTCGTGCTGGTAGTGCGTCACCTCGGGGCCCCGGACAACCGCTAGCTCTCGGCGGCCGCTCACCTCGCGAGCCGGCGATGGGCTCGGCTGCCTCGATTTGTCCGCGGGGAGGATCTGACCGCACTCTACGATACTGTCATTCTGCGATCGCATACAGTGGAGTGGCGGCATGGATCAGATCGAGTTCGCCGACGGTTTCGACCGGCCCGACACCCTGGCCTTCGGGCTCGGCGCGGGGCAGCTCGCGGTGGTCATGGTGGGAGCCCTGGCCGCGTACGCACTCGTGCGGTCGCCATTTCCACCGGCGGTCGTCGACCCGCTGGCGGTGGTGATCGCCGCGGCGGCAGCCGCCCTCGGATGGCTGCGAGTGGCCGGGCGACCGGCGCTCGACTGGGCCGTGTTTGCGGGGCTGTTCTGGATGCGACCACGGCGCGGCATGACGCGGTGGGCGCTGGCGACCGCGTCTCCTCCTGACGGAGCAGAACCGCCGAGCGATCCAAGTCCCCCACCGACATTCCAGACGCCCGTCGGTCCGAGCCTCAAGCCGGTCGTCCGTTCGCCAACCCGTGTCGACGGTGCCCGGCGCGTGACCTTCTTCTCATTGCGCGGCGGAACGGGGCGCAGCACGCTCGCCACCGAGCTCACCTGCCTCATCGCGTCGAGCCATGGCGACCAGCAACCGGCGCCGCGGGTCGCCCTGGTGGACCTCGACTTGCGCAGCCCAAGCGTGGGCATCCGCCTTGGCACCCCGGAGCGAACCATCCTCGACTTCGCGCTTGCCCCGCCCGAGGATCGTAGCGTCGTCGATTTCATGGTCACTCATTCCTCCGGGGCGCGTGTGCTCCTCGGGCCCCAGAGCGCGGTCAATCCCGAGTGGCCGGTGACGCCGGCGCTGGTGCGCGAAGTGCTCCGGGAGCTCGACATGGAGGGCTTCGACCTGGTGGTCCTCGACGTCTGTCCGGAGCTGAACCCGTTGACCACCACGGCCATCTGCGCCTGCGATGACGTCTTCGTGGTGGTCGTTCCAACCGCGGGAGGCGTCCACGACGCGTATCGCAGCACCGAGGCGCTGCGCCGTCTCGGTCTGCGCCATCAGCTCCGGTACATCATCAATCGCTCTCGCTCGGGGACCGACCTCAGGGAACCGATGGCGGACCTGGGCGGCCAGGTGATCGGCGACATCCCCGACGACGACGCGGTGGTCACGGCTGAGAACGCGCACCACCTGCTCGGACTGGAGGATTCGGGTCCCGCGGCGATCGCGCTGCGTCGCCTGGCGCGCCGTGTCAGCAGCGAGCTGCACTCATCGTGGCCGGTCTGAACATCGCGGCGATCCGCAGCGCCAGCCTGCGCCGCGCACCGATCGACGAACGCGTCGTCATCCGCGAGGATCGGTGCGAGCGCGGCGGATTGGTGGCCGCTGTCCTCGCGACCACCGACCTGGACATCGACGCGCTCGATCCGGCGCGCAAAGCCGCGGCGGCAGCGGCGTTCGCGCGTATGTGCCACACCCTCGAACGCCCGATGCAGCTGCTCATCCGGGTGCGCCGGCTCACCGCTCCGGACAGTCCACCGGCGACCGGCGCACATGCGGATCTCGACAACGCGATGCGTCGGTATTGGGTGGATCAGATCCGCGACGGCGAGCGACACACACGACGCGTGTACGTCATCCTCACCGCACAAACGCCGGCTGCGCTCGACGCCGTCTGCGCGCAAACCGGCGATCGCCTTGGCGCGCTCGGTGTCGGCGCGCACCGGGTGGAGGGAGACGACCTTGTCGCCATCGTGACGGACGGATTCGACTGCAGCGCGGCGACCAGTTGGTCTGAGTATCGAGAACATGTGATCTACGGAGACACGCTGCTGCGAGGCCATGCGCTGCAACGACTTCCGGGCCATCCCGTCAGCCCGGGCTGGCTCGCTCCGCTGCTCGGTGTGCAGGCGGAAGCAGACATCGCCATCCACCTCGAACCCGCGCCGCTCGGTGATGCGCTGGGCCGGCTCAACCGTCGTCTCCGCGACTTCTCCGCACACCGCATGCTCGAGATGGAACGCGGCGCACTCGGCGACGTGCACGTCGACATCGGGCTCGACGCCGCGACTGCGCTTCGCGAACGTCTGGCTCGCAACCTCGGAAGGCCGCTGCATCTTTCAGTGATCGCGACCGCTCGCGGCGAATCGATGGACGAATTGCAAGCGCGCAGCGATGCACTCCGCCTGGGGTTCGCATCGGCGCTCATCGGCGTGGAGGTGACCCACTTCCGGCACCTCGCGGCCCACGTGAGCACGCTGCCGCTCGGGATCGACGCGCTGCGCGCCGGCAAGCTCGTCGATTCGACAGCGGCGGCAACCTGCATTCCCTGGGTCGAAGCAGGGTGCTCTGATCCGGACGGGTATCGGCTCGGCGCCGCAACGCGATCGGGGCTCCCGGTGCGAGTGGCGCCCTTCGATACCACGCGGCATCCCAACCCGAACATCGCCGTCTTTGCGGCATCCGGCCACGGCAAGAGCTTCGCGATTGGCACGCTCGTTCTGGAGGCCGCAGTCGCGGGCGTGAACTCCGTGATCATCGATCCCGAGGGTGAGTACCGGGGCATGGTCACGGCGCTCGGCGGGCGCTATCTCGAGCTCGCTCCTGGCACCGATGCTGCGGTCAACGTGTTCGAAGGCGCGGTGGACGATCCGGAGGAGACCGTCGNNCGACGCGTCCGCGCGCGCCGCGCTGCAGCGTGCGCTGAGCGAACATCGCACGCCGTTGCTCGAGGACTGCCTCCCGATGCTCGACGCCGAAGCACGGCCAGTTGCGATGGTGGTGCGTCGTTTCTGCACGGGAGGTCTCGGCGCGCTGTTCAATCGCTCCACCTCGCTCAAGGTCGATTCCGGCGTGTGCGCGATCTCGCTCCGCGACATGCCGCCGGAGCACGTGGCGGCGGCGACACTGATCGTTGCCCGCTGGCTCTGGGAACTCGTGCGGAAGGATCGCCGGCGACGTCACATCGTCTTCGATGAGGTTGGTGCGCTCTGCGTTCACCGGCCGCTCCGCGATCTCCTCGTCCAGCTCGCGCGGCGATGCCGCAAATACAGCGCGTCACTCGTCGTGGCGACGCAGAACGCGCAGGACCTGCTCGGCACCGATGAGGGCAGCGTGATCGCGACCAATTGCGCGGTCGTCATGCTCGGCGGTCATCGAGCGGCGGAAACGGCGCGAATGGAACGTGCGTTTGGGCTCACGGAGGAGCAGCGCGCCTTCCTCGAGACGGCATCTCGCGGCGAGTTCCTGCTCCTCGCCGGTGATCGCCGCGTAGCGATGCGCATCGAGGTTCCGGAGGTGCATCGAGCCATACTCAGCGGCGAATCTGAGTCGCCTTACCCCCTTGACGACAGGCCCCTCGACTCGCAAGATATGGGGGCTCCCGGACGGCTGAGCCCCAAGATATGGGATCATTAGAGTGATCTCAGTACGCGGAGATTGGGGCTCGAGGTCGCCAGGGCGCGGTCCCGCACACGTCTCAGCACAATGAAGCGCCCACCAGCTAGAAGAGGAAAGACCGTGGATCGATCCGCCTCCAAACCCGTCCCAGACGACTCCCACAGCATCTCGATGGAGCCGCCGACCGGCCGTCGTTCAGGCCGCAGAAATGGGACGGCGCAGGCGCGCGTGAGTGCCAAAGTTGAAGTGGAAGGCGGCGGAATTCACGTCGAGCGGCGCTTCACCCACGAGGGCGTGCACCCCTTCGACGAGGTCACCTGGGAATCCCGCACCGCGGCGATCGGCAACGAGAAGGGCGAGAGCGTCTTCGAGCAGAAGGACTGCGAGATCCCGACGTTCTGGTCACAGATGGCCACAAACGTCGTGGTGAGCAAGTACTTCCGCGGCAAGCTCGGCACCCCCGGTCGTGAGACCAGTGTCAAGCAGATGATCTCGCGGGTTGCGGACACCATCGGCAAGTGGGGACGAGAAGGCGGCTACTTCGCCACCGAGACCGACGCCCAGGCGTTCCAGGACGAGCTCACCCACCTGTTGCTCCATCAGAAGATGAGCTTCAACAGCCCGGTGTGGTTCAACCTCGGTGTCGCCACGAGCAAGCCTCAAATCTCGGCGTGCTTCATCAACAGTGTCGAGGACACGATGGAGTCGATCCTCACGCTGGCGAAGACCGAGGGCATGTTGTTCAAGTACGGCAGCGGCACGGGAACCAACCTCTCCACGATCCGCTCCGCAACCGAGTCGCTCGCCGGCGGTGGCACCGCCAGCGGACCGGTCTCCTTTATGAAGGGCTTCGACGCGTTCGCCGGTGTCATCAAGAGCGGTGGGACCACCCGTCGCGCCGCCAAGATGGTCATCCTCAATGCCGACCATCCCGACGTCGAGGAGTTCATCACCTGCAAGGTGAGCGAGGAGCGCAAGGCGTGGGCGCTCATCGAGGCGGGCTACGACAGCGCCTTCACCGGTGAGGCGTACGCGTCGGTCTTCTTCCAGAACAGCAACAACTCGGTCCGCGTGACCGACGAGTTCATGCGCGCGGTGCAGGACGATCGCGACTGGCACCTGCGCGCGGTCACCGACTCCAACCGGATCCTCAAGACCGTGAAGGCGCGTGAGCTGATGCGCCTTATCGCTGAGTCCGCCTGGCAGTGCGGCGATCCCGGCATGCAGTACGACACCACCATCAACGACTGGCACACCAGCGCGGTGACCGGTCGCATCAACGCCAGCAACCCCTGCAGCGAGTACATGTTCCTCGACGACACCAGCTGCAACCTGGCGTCGATCAACCTCACCCGCTTCCTCAATGACGACGGCTCGATCGACATCGAGGCCTACAAGCACGCGATCCACATCACGATCACCGCGCAGGAGATCCTGGTCAGCAACGCCTCGTACCCGACCGAGAAGATCGCCAGGAACAGCGAGGAGTTCCGCCCGCTCGGCCTCGGCTATGCGAACCTCGGCGCGCTGCTGATGGCCCGAGGCGTTCCTTACGACTCCCCGCAGGGTCGCGACCTGGCCGCCTGCCTCACCTCGATCCTCACCGGCGAGGCGTACGCGCAGTCCGCACGCATCGCCCGAGAGATCGGTCCGTTCAGCGGCTATGCCGCCAACCGCCAGCCTATGCTTCGCGTGGTCGGCAAGCATCGCGAAGCCGCGTACAACATCCCCACCGACAACATCGAGCCGGACCTCGTCGGCGCCGCCCGGCACGCCTGGGACGAAGCCCACGAGCTCGGCGCGCGCCACGGCTATCGCAACGCACAGGCGACGGTGCTCGCACCCACCGGGACGATCAGCTTCATGCTCGACTGCGACACCACAGGCGTCGAGCCGGACATCGCGCTCGTCAAGTACAAGAAGCTCGTCGGTGGCGGCATGCTGAAGATGGTCAACGGCACCGTGCCCGCCGCATTGCGCCGGCTCGGTTATGGCGAGACCGCGATCGCCGACATCATCGCCTTCATCGACGAAAACGACACCATCGAGGGTGCGCCGACGCTACGCGAGGAGGACGTCGCCGTCTTCGACTGCGCGTTCACGCCACAGAACGGCAAGCGCTCGATCACGTGGCAGGGACACCTGCGGATGATGGCCGCGGTGCAGCCGTTCATCAGCGGCGCAATTTCCAAGACGGTGAACATGCCCAACGAGGCGACCGTCGAGGACATCGAGCGCGCGTACACCGACGGATGGAAGCTCGGGCTCAAGGCGGTCGCGATCTACCGCGACGGCAGCAAGCGCAGCCAGCCGCTGGCGACGAGCATGGACAAGACCACCGGGCATCGCGTCCAGGTCGTTGAGCGCCCGCTCCGCAAGCGCCTTCCCGCCGAGCGCACAGCGATCACCCACAAGTTCGAGGTCGGCGGCCACGAGGGCTACATCACCGTCGGCCTCTACGAGGACGGCACGCCTGGCGAGATCTTCCTGCGCATGGCCAAGGAGGGTTCCACGGTCAGCGGACTGATGGACTCGTTCGCAACCGCCGTGTCGCTCGCGCTCCAGTACGGTGTGCCGCTTCCCGCGCTGGTCGACAAGTTCTCGCACACTCGCTTCGACCCGCAGGGGTTCACGCGCAACCCGGAGATCCCCATCGCCAAGTCGGTGATGGATTACATCTTCCGCTGGCTCGCGTCGCGCTTCCTGCCTCAGGAAGAGCGCGATCGCCTCGGCATCATCCGCCGCGAAGCCGACGGCAGCGTCACCGAGCCGGTGTCTGCCGCTGACGCGGAGATTGAAGCCATGGCAGCCGCCGCTGTGGCGGTTCCCGCCGCACCGACGCGCAAGCCTGTCACCGCGATTCCAACCACGAGCGCCGGCGCCTTCATCAATCAGGAAGACGCGCCCACCTGCAGCGACTGCGGCAGCCTGATGGTGCGCAACGGCGCTTGCTACAAGTGCCACAACTGCGGAGCAACGAGCGGCTGCAGCTGATTTCTTAGCACCTCCTCCCCTCTCGCCCGGGCCGCCTCCGAAACGCTTGGAGGCGGCCCTCTTAGTCAGGAGGGTCGAGGTTGGTCATCCGCGTGGCGCTAATCACGACAGCTCGTCGCTCACGCTACCGCTCGGCGACGCCTTTGAGACCCTCGAGGACGGGACCCCAGTTGTTCTCGGCCATCGTGTCTGCCGCTTCCTGGCTCTCGTTGCCGTCCTGCTGGAGTGTGAGAGTCGTGGCCGTGTCGTTGCCGTCGAGCGTGTAGGTCACGGTGTAGTAGTTCTCGGGCTTGTCCTCGGTGCCGCTCATCGAGCTCCAGTACGTCGTGCTCAGCAACTTCCTCGGCTCGAACGCGAGCACGACTCCCTTGTCCTGATATGACGTGCCCTTCCACTCGCCGCTCCAGGTGATCGGACTGCCAACCTTCCAGTCGGTTTCGATCGTGGTGCCATGCATGTATGCCTTCACCTTCTCGGGGTCGGTCAGTGCCTGCCAGACTGCCTCAACGGGCGCATTGATCGTGATGCTCTTCTCGGCGACGAACGATGCTTTCACAGCCTCTCCTCCATGGTGGTTGCTCACCTAGTATCGGCTGCCTGTCACCGGTACCGCTCGCGCTCGAGCAGGCGAAACGGCGGGTACAATCGTAGGGGCGTGCGTGTCGTTGATCTGGTGATCCTGGCGTTGTGGGTGGTCTTCTGGCTGTACTGGCTCGCATCTGCAGCCGGCGTCAAGAGCAGCCGATCACGCTCGAGTTTCTCCACCGGGATTGGTCTCAGGGTCGTCGCCTTGCTCCTGATCGTGCTCCTGCTTCGCACCAACGTCATCACCGAGAACTCGTTCGGTGCCATCGAGAGTCCGATTGTTCGGGGAGTCGGTTTCGGTCTCTTTGTCCTGGGCTTGGCCCTCGCTGTTTGGGCTCGGGTGTTCCTTGGCCGGAACTGGGGAACGCCCATGTCCGAGAAGGTCGATGCCACGCTCGTGACGACCGGCCCGTACCGATACATTCGGCACCCTATCTATGCCGGCCTCATCCTCGCCATGGCGGGCACAGCCTTGGCCGTCACCATCTACTGGCTCATCCTTGCCGCGGTGCTTGGGATCTATTTCGTATACAGCGCCAGCGTTGAGGAGCGGACCATGAGCCGGCTCTTCCCAACCACATACCCGGCGTACAAGAAGTCGACCCACATGCTGATCCCCTTCGTTCTGTAGGTCGGTCGAGCAGTCACGTTGATGCAATCAGCCTGCCGTTTTTCGACAGGTTCGGGTCGGTGCACCCGGCAAGGTTGAAACAGCAGGGCCGCCGCTTTCCGTTTTGCATCTTCGAGATAGTGACCTCGACGCGCCGCCGACGCGTATCAGGATTGAGGGTTGCATTGACCCAGCGAACCCACTCCCACCGTGCCATCGGCGTGATGTCCTTCCACATCTCCTGGATCTTCTGGGGAGCCGCTGCGAGAGCTGACTGCAAATCCTGCGGCACCTTCGGCTCCGGCCAGTCCTTGACCGGCTCGACTTCAACCGTCGCGGTGTCACCCGCGCTCAAAGCAGCGGTCTTTCCCAGCTTTCCATCAAGTCGCATCCAGTGGCCGGCATCGCCGTCTGGCTCCAACACCGTCTGGAAGCCACGGCCATTGATCGTTCCCTGGACTGCGACCTGCCCGCGCGACGGCAGTTTCTTACTCGCCTTCTCAGGCAAGCGCACTATCGTCGACTTGCCGATCGTTTCCGCCTTGGCGTCAAAGCGTACTGCTGCTATGCCTGTGCTCTGACTCATGGACGACATCTATTTTGCAGGCCGGTAACCAGGATCTCAAGCCGAGGCGGAGCTGCGCTGCTCAGTCACCGCGCCCGCGGATGAAGACGGTGAAGAGGATGGCGAGCAGGACTGTGGCCACCGCCGACGTGACCAGCGTGCTGCGCGGGCCAATGAGTGCGATGAGCGGCCCGCCGAGCGCGGTCCCCACGGGCGTGATGCCTCCTGCCAATGCGTTCCAGACGATCGCGCCTGCGGTCAACTCCCCGCCGGCGAGCTCTTGCTGGAGGAACGTACTAGCGGCGGCGGGATATGGCGCGTAGACCAGCCCGCCAAGTGCGATACCGAGGAAAACCACCACGAGGCGATCTGTGGCCGCCACGATCACCAGCGCAATCCCCCAGGCTGCGACGACCGCGAGCGCAAATCGACGGATGTTGGTGATCGTGCGCGTCCCTGCGGCAAGCCCACCCACGAGAGCGCCTGCTCCAAACGCCGCCCAGATGAAGCCCAGGAGGCTCGGCCCTCCATGCAGGTCGCGCTGAACGAGGATGGGTAACGCGGTTTCGACAGGTCCATAGAGCCCAAAGAAGACCAGCGTCAACGCCAGAAGCCATGCGAGGGCGGGCCGGCTCAGCAGAATCCTGAGGCCGTGGCGTGCCACCGGCTCGCGCTCTTGTCCCGTCAGGTCACCGACGACCCGACCGGGGACAGTTGCCACCACTGCAAGCAGCACAGCGAATGTCGATGCATCGATGCCCAGCACAGCCGGTGCCCCAAATGCAGCCACGGCAACTCCACCCAACCCGGGCCCGATCACCGTCAGCGACAGCGTGCTGATCGCCGCCATTGCCGAGTTGGCGGCAAAGCGGTCTTCACTCTGCACATAGGTCGGAACCAGGCTGACGAGTCCGCCAAAGCCAAAGGTGGAGAAGAGTGATGACGCAGCGAGGAGGACGATGAACGGAATCAAACCGAGCCTCCCAGCCAAGGCCAGACCCGATACGACGCCGAGAGCGAGCATTCGCATGCCGGCGTCAGACGCGATCAGTCCACGCGGCTGCAAGCGACGGGTCCGCCCCCCGGCACTGAGACCCACGATCGCTCCCGGCAACACGTATGCGGCAAGAGCAAACCCCACAACGTACGGTCGCTGTTGTGGCGTTGCGATCTCAGTCGCGAGCCACGCCACCGCGACATAACCGGCGCCGTCGCCCAGGGCGCTCACTGCGTACCCGAAAAGCAAGCGGCGGAAGGGCCGCGAGTGCAGGGCCTGTCGGTACGGCATCAGCGTCAAGGACAAGAGGACGCATCTCCTTCTTCGGCGGCCCACACGGAGTGTGGCGGCCTCGCAGTTCCGCGGATGCTATCGAAAGCGTCGGTAACTGCGCGTCATCGACCTGCCGGGCGCTGCTTCATCAAGGCCGCACATACACACCGGCCAGGTCGAGCGCGGTATCTCCTTCGCACGCCAGTCGCAGCGAGCCCGCAGGGTCGTCCTCCGACTCCACGACGACCGTGCTATCCGCCGGGATCCACTGGCCGTTGATGGCCAGGCTGTCGTCGGCCGCGGGGGAGACGGGGGCAAAATCAAGCGTGATGACGTCGCCAACCGCGGCAGCGATATCCGTGGTCAATCCATCGCAACTCATCAGCTTTGGAGCGGCGATGAGCGATATGGATCCCGCGGGAGGCTCGAATGGTATGGCGGTTGCTGCGATCTCTGCACTGTTTACACTCGCGTAGGTGGCACCGAGCCGGAAGATATGCGGGTCCACCTCGCCAAACCACTCCCAGCGTTCCAGCACCTCACGTGCGATGGCTGAGAACCGCACATCCTGTGGAGCGGTGTAGAGATACGTGTATCCCTGTCCTGGAAGTGCATTGAGCAACCGGGCCGACACATTATCGTGCTCAATCATCATCCCTCGTCGCCGCGCGTAGTACGGTACTGCCGGCGACCAGTTGAGACCGTCGAACACGATCAGGTCCTGAGCGTTCGTTTCCGCGTCGATCTCTCGTGCCTGCGGCAGCACGGTCTCGGGATCGGCGACATGGTTCGTGTAGATGGGCGCGAGGAAATCACGCTGTGCAATCAGCGTCGTTCCCAACGACGCAAGAATGGCCAGCACCGTCACGACCCGCAGCGGAGCGGAGCGCCAGTAGCGAATGATCCCGTCGAGCGAGTACCCCAGGACGGCCGCGACCGCAGGAGTCACTGCGGCGAGGTAGTACTCCTGGTTGACATACAGATTGAAAAACACAATCACAGGCAGGACTCCGGCCAGGATGAGGCCGATCCAGACCGCCCGTCTCTCGCGGAGCGCGGCGATGCCGCAGAGAATCACGAATGCCCACAGGGGCAGCCCGGTCACGACCGTGTCGAATGGATGAATGATCGCGTTCCAGGCGTGGACGCTCATGCGTTCGGCGATGGTTCCAAAGTTCCAGTTGACCAGCGCCTCGCTGGTGAGCCAGCTCGTGGCCGGGTTCGACGCCTTGATATCGTCTGCATGCTGCGTCCAGAGAACGCACGCGATCAACGGAATCGCGAGCAGCACCAGGGAGATGTTGAGTCGTTCGCGAAGCCAGACCCGCAGTGGCGGTCGCGGCCCGCGAGACCAATACAGCAATAGCGGAACCATCCAGAAGACCGCGCTGGTCACCTTGACGGTCATTGCGAGTGAGCCGAGAACGATGGCGAGCACCGCAAAGCGTTTCTGGCGTTTGTCGATCCAGATCATCCCGGCCCAGACGTATGCGACCGAGAGAGCTGTCGCCATGTACTCGATCATCGAAGCGCGGCTCCACCAGATATTGAACGGTGAGAGCAGAAAGACGAGGAGTGCGATCGCTGCGGCAGTCCGCGTCGAGAGGTGTCGAACCAGCCCCCACAGCGCGACTGCGGTTGCCATGAAGCAGATCAGGGCGGAGGCTCGGAGCGCAAGGTCGGCGGCGACGCCAAGGTCCATGACGATCGCGGCCATGGCCTGAAACAGCGGGAACTCGAACGGGACCTGCCACGGCGGACCGAACACCGGGAGCTGCGGGTTGAGCAGATTGATCCCCTGCTCGTGAAAGATGAGGGCTGGATATGCCGTCTCGGTTTGCCGAAACGACGAGATCGCCGTCAACGGCTGGCTTAGATGCGGCAGGCGGATGAGCAGTCCAAGGACCAGGAGTCCCAGCACGATCCCCGCCTCTCGGAAGGCGTACGACGTCCACAGGCTTCGACCCCTCCTGATGAATCGCTGCATGGGACGGACGTGAGTTTAGCGTCCCCGGTTTGGCTCCGGGGCAATCCTTATTGGGAATGCCGGCGCGTAACGTCCGGGCACTGGCCCTGACCGCCCTTCATCCTTGGCGCCATGCAAACGAAACAACCACAGGCACCGGAGGACGCCGCCGGCACGGCATCTCAGTTCCCCGGGTTCAGCGCGTGGGTCTTCGAGTGGTTCGCGGGGCTCGAACGGGACAACTCACGGGAATACTTCAGTGCCACGCGTGATCGGTATGAGGCGGAGGTGCGCGGCGCACTCACCCTCATGCTTTCGGAGTTGAGCGGCACGTTCGGTGGCGCCGTTCGGGTATTCCGGCAACAGAACGACATGCGGTTCGCACCCGCGCTTCCCTACAAGAGAAGAACGTACGGCGTCCTCGACTTCGAGGCGCCTGTCCGACCCCGGCTCTACGCCGACATCTCCGCGCGCGGCCTGTATTCAGGCACGGGATATCAACGGCTTGCACCCGACCAGTTGAACCGATACCGCGAAGCCGTCGCCGACGACCAGTCCGGTGCGCAGCTGGCTGCAACGCTGGCCACGCTCCAGGACTCTGGACTCGAACTCATCACCGACAGCCTCACGGCCGTTCCCCGCGGATACCCGCGGGATCACGCGAGAGCGGCGTTGCTGAAGGTCAGATCGCTGCTGGCCGGCCGCCTGACGACCGGCGACTCCGGGATCGCTCGCGACGACGCACTCAACCATGTCGCCGGTACGTGGCGCGCTGCAGCGGGTCTCAACAGCTGGCTCGAGGAGCACGTCGGACCCAGCACGCTCGCGCCGCGAGAGCGATGGCCACGTCGACCGGCCAAGCCGTCGGAGCCTGCCGGCTGAAGCCTCAGTTACCGAGGCGACTTACGACGTTCCGTCCTCAAGGATGGCTTCGAGCTTTTCGCTGATCCAGATATCCGGCTCGGGGTGTCCGGCCTCACGCCATTCGGCGAGAAGACGCGTCGGAGGGAGCCCTGACGACGGCACACCGTAGTGGCGATACACGGCATCGAGCGACTCGTCCTCGGCGTCCGACAGCGCAAACCAGGCGCGCATCATGGGGGGAGTCATCATTCGGGTTGCTTGCTGGGCGGTCATATCAGCATCGTAGGCAACAGGCGCACGCGGCGATCAACGCCCCATACGAGGCGCCACAGTCGCGTGACCCAACCGTAACGTGGACCACTGGAACCGCTGTAGCCGAGAGCCGGTCGACGGATCCCCGATGCAGAAAGGAGCGTGCTGATGAGCGACGTGAAAGGTGTGCGCGTTCTCGTCTCTGGTGGGACGAGCGGCCTCGGGTATGCCATGTGTGCCGAGCTGGTCGCCGGCGGCGCGCAGGTGGTCTTGACCGGACGGGACGGTGCGCGGACGGCCGCTGCCGCGGAGCAACTCGCCGGTTCGGGAGCCGGTCGTGCGGTGGGCGTAGCGATGGACGTCCGGGACGAACGGTCCGTCGCGGATGGTATTGCGGCAGCGTGGGAGGTGCTCGGCGGACTCGATGTGCTGGTGAACAACGCGGGCATCGGGATGCGCACGGTGAATCGTCGCTTCATGACCCACCCGCAACCGTTCTGGGCTGTCGACCCAGACCAGTTCCGTGATCTGTTCACGACCAATGTCACCGGGTACTTCCTACTCGCGCGGGCGGTGGCGCCGGCGATGATCGAGGCAGGGAAAGGCAAGATCATCAATGTGTCGGTGAGCGAGTCGACGACGCGCCGCGTCGGTTTCATTCCATATGGACCGTCGCGTGCCGCAACGGACGCGCTCTCGCATGTGATGGCCGCCGACCTCGCGGGAACCGGTGTCACCGTGAACCTGCTCGCCCCCGGCGGTGCGACCGCAACGGGCATGATCCCTGACGACATCGCTGAGGACGCCCGGTCCGGCCTGCTGGACCCGGCGATCATGGGACCACCGATACGGTGGCTGGCTTCGGCGGACTCCGACGGCATCACCGACTACCGCGTCGTCGCCACCGACTTCGCCAAGGGCGTCCGTCCGAAGCCAGCTACGCCCGAATAGTCTCGTACGTTGTCGGATCGAGCACCTGCGCGAGTGCAAACGCCTCGCGACGCTCGAAGCAGGTACCGCAGGTGCCGCAGTGCGCTGCACCACCCTTGTAGCACGACCATGTTCGTTCGAACGGAACGTGCAAGTCAGCGCCGAGCTTGACGACGTCCGCCTTCGTCAAGGACAGGAACGGTGCAAGGATTTCGATCGAAGCGAGCCCCTCGACGGCGACGTTGACCATCGCCTCGAACGCACGGACGAATTCTGGGCGGCAGTCCGGATAGATGAAGTGGTCGCCGGTGTGCGCGCCAAAGGCAACCGTGTCGGCGCCGCTCGTCACCGCGAGGGCGGACGCGATGCTGAGCATGATCGCGTTGCGATTGGGAACCACCGTGATCTTCATGCTCTCGTCTGCGTAGTGACCGTCGGGAACGGTCACGGTCTCATCGGTCAGTGCAGAACCGGTGAGGATGCGGGTGAGGCCTGCAGCGTGCAGGTCGATGAGCGTCCACGACGCCTCGAAGTCCGCAGCCACCTGCTCCGCAAACGCCAACTCCTTGCGGTGCCGCTGACCGTAGTCGAAGGAGATCATGTCCAGCGTGTAGCCCTCGGCTCGCAGCGCGTAGGACATCGTGGTGGAGTCAAGGCCGCCTGACACCACGGCGACGGCACGACGCTCAGTCACGGTGCGATTGTGCCCCGGCCACAGGTTGGGTCGCGGCAGCTCCAATCCAGGCTGCCAACCCCGCACCCCATGGACCTAGTACCTTGTGTTATAGTGTGATTATCAGATAATGCGATAGTGCACACCTGGACTTGGTCTATTTCGAAACTGGAGGTAGAGGCCGTGTTGACACTGATCCTGATCATCGTTCTCGTGGTGCTCCTGCTCGGCGGCGGCGGCTACTACTGGGGCGCTCGATGACGTCCGCCCGCAGGCGCCCCGCGTGAACCGGGTTCTGCGCGGGGCGCTCGCCGGAGCACTGGCGACAGTGCCGATGAGCGCAGTGATGATGGGCGCCAAGCGATCGGGCCACATGGGTGGGATGCCGCCCGAGAAGATCACCGCGAACTTCCTCGAGAGCAGCGGCATCCATCCCACGGAAACGCAGCAGGACGTGGCCGCCAGCGTCCTGCACTTCGGGTTCGGGAGCGCGGCCGGCGCGGTGTTCGGCGCTGTCGCGCCTCGGCGAGTCATCGCTCGCGTTCCGCTGGGCATGGCCTACGGCGCGGCCATCTGGGGCATCAGCTACATGGGATGGGTGCCCGCATTCGGCATCATGCCGCATGCATCCCGTGACCGCCGCGATCGACAGATGGTCATGCTCGCCGGCCACCTGGTGTACGGAACCGCGCTCGCGCTGATGGTGGGACGCCGACCCGGCTCCGACGAGGATCGCTCCTAGGAAGCAGCGGGCGGCTCGGCGTCTTCCTCGAGCGCCAAACGGTAGCCAGAGGGCGTCCGCAGCAGCAGACGGCGGTACGACCATCCGGGTGCCGGGTCATTCTGCTCGACCTCGAACTCGATTCCGGCTTTCGTGCAGAGCTGGATCGCGGCGTCGATGTCTGAGACCACCATCTGCCAGGTCAGCACGCTTGGGGGATCGTTGTCGCTTTCGGCAGGTTGAATCCCGAAATGGATCTTCTCAGTGCCGAACGCGATGAAATCCGGGTACTCGTCACCCTCGTAAATCACGGGTATCCCAAGGCTTTCGTAGAAGGCGCGCTCGGCCGGCACGTCACGAACGTTGAGCACCGGCGCAAGCCGCGTGTAGAGATCGCGCGCATCCTTGCTCACCGAGCCATTCTGCCGAAACGGTCCCGTTGCACGCTATGCGATGGAGGTGACTATCACCGATCCGGATCGTGGCAGAGCTCGAAGACCTTGCCATCCGGCGCACGAAAGTGCTGCCAGGAGTAGCCGCTGTCGGTTATCTGCCGTTCGCCGATGAGCTCGATTCCGGCTTGGCGCAGTTCGAGGATGGCGGCATCGATGTCGTCGACCAGCAGCCCCGCAATCACCTCGTTGTGTGCGAATTGCTCGGCCGGATTGGGTCCAGTGGGACCGAAGATCTCAACCTGGTCGCCATTGGGCATACGGAAGACCACGAAGTCGTGTCGCTCGACCGTGGCCTCGAGACCAACGACGTCGCGGAAGAAACCGGCCATCGCCGCGTACTGATCGGTCTTCACACCGACCCAACTCACGCCGCTGATCTGCATGGTCGTCTCCTTTTCTCAATCACGATGGATATTCAGTGACCGCGCCCGTCACCCTTGCGTCAGACACCGACGGCTAACGCGCGGTCAGATCCAGCCGCGCCGGCGGAAGAACACCAGCTGGGTGATGATCGAGATCGCCATCAGCGACAGGCCGATGCCGAAGGAATAGAAGGTGCCGATCCTCGTGACCAGCCACCCGAAGTTCATGCCGAAGAACCCGGTGAGAAATGTGAGCGGCAGAAAGAGGCTCGCCACGACGGTGAGCGCCTTGACGGTCATGTTGAGGCGGTTCGAAACGGTGGAGAGGTAGACGTCCATTGCACCCGTGAGCAGGTCGCGGAGCGAATCCACAGTTTCGTATTGACGGATGATGTGGTCGTAGACGTCGCGGTAGTACGCGGTGGTCTCGCGGTCGGCCTCGATCGAGAGCGTGACGAGCCGCTGGAACATGTCACGTTGCGCGCCAAGGACGCGGCGCATCTCCACCGCCGAGTGCTTCATCTCCTGGAGGAGCGCGAGCTGGGCGTTGTTGGCGTCGCGCAGGACCTCGTCCTGGAGCGTGTCGACGGACTCGTCGAAGGTCTCGAGCGCGGTGAACGTCGTGTCCACGAGTGAGTCCATGACGAGGTAGGTGAGGAACGAGGCCTTCTGACACGCGCTCGCGGGCGATTCCGCAATCCGTTCGTTGAGCTTTTCGAATGATGGCTCGGGGAGTGGGTGCACCGTGACCAGGAACTTGGGGGCTATGTAGAGGTGATGCTCGCGGAACGATACGTCATCTCCGTTCAGGGCGATGACGAACACCACGGCGAACACGTAGCCGTCATAACCATCCAGCTTCGGGCGCTGGTTCTGGTTCCTGACGTCCTCGATCGTCAGCTGATGGAACTTGAACGTATCGGTCAGCAGCGCGTAGTCATTGTCGTCCGGTTCCTGGATGTCAAGCCAGAACACCTCACGCTTCGTCAGCAGGTCGGCAACGGTACTCGGGGCGACTTCGCGGTTATGTCCATCGGCCGTGAAGAGCGTTTGCATCGTCCAACGATCGTACGTGGTCAACGCGATGCGCGCTCGCCGTCACAGCATCCGCCGTCTCAAATAAAAAGGCGGCGGCGGGGCTGACCGGGCCGCTCATTCCAGCCCGGCCGCCCCTTCCGCCGCCGCTCACCAGCAGTTGTTTACCAGTAGTACCAGCGGCCACCGCTCGGCCGGAACATGAAGCCGATCAGCCAGACAATCAGCGCGATGATTGCCACCCAGAGCAACGCGTGGACCGCCACCCCGAACCCGAAGAGCAGGGCAACAATCAGCAGAAACACCAGCAACGCGCCCATTGGTTATGACCTCCTGCCGGCCATGAGCTGACGCCAGCCCCGGACCTCGACTTCGACACCGTGACGTCGTGCGGCGGCACGGATCCTGCGCCACGCCCGATCACGCTCTGCGTCGCTCACCCCTTCGACCTGGTCGAACCGGGCGATGGCGTTGCGGACATGGGATGCGTCGTTGAGCGGCTCCTTGCGCTCGGCGGGAAACGCGAAGCGATCCGCGCTGAGCTTGGTTCGATCCCGCTCGCGGAGCTCATGGCCCCGCTTGGGCGCCGCCCCCTTGTGACTGGCGCGCTGGGCGGACTTGATGTTGGTCCGCGCCGCCTGCTTCTGACGTTCCGTGGCCATCGGGAGTGACCTCCAGTAGTTATAGCGAATCTATAACTAATGATGATGCCTGGAGGGTACGCGAAAGCGCAAGCGGCGACCGGCGGCTTTGGGCAATAGAGTCCCCGAGGCGGCACGGCACCGCCTCGGGGACCGGTGGAGAAAAGTTCTACCGAACCCCGGCACCGACCTGGTCGAGCAACTGCAGCGACGCCTTCGAAAACGCGTCAAGATCGCCAGGCTGCCGCGAGGTGACCAGGTTCCGATCGACGACGACCTCCTTGTCGACGACATTGGCGCCGGCGGCTTTGAGGTCCACCTGGATCGTCTTCCAGGCGGTCATCGTCCGGCCCTTGACCACGCCCGCCGTGAGCAGGAGCTGGGGACCGTGGCAGACCGCGAAGACGGGGTGCTCGCGGTCGAAGAAGGCTCTGGTGAAATCGACCATCCGCTGATCTGCGCGGAGGTGGTCCGGCGAGTAGCCGCCGGGAAGGAAGAGCGCGTCGAACTCATCCGGCTTGACCTCGTCGATGCCGCGCTCGGCGCGGACGACTTCCTTGCCGTTCTTGCCGGTCAACTTGGCGTCCTTGTGGAGCCCAATGATCACCACCTCATGTCCGGCGGCCTTGAACGCGTCATACGGCTTGCGGAGTTCGGAGTCCTCGAAGTCGTTGTCGAGCAGGCAGGCGATTCGCATTGCCGTTCTCCTCGTGTGCCTTTGTGGATAACTCTGTTGAAAAGCGTATAGCGGAGGTACCAGATTTCGCCTCAGCTGTTGGTGCGGGTCACCGAAAACCGATTCGCGCAAGCAGGGCACGCGCGTTGCGCACCGCGTTGCCTGCCATGTCGTTGTTGAAGTAAACGTAGGCGTCGCTGTCGACGCTTGCCAGCCGCTGCGCATATGCGTCGATGACGCGAGGCCCGTAGTTGCCGGCCGTGCCGCTGCCGCCGTGCAAGCGAAGGTAGAGCCAGTCGGCGGTGATCCAATCGGGATTCTGCAGACGGCCACCGCGATCTGCCCAGACCAGAGCGGCATTGTGGCGCTGAAGAATCTCGCGGACGGTGTCGACGAACCAGGAGTCGTGCCGGAACTCGACCGCGACCCGAACACTCGACGGAAACGCTTTAAGTGTCCGCTCGAGGCCGTCCTCATCCCGGCCGCGCGTGGGCGGCAGTTGCATGACCACGGGACCAAGGTGTGGTCCGAGGTGGGCTGCGCGTTCCATGAACAGGTGCACCGGACCGTCGGGGTCGCGTAATCCGCGGACGTGGGTGATGTACCGGCTCAACTTCGTCGCGACCAAGAATCCCGGCGGCACGGATTCCTTCCACTTCTCAAAGTTGGCCGTCGACGGCAGCTTGTAGAAGCTGTTATTCAGCTCAACGGTGTCGAAGACCTCGGCATAGCGCTGCAGCCAGGCCCGCTGTGGGAGCCCTTTGGGATAGAGCACGCCCCGCCAGTCGGCGTACTGCCACCCGGAGGTCCCGATCCGGATCTGGTGAGCCACGGAATGCGCGGGCGGGCCGCAGTCAGTCGAAGCGGTCGCCGTAGCTGAGGCGATGCCGGCGCAGCCTGTCGAGCAGAGTGCCTTGCCAGGCGAGCAGGGCGGCATGCAAGACCGCTCCGGACCTGGCGCTCAGGACTGCCCGGGGAGGGGGGACGGATAGGCTGCGCCCCACCGCGATGACGCGGGCCATCACGCTTTCAGGCACGCGGCGCTGGGTCTGAAGGTTCTGAGATTCGACCGAGTCGAGCAGCTCCTCGAGCTCGTGCAGCTGGCAGGCACGGCGCGACGTTCCTGCTCGAGGGGGATGGCAGTTGCCCTGGCGAGTCTGATTTCGAAGACAGCGGTGGCGATTCCCATGGATGTGAACCTCGCGGTGTCGGTAAACGTTATACCGACGCTATCATCATGGATCAGTCGCCGTCAACCCCTTTCCAGCCGTCACGGCCACTTCCCCAAGTGAGTTTTTGATGGTGCCATTTGTGGTGCACGCGACTAGAATCGAGACATGATCATCCGCAGTTCGATTTGGCGCACCTTCGCTCCTTGTACATCCGGAGTCTGTTGTGGCCGTTGAGGCGGCGGCTCCCATGTCAGAGCGGATGCTCGACCTCGACAAGCCGCTATACACAATCAGTGTCGCGGCCGAGATCCTCGCATCGCATCCGCGCACGCTGATGATGTACGAGACGATGGGGCTCGGTGTCCCGGCGCGAACAGCGACCAATCGTCGCCGCTACACGCAGCGCGACATCGTTACCCTGAGCGCGATTCAACGACTCACGAGACAGCACGGACTGAACATCGCCGGCGCGCGTTATGTCATCAAGTGTCTGCAACTCCTGGACGCGCACGGGATTCCGCGGCCTCCCGAGCTTGCGGACATCGATCTCGACCACGTACGGCTCTGAACTGACCTTATAGCGTCGAACCCAGCGATGATGATAGCGCTGGTAGTACTATCTGTCGGAAGCACCGCACGCAGTGAGAGGACACACGGCAGATGGGAGACCTCGACCCCGCACCATTCCAGGAGCTCTTCAGCTCTGAGCCGGCCGACCCCGCGGCGTCGGACGCGCCAACCTGGATCAGGCTCTACGAGGAGCTGATCGCGATGATGCAACGTCAGCTTGAGGAGACTCGCGCGTTCGCGATGCGATCCCCGGAAGCGCTCAATCGTTATCTCGGGCGCGAGAACATCGCCATCCTGGAGGAGGAGATCGACACCTTCAAGAACAGGCTGGCGCACTGGGCGGACGCCCGGGGGTCGCAGCAGTGAGCACGCATCCGCCCGATGACGCGAAGGAGCAGGGCGAGTCGCAGAAGTCCGACCCCGGAGCCGAGGTGGCCGCGCTCGAGCAGGTTGAGCCGGACCGGCTCCTCGAAGGCGAGGATGAGCACACCCAGCACCTCGACGATGCCGAGCACTGGGTCAAGGTCTACAGGGAGTTGCTCGAGTTCAAGCGCTCAGTCCTGGCCACCACCGAAGTGCACGTCGGCACCATGGATCCCGACGCCAGCGTCGAGGTGCAGAAGACCGACCTCAAGGCGCTCCACGCCGAGGCGCTGCGTTTCGAGCGGCGCCTCGTGTACTGGCGTGGCCGGCTTGTGGAGATGCAGGAACAGGCGGGTCCCACGGAGCACTGATCGCTTCGTCGCGGACTCAGCTGCTCGGCAGACCGTTCCAGCCGAGCAACGCGGTCCAGTCGTGCTCATAGCCGAGCATTGACGGTGACGCCGTCGCCAATGCCAGATGCTGGGCCGCGCGGGCTGGAAAGTCGAGCCAGAGTGCTGTGAGGATGCGCAGCTGGTGGCCGTGGCCGAAGAGGAGCACGTCGCCGTCGATTGCTCGTGCGCGTGCGATCACACGCCGCGCGCGGGCCGCGACATCGTCGATATTCTCGCCGCCGATGACGCCGTCGCCGA